>JAZNUP010000136.1:0-2211 GCA_045592385.1 Acutalibacteraceae bacterium
GACCACCACAAGGTTGGTGATGTTCTTCCCGCGGCGGTCGCTGTTGTTGACCCCCACCGAGAGGATTGCGATTGTGATTTCACCGAATGGGCAGGAGTTGGCGTTGCCTTTAAATTCATCAGTGCCATTGAGGGTGATGACGGCGAATACCTTCTTGAAAAATACGGTGATATAATTGCTCTGGGCACAGTTGCAGATATTGTACCCTTGAAGGGCGAAAACAGAATAATAGTTAAACGGGGTATAGAAATTGTAAACTACGGCTTGCAGAACGGCGATCTCAGACCGGGGCTCAAGGCCTTGTCAGAGGTGAGTGCTGTCGGCACTGCAATTGATTCGGGCGGGCTTGCTTTCAGACTTGCTCCGAAAATAAACGCCGCAGGAAGAATGTACACGGCTGAAAAAGCGTTGCAGCTTCTTATCAGCAACGATGAAGCAGAATCAATGGTGCTTGCAGAGGAGATTGTAAAAGCCAACTCCGAAAGGCAAAGCACCGAGGCTAAAATAACAGAGTCGGCTATAGAGTATATTGAAAGTAACCCCTGTATAAAATATAGTAGAATTCTTGTTGTTGACGGTGAAGACTGGCATCAGGGTGTTATCGGTATAGTCGCATCCCGTCTTGTGGAAAAATACGGCAAGCCCTGTATCGTTATTTCAAAAAGCGAAGCAGGTGCAAAGGGTAGCGGCAGAAGTCTTGACGGTTTCGATTTATATGACGCTTTGTCTGAATGCTCCGACGTTTTGCGTCAGTTCGGCGGCCACACTCTTGCGGCAGGGCTCAGCCTTGATAATGACAGAATTGACGAGTTCAGAAAACGAATCAACGACTATGCCGCGACGAGAGCAACACCCGTTCCCGTTCTCAAAATTGATTGCAAGCTCAATCCGTTGTATCTTGATTTGAGCATTATTTCTTCACTTTCCTTACTTGAACCCTTTGGTGCAGAAAACCCCCAGCCTGTGTTCGGTTTGTTCAATATGAGGTTTGAATCTGCTCATTCTGCAGGTAACGGTAAATATATGATTCTTGAATTCAGCAGAAATATGCAAACTATAAAAGCAATCTGGTTTTCACCAAAGCTGAATAATTTTGATTTCAAAATCGGTGACAAGGTTGACGTTGCGGTGAAAATCGGCAGCTCTGAATACCAGGGGAAAGAAAGACTCAGTATTCAGATAAAGGATATAAGATTCAGTGATTGTGATGAGGATGCGTTAATTTCGGCTGTAAACGACTATGAAGAGTTTTGCCGTTCAGAAGAGGTTTCAAGAGAGTTGAAGGAAAAAATCAACATCGACAGAGATTTTTGCGGTAGCGTTTACAGAGCAATAAGAGGCAGTGCAGGGTGGAAGGGCAGTGCACATGCGCTTGCAAGAAGCCTGAAGCTTTCTGAAAGCAGAATAACAGCCTGCCTTATTGCATTGGATGTTTTACAGGAGCTCGGTATTGTTGAATGCCGTGACGAAGCGTATTACCCCACGCTCAAGGAGGGTAAAACAAATCTCGAAAATTCAAGGATTTTCAAAAAAGCAACGAAATAGGAGGTGTGGATGATGAGCGAAAATATGAACGTTGAGCTTATGTATGATGAACTCAAGGAGCAGGCATCAAAGCTTTTTTCAGAAAAAGAAGCCGCTCTTATCGACAAAGCATTCAGAATAGCAGATGAATGCCACAAAAATCAGAAGCGTTCGTCAGGCGAGCCGTATATTATCCACCCTATTGCGGTTGCAACAATAGTTTTAAACTACGGTATGGATTATCAGTCCGTTGCGGCGGCTATGCTCCACGACACCGTAGAGGATACAGATATCACTCTTGACGATATCTGCAAGGAGTTCGGCCCCGAAATAACAGCCCTTGTTGACGGGCTCACAAAATTGGGTAAGGTTCCACTTGATATAAAGGATAAAGAGGAGCAACAGGCGGAAAATGTCCGCAAAATGCTTCTTGCTATGTCTGAGGATATAAGAGTTATTATCATCAAGCTTGCCGACAGGCTCCATAACGTAAGAACTCTTAATTTTCTGCCTGCACAAAAACGACGTGACAAGGCAAGAGAAACTCTTGAAATATACGCTCCCATTGCTCACCGTTTAGGTATCAGAGCAATGAAGGAGGAGCTTGAGCACAGGGCAATAAGCTTTCTTGACCCCATAGGCTACAGGGAAATTGAAGAGTCTCTTGAAAATCAGGGCAAATCACAC
>JAZNUP010000137.1:0-7183 GCA_045592385.1 Acutalibacteraceae bacterium
CGTTTCAATAATTCTTTCACTTATCAGGAGGGAAAGCGTGTGAAGAAAAAATATAATTATTTCAGCAACTTAAAATTTATGCTCAAAGAGCATTGGAGTTTTGATAAATCCTACGTAATTATGCAAATCGGGCTCACTCCGCTGGGCGCAATAAGCTCGGTTGTGGCGGCATACCTGCCCAAAGTAGTTCTTGACTGCGTTGAGAACAAAGCCGCTGCGTCCGACCTGCTTTTAAAGGTTTGCCTGATGTCGGCGGCGCTGATTATCCTCGGATATCTTCAGGGTGTTTCGTATAACAAAACGTGGCAGGGCAGAATGCTCGCGCGTGACATTATGCTCCATAAGCTCATCTGCAACAAGGTTATGACTATGGACTATAACAACTACACCTACAACGAAACCCGTGTTCTGCGTGAAAAAGCGTGGAATGCGATTCACGGCTGGGACGGAAGCGTTGCAAGATTTATTGAGCTTAACTGCTCGGTCGTGTCGTATTTCTTCGGATTTTCAGCTTTCACGGCAATTATAGTTGAGTGCAACCCGTGGTTTATCCCCATTCTCATCATCTGCTACGGCATCAGCATGGCAGGTTGGCTGATTTTCCAGAAATGGAAAGACAAGATGAGAGACAAGGTTGCGGAAATCTTCCTGCGGCTGCACTACGTCACCTACCGTTCAAAGGATTTTTCAAACGCAAAGGACGTCCGAATTTACAATATGTCCGACTTCCTTATGAAAAAAATAGATAAACACCTTGACGATGCAAATTGGTGGAACATCAAAAGGAACAACGGCCACTACTTCAACTGTATGCTTGAAGATGTCTTCAAATTCGGCGTAAGCCTTGGTGCGTATATCTATCTCATTCATCTCAAGCTCAATTCCGAGATGACGCTCGGCGATTTTTCTCTCTATTTCGGTGCGATAACGGGCTTCGGTCAGTGGCTTGCAAGGCTTGTTGACTCAATTTCGGAAATTATTTCGGGCGCACACAACGTCAGCGATTTCAGACAATTCCTTGATATCGAGGATAAAATGAACGTCAAAGATGGTGAAAAGCTGCCGTCGGGCAAGGATTTGCCCTGCGAAATTGAGCTTAAAAATCTTACTTTCTCTTATGATGAAGCCGAAAAGCCTTCAGTTGATAATCTTTCACTTAAAATAAACAAGGGTGAAAGAATAGCGATTGTCGGCGTAAACGGTGCAGGTAAATCCACGCTTGTAAAACTCATCTGCGGACTGTTTATTCCGAACGAAGGTCAGATTCTCATAAACGGCGTTGACAGCCGACTTTTCAACCGTGACGAATACTATCAGCTATTCTCAACACTTTTTCAGGATTGTGCGTTGCTGCCTGCAACGGTTGCAAAGAATATTGCACTCTGCGAGGAAAACAAAATTGACCGCAAAAGACTCCGTGAATGTATGAGGCTTGCAGGCATACTCGATAAGGTTGAAAGTCTGCCGCAGAAAGAAAACACTCTTCTTGTGCGTGAAGTGCACGAAGGCGCAGTTGCGTTTTCGGGCGGTGAGCTTCAGAGACTTCTGCTTGCAAGGGCACTTTATAAAGATGCGCCGATAATCATTCTTGACGAGCCGACTGCAGCGCTTGACCCAATAGCAGAAAACGATATGTATCTCAAATACAGCGAGCTCACAAAAGATAAAACCGCAATTTACATATCCCACAGACTTTCTTCAACCCGTTTCTGCGACAGAATTATTCTTCTTGACGATGCAAAAATTGCCGAAACGGGAACACACGAGGAGTTGCTTGAACTCGGCGGCAAATACGCCGAAATGTTTGAAACACAGAGCCGATATTACAGAGAGGAGGCGATTATATGAAGAAGTTTTTCACGGACTTCAGAGAAGATTTTGAGATAATCAGACAAGGTCTGAAGCTTGTTAAAATCTATCTCGGCAAAAACTATTTTTCACTCAATCTCATCGTTAAAATTCTCCGTGCCGTTTCGCCTTATATCACAATTTACTGCACGGGTCTTGTCATCACCGCACTCACCGAAAAGCAGGGCTTTGAGCAGATATTGAAATACGTTCTCATCGCAACAATCACAACACTTGTTATTGACGTTATAATAAGAACAATCAACCGAAAAGCCTTGATAATGCTCAACAGCTGTTGGGAAAAGCATTCTGCACTTCTCTCCCGAAAAGCTCTTGAGCTCGACTATGCAAAGGCGGAAAGCTCATCCGTTCAGGAGCTCCGTGGCAAAATCGAAGAAAACGCAAACAACGGCAACGGTCTGACGTGGGTTGCCGAATGCGTGGCAGAAATGATATCCTGCGTTTTCTCAATTATCGTTGCAATTGTTATGATTTCGGGTATGGTTTTCAGTAAATCGCCTGCACCGCTCACGGGATTTATGGCGTTTGTTGATTCGCCCCTGCTCGGTATGTCGCTTGTTATTTTCTCTGCCGTTATGATTGTACTTTCGGTTAAGTATCACAGCCTGAGCGAAAAAAAGCAGTTCAATATTTTCAACAGAGTTGTAAAATTCAACCCTGTTCTTGAATACTACAATCAGAAATATCTCAACGAAAACGAAAGCGGCAAGGATGTCAGAATTTTCAACGAAAAAGGGCTTATCAACGAAGAAATCACCGAAAAGATCTATAATCCTACCTCTGAAATGAGAAAAGAGGTTTTCAGAGTCTGGGCAACCATCGGTCAGATAAGCACAGTTTCAACAAATCTGCTCGGCGGTCTTGTCTATATTTTCGTCGGTCTCAAAGCGCTTGCAGGTGCATTCGGTGCAGGCAAGGTTGTTGAATATTACGGCGCTATAACAAAGCTGATTTCTGCCTGCACGGATATTGCGGGCAACGCAGGCTATCTGCGCGCAAACAACGCTCAGTTAAAGCAGGAAATTGAATATCTCAATCTTGTTTCCGATATGGAAAACGGCACAAGAACAGTTGACGGCATTGACCCTGCAAACTCTGTTTTTGAATTTCACGACGTTTCGTTTGCCTATCCCGAAACCGAGCCTCTGATTTTAAAGAATTTCAGTATGAAGATTAAGTCAGGCGAAAGGCTTGCGGTTGTGGGTATGAACGGCAGCGGTAAATCAACTATGATAAAGCTTCTTTGCCGTCTTTATGACCTCACCGAAGGCAAAATCACGCTCAACGGAATTGACATCCGTGAGTTTGACTACGCCGAATACTTAAAGCTTTTCGCAATCGTCTTTCAGGATTTCAAGCTGCTTGCATTTCCCGTTGGCGAAAATGTTGCCTGCTCTGATGAATACGACGAAGAAAGAGTATGGCAATGCCTTGAAATGGCGGGCGTAAAAGAAAGAGTTGAGGAATTCCCGAAGAAACTGGAGCAATCAATCTACAAGCTCTATGAAAAAGACGGAATAGACCTTTCGGGCGGTGAAGAACAGAAAATTGCCATTGCGAGAGCACTCTATAAGGATGCACCGTTTGTAATTCTCGATGAACCCACCGCCGCACTCGACCCCATAGCCGAGAGCGAAATATATTCAAGATTCAATGATATTGCAGGCGGCAAAACAGCCGTTTATATTTCCCACAGACTTTCATCCTGCCGATTCTGCAGCAGAATTGTTGTTTTTGATAACGGCAAAGTCATTCAGGAGGGCACCCACGAAGAACTCCTCGAAAATCCAAACGGCAAATACTCCGAACTCTGGAACGCACAGGCACAGTATTATGCCGAGAACGCAGAAAAAGTTGGTTAATATCAGAACCCGGTTTATATGCAGAAATACTTGTAATATTATCTTCTTTTGCCAAAAGCAAAAAACATCTATTTCTTCTTTTCGCGCTCTGACATATATGCTCTGTACGCAACAAGGGCATTCAGGCAAAGATCTATTAAATCCGTATCCATTTCTTCTATTGGCTTTTCAAGCTCTTCGCTGATAAGCTTATCCAGTTTTTTCTCGTTTAGCTTGAGCGTTTTGTCATTCAGATATGTTCTCACCTGAGCAAGGCAACACTTGTATTCTTTCAAAATATCACCTCTGATTTTTGTCTATATTTATATATGACGAAAAATCGGGTTTGTCACGCAAAAAAATCAAAAAAATTTCAAAAAAATAACCGAGTCTGAAGAAGACTCGGTTATTTTTCGCTTTGGGTGTGACAGAGATTAATTATTCGCTTTTGATTTTTCTCTGCATATTTTAGGGCCTGGTATGCACCGCCCGATTCGTTCTTAACATAAACAACAACCATATCCGAACGGTCAACCATATCTCTGTTTCTTGCCACAATGGCATATTTGAAATTGCAGTCAGCGGAAGCTTCACAGATTTCAATTGAATCATAATAGCTTTCAAATGCTTCTGTGTTGTTTCGCAGTTCAGCAGTTTCATAGGGAAGAACGAGGGTCAGAAAAAGGTTTTCATTGCCCGTTTCTTTTTTCAGCTTTCGGATAACAGATGCCGTTATCTGATCAAAATCGCCGTTTCTGCCTATAAGGAACTCAATTTCTCTGCTTTCTCTTTGCGTTATAATACGCAGAAGCTCATATAGCTTAGCCTCAACGGTTATATAATCTTCAATTATTCTGTGCCCAAAAAGGCAGACGGTTAATTTATCTTTCATTTTCTATCACCCAAAGGTATTTGCCGATGCGCGGCTAAACGCACCGGCAAAAGATTTGAAGTTGGTTTTGCGCTTAAAGCATTAGCAGCAGCTGATATATGTTGAGCTGATAAGAGTTGAGTTTGTATAATCACATCTGGAACAAACTTCAGTATTATACGTTTCACGTAAGCATCTGGGGTCTGTTGCTCTTACTTTGTGTGTTATTGCATAAGTAGCTGAGCTTTCAAGCTTATGGCCGAAAAGAGTGCAGGTAAGGCCGTATGCTTCTGCGCCGTCATCGTGATTAAAATAATGCGCAATAGTTTTGTTGCGGAAATCTTCGGATGTGTCTGCATCAAAAACAAACTCAACGTCATTTACGGTAACGGTAACCGTGTTTTCTTCTGTACCCTCTGCGTAAACAGACATTGACATTACGGAAAAGAGGGAAACAGCAACCATAATAAGTGCAATAATTTTTTTCATATCAGTTAATCTCCTTCAAATTTTCAATGATTTTGAAAAGATTATCTTCTGTATCGGATTTTACAAGATAAAGATTATCTTTATAAACGAAATTTGCCTGTATGTATTGAGCTGTTTCAATATAATAAACTGTAAAACCAGCAATTTCTTTTTTTATGCAGTTTGACTTTAAGGATTCAGTTAAACCTTTATTCAGGTCAATATCAATACCTTGAGAAGAGTCTATACACTGGAATATATATCTCTCTGCTCCGTTTTCAGTTAAACACCATACACCGATAATCTTTTCGTCTTGGGGTAGCCAGGTTGGATATAAAATCTCAATTTTTTCGCTTACCATAAGCTCTTCAATTGAGGAATACATCGTTGTTTTGTCTGATTTACCAAACGTTACACCGTCTACGGTTGTCGGGTTGTTTTGAAGCTTTTGCATAACAGAATAAGTAAGCTTTCTGTAAAACTCGCTGATTGTATCGCCCGACCCGACGGCTATTAAACCAAAGAGTGCAATAATAATCGCAAGTATTGCCGCTATAATGGCAAGCCTCTTGGCTCTTATCTTTTTCTTGGTGTAAGAGCCTACAGCAGTAACCCTGCCCTTGAACGGTATTGCATTTACTCTTTGTTCAATTTCTGATTTTGTAAGTTTTTGCTTTCCTTCAAGCTCCATGAGAAAATCAACGCATTCCGTTACAAGGTCGCTGTCCATTTCCTTATAGTCCTTTGAAGCTTCAAGCAGAATTATTGCCATAAGCTTGTCCTTTAAAGACTGCTTTTCAGCGCTGAAATCTCGTTTGTTTCCCATGGATTTGTTCACCTCCTATAGTTATGATTGATAAAACGCAAAACCTCCTTCATATATATATGACGGAAAATGCGTTTTGTCACGCAAAAAAATTCAAATTTTTTTAAAAAATTTTAAAATTTCATAAAAAGAAGCAAAATTGCCATAAATACGAAGGCTGATTTTTCTTTGATTTTTAATCTGAGCCTGTAAACTCTTGCCCTGACTGCGTGTTCAGAAATATCAAAAGCCTCTGCCAATTCTTTGTATTCCATATGTTTGGTGTAAACCATTTCAAAAAGCTCAAGCTCTTTTTCACTTAATGAAGAAAGGATGCTTTTCCTCTTTTCTTCGATCTCTTCCGGAGTCACCTTATTATCCTCTTGCATTTCATAAAGGATATCCGTGCTTGTTCGCGAACCGAAAGCCGTTCCGTAAATAAGCTCCTTTTCTCTCTTTGCGATATCTCTGAACTCTTCCTTTATTTTGTTATCGGCAACTTTATAAAGCCACGCTTTTATGTAACCATCTTCAAGTTCATTGTATTTTTCCTGGAAGAAAAGAAAAACCTCCTGAGTAACGTCAGCAGCGTATTCTTCCTTTTTGAGTCTTGAAAGACAAAGATGATATATGTCGTTATAGTATAAATCTGCAATCTCAGTCGCTCTTTCAAAACTTATCAACAAATATCACCCCTTTTCGTCAAATTGTTTGTTTATTTGTTAAATTATAACAGTTTAATATTACTATGTCAAAGAAAAGATTTATCTTAAACCGCATTAGAGTTGCAGCCACGGCTCAAATGCGGTTTTTGTCGTTTTGTGCCGTAATATTGCACAATTTACAATTATTCAACTTGTGCAAAAGATAGAAACTTGGAAAAACTTAAATTTTTTCGCGTGATATTTAGCGATTTTTGTCAAATATATACAACTATAAAATTCTGTGGAAGAAGGTTTGATAACAACAATATTAATATGCAAAAACAAAAATAACAGTAAAGGTGACGGAAATGAAAAACGATTTGATTGTCAATGTAAAAAAAGAAGAACTATTAGAAGAAAACAATTTGCATAACGCCAGTGCCCTATTGGCTTTATTGCACGGAAAAAGCGATAGTATTTGTAGAATTTTTAACAAAGAAATTATGGTGGGAAAAACCGAATTAAAAACATTGAATGATAAGGAACCTCCTATCTGACAAAACGCAGAAAGGAGAACAAAACCAATTTCCGTGGCTGAAAACAATAAGCCGTCCGAAATGATTTCGGGCATATCGGAAGACGTAATGGATGCATTGGTGAGAACCTTGCTTCCGGACATAATCAG
>JAZNUP010000138.1:0-11838 GCA_045592385.1 Acutalibacteraceae bacterium
GCCACCAACATCGCTCTTGCCGTGCTTACTGACCGTGAAATAATGAAAAAGGTAAAGCATATCTGGAGTATGGGCACCCCCGGCTTTGGCCCCGGCAACGTAACCCCCGTTGCGGAATTCAACGTGTTTACGGATGCCCACGCGTATTCAATTATGCTTGATTCGGGCGCTCCCGTTACGATAACCGGCTTTGACCTTTGCGCAGGCGATATAGGAATTAACAGTTCCGAGCTTGCCCTTATGGCGAAAGGAACCAAAGCAGGACGTTTTCTTGAAAAAGCCACAAGGGAGCTTCTTAAGTTCAACGTTTTAACAAGGAATCTTGCCGTTGCAGATTTAGCTGATGCCGTTGCAATGGCCGTTGCGCTGTGGGACGGATTTGTTCTTGATAAGGTAACCTGCCGTTGCAAATGCTGCACCGAGAAGAACGAAACCTACGGTCAGGTTATTTTTTACCGCGAGGATGCGACCTATGAAGCCTTCAGCGGTGAGGGCAATCCTGCCGCCACGGTTGTAACAAAGGTTGACGTGAAAATGTTCAAGGAAAAATTTATGGAGCTTATGCTTTAGATTAAAAAAATAGCTGTCTCGCTGAAAAAGTGAGACAGCTTCTTTTTTACATCCCCCTTATTTTTCTTCGCGGTAAGTTTTAGGTGTTTTCCCCGTGTATTTCTTAAACATCTTGGCAAAATAGTTTACGTCGAATATTCCGCACTGCTGGGCAACCGCCTGCACCTGCAGGTCAGTTGTACGCAGAAGATATGCGGCGTGGTCAATGCGCTTGCGGTTTACGTATTCCGTAAGAGTTTTGCCCGTCTCTTTTCTGAAAAGTGACGACAGATAGCTGGCATTGACGTTTAGATGCGATGCTATCCTTTTAAGCCCGAGGTCGGCGGTAAGGTCGGAATCAACAGCGGTAAGCACCCTCTGCACAAGCAGGGAATAATCCTTCATAGAGTGCATTTTTACAAGTGAACAGTATCTGCGCACCATTTCATACATCAGATCGTTCGCTTCGGGAACGGAACGCACCTTTTCAATTTTTACCGCAAAGTCGGACGAAAGGCCGTCAATGTAAAACGGATGCACACTGCCGTATTCCGCGGCTTTTCGCATAAGCGTGTTGCTGATTATCAGATAGTTTTTCATATTGCGCACGGGGTCCTCCGCGCGCTTTTCAAAAACAAGGCCCGATGCGCGCCCGAAAAGCTGCTCCACCTTGTGGGTCATACCCTGCGACACCGCCTGCATCATCCTTGCCTCGGCTGCGTACCTCTCCTCTAAAATCTGTATGGAAAGCAGGGAATCCTCGTTCTTTGCGCTGAATCTCTGCTCATCGTATTCAGTTTTTTCGGGCGCAGAAAGATTGATGCTCTCAATCTCCGGCTTGTGCGCAGAGCCCCACACGCTCTCGCCAAGGGTACTGCAAAGGATAAAAAGATTCTTTTCGTCGGCACGGGTAAGGTTGCCGTAATACTTTATCATCTGTGCCGAAATGCTCTGCGGAATGCCGTACCTCTCTGCCGCTTCGGATATCCTCTGATGCGTAAGCTCGCCGTTAAGATACGGGCCCGCCGCAAGCAGACTATTATCCGGCAGAAGCATAAAAATATAACAGCAGTAAAAACCATCCTTTATGCTGTAGATTTTCCCTTTATCAAGGCTTTCAAAAAAGCTGCCGAAAGTGTGCGCGTAATCATCCTGCATTTTAAGAAAATCACGCAGCCCTCTGTCAATCTGAACAGGTACAGGCTCACCGTTTGGTATGATATGAGTATCAATATGGGAATTTTTCATCAGCCGCCTGAAGAAGCTCAACTCGGCAGTAAAAGGCATCAAAAGCCCTCCCTTTTGTGTGACATATCTATATTATTGTATAATTTTTAGAAAAATTCAATATAAAACAAAAAAAATACTAAAAATGCAAAAAAAATTATAACATAATAATACTATTTCCTTTAAAATATAATCGTCAGAATTGGTCAAATCAAACAAATTAAATCCACTGTGGTGACCAAATTTATGAAAGTTGAGGGAATATAATGAAGAAAAACGTAACTGCGGACTCCAACGGCTACCGTAAGTTCGGTATGCGTGACAAAATTGCATACGCTGCCGGTGACTTCGGCTGCAATATGAGCTTTGCACTCAAGGGCACAGTTCAGACCTTCTGGTTGGTTTACATGATGATGGAAACCGGTCTTTTGTCCATTCTCCTGCTGCTCGTTCAGGCCTGGGACGCTATCAACGACCCCCTTATCGGCAGCCTGATTGACAATGACAAGAGAAAGTACAAAATGGGAAAATTCAAGATGTATATCTTTGTTGGTGCTTGCGGTCTGCTTGTTGCAGGCGCTGCGGTTTTCCTTCCCTTCCCCAATGCAAGCGTTGTAGTTAAAGCCATACTTTTCGTTCTCGGCTATATCGTATGGGATGCCTGCTACACCGTTGCCAACGTCCCCTACGGTTCAATGCTTTCGCTCATTACTGAGGACAGCGGCGAGCGCGCTCAGCTTTCAACCTGGCGCAGCATCGGCTCAATGTTCGGCAACATCATCCCCATGATTATCCTCCCCATGCTTATCTGGCAGAAGGTTACTTATGACGGAACAGGCGATTACCACACCAATCCTATCACAGGCGAGGCATATAAAATCGGTGACCCGGTTCTTGACCCTCTCACAGGTGAACAGTTTGAAACTCTTCTGGGCGAGCGTGTTTTCTGGGCTGCACTCATTATGGGCGTGCTCGGCTTCATCGCCTTTATGTTTATGATTAAAACAATCACCATCCGTGTTGACGAAAACACCGTAAAGACCAACGAAAACGGCGAAAAGCTCAATATCATAAGTGCTTTCGGCAAATTTATGAGAAACCGCCCTGCTGTAGGCGCAACAATCGCCGCTATGGGTATGTTCCTCGGTATGCAGTCCGCAACAACCGCAAACACAATTATGTTCGCAACCTATTTCAACAAGGCATCAATGTCCGGCATTGTTCAGATGATAGGCTTCCTGCCTATGGTTCTTTTCCTCCCCTTCATCAAGAAGCTTGTCAATAAGTTCGGCAAGAAGGAAGCTTCCGTTGCAGGCACTCTTTTATCCGTTCTCGGCGGTGCCATTATGATGATTTTCCCCACTGTTGAAAACAGAGATACCGCTCTTATCGTATACCTTGCAGGTCTTATTGCTTTCGGCATCGGTATGGGTGTTTACACCTGCGTTTCCTGGGCAATGATGGCTGACGCTATCGACTATAACGAATGGAAGTTCAACACCCGCGAAGAGGGTACGGTTTATTCACTCCATTCCTTCTTCCGCAAGCTCGCTCAGGGCATCGGACCCTCCGTTGTTCTTGTAATAATGGGTGTTCTCGGCTACGATTCAGAGCTCGGCACAATCGGCCAGAGCTTTGAAACCTCCCACAATATGTGCTGGCTTGTAGCAGGTCTGTACCTCTTCAGCGCAGTTATTCAGTTTATCGGCATTGCAGTGGTTTATAATCTTGATAAAAAGACCCTTGCACAGATGACCGCAGACCTCGAAGCAAAGCACTCCGCTGAGCAGTAAAAACTTACCCATCCGGCAGAGAAATCTGCCGGATAAAATTTAACCTAAGGAGAAAACAAATGAGAAAAATTATAAATATCAACAGAAAATGGGCATTCGCAAAAGAGGCTGAAATCCCCTCAGCTATTCCCGAAAAGTGGAATTTCGTAAACCTCCCCCACTCCTGGAATGCCATTGACGGCCAGGACGGCGGCAACGATTATTACCGCGGCACCTGCACCTATATCAAAGAGCTTGACAGGGAAGACCTCCCCGAAGCCGACAGATACTATCTTGAAATCAACGGTGCAAACTCCTCCGCCGCAGTTTACGTAAACGGCAAAAAGCTCGCAAGCCACGACGGCGGCTACTCCACCTGGAGAGTTGATATCACCGAAGAAATCGGCATAAAAACCCTTATTGCCATTTCTGTTGACAACAGCCCCAACGAAGAGGTTTATCCACAGATGGCGGATTTCACCTTCTACGGCGGTCTTTACAGAGACGTAAACATCATCGCCGTGAGCAACTCTCATTTTGACCTTGATTATTACGGAGGACCCGGCATTAAGGTTACCCCCGAAATCTGCGGCGCAGATGCAAAAATCGAGATTGAAGCATTTATCACAAACGCTATGGAGGCGCAGACCCTCGTTTATACCGTAAGAGATGCAGACGGTGCTGTTATCGGCGAAAAATCCGTTGACGTTTCCGAAACGAAGGCTGTTATTGATATAAAGAACGTTCACCTCTGGCACGGCAGGAAGGACCCTTACCTCTACACCGCCGAAATAAGCCTTATTGCAGGCGAAGACGTGCTTGATAACGTGAGTGCCCGTTTCGGCTGCCGCACCTTTGAGATTGACCCCGAAAAGGGCTTTATCCTCAACGGCGAATCCTATCCCCTGCGCGGCGTTTCAAGGCATCAGGACAGATGGGGCTTCGGTAACGCTCTCCTCCCCGAGCATCACGAGGAGGATATCGAGCTCATCTGCGAGGTGGGAGCTACCACAATCCGCCTTGCCCACTATCAGCACGCGCAGTATTTCTATGACCTGTGCGATGAAAAGGGTCTTGTTATCTGGGCTGAAATCCCCTACATTTCAAAGCATATGGAGGGCGGCAGAGCAAACACAATCTCACAGATGAAAGAGCTTGTAACTCAGAATTACAACCACGCTTCAATCGTTGTATGGGGTCTTTCAAATGAGATTTCGATGTCAGGCTCCAACGAGGACCTTCTCGATAACCACAGAGCGCTCAACAACCTTGTTCACGAAATGGATAAAACAAGACTCACCACTATCGCCGCGGTTTCAATGTGCAGCATTGACGACCCCTATATCCAGATTCCCGACGTTGTATCCTACAACCATTATTTCGGCTGGTACGGCGGCGACACCACAATGAACGGCCCGTGGTTTGATGCTTTCCACGCAAAGTATCCCGATATTCCCATCGGTATGAGCGAATACGGCTGCGAGGCTCTCAACTGGCACACCTCATCCCCCGCCCAGGGCGACTACACCGAGGAATATCAGGCATATTACCACGAAGAGCTCATAAAACAGCTTTTCACGAGACCCTATATCTGGGCAACTCACGTATGGAATATGTTCGATTTCGGCGCTGACGCAAGAAGCGAGGGCGGCGAAAACGGTCAGAATCACAAGGGTCTCGTTACCTTTGACCGTAAGTACAAGAAGGATTCCTTCTACGCATACAAGGCCTGGCTTTCAGACGACCCGTTCGTTCACATCTGCGGCAAGAGATACGTTGACCGCGTTGAAGACGTAACAAAGGTTACCGTATATTCAAATCTCCCCGAGGTTGAGCTTTTCGTAAACGGCGAAAGCCTCGGCACAAAGCAGAGCTCAGAGCATTTCTTCTATTTTGACGTACCCGTAAGCGCCCGGACAAAGCTCGTTGCCGTTGCCGGCGATTGCCGCGACGAAAGCCTTATCCGCAAGGTGGGCACCTTCAACGAGGATTACAGACTCAAGGAAAAGGGCGCAATCCTCAACTGGTTTGATATCACCGAGCGCGAGGGCTACTTCTCCCTTAATGACAGAATGGGCGACGTACTCAAGGCACCTGAGGGCAAAATGCTCTTTGCAAGCCTTATGAAGGGGCTTATGACTGTAGGCGACGGTGCTGACAGTATGATGGCAGGCTTTGAATTCAACGACGGTATGATGCAGATGCTCAACGGCTTCACCGTTATCAGGCTCACCACTCTTCTCGGAACTGCAGGCATCAAGATGACAAAAGAGCAGCTTCTTGAGATGAATGCGCAGCTCAATCAGATTAAGAAGCCTGAATAAACACACTTTATCAACAAAGGCAGGGAATCTCGGTTCCCTGCCTTTTTTATTCGCCATCACTTGTGTTTTCAGTAATATGTTGTATAATTAATCTGCAACAAAACAAGGGGGCCGTAAAAATGAAATTCAGAAAATCACTTTCTTTTTTTCTTTGTGTTCTTATAATACTCTCTGCCGCCCTTATGCCGTCTTATGCGGCGCAAAGCAATGGCGATCTTGATATATATAAGCTCGGCTTTGTAACCGTGAACGCAGGCAACCGATATGGCTCTGATTATCCGAACAGTATAAAAACCAAAAGAACCGGATTCCGTATCACTTCGGAATCCGGTTCATATATTCATTTCCCTTCTGTTTAAGCCACAGGCGGCAGCGGCTGTAATCGGGGAAAAACTTTTCGATTTCCTCATAGAATTTTGCGGAGTGATTCATCTGCTTTCTGTGGCAGAGTTCGTGAACAACAACACTGTCAATAACTTCATCAGGCAGCAAAACAAGCAGGCAGTTGAAATTAAGATTGCCCTTCGATGAGCAGCTTCCCCAGCGGGTATGCTGACATCGGATTGTGATTCTATTGTAAGTCACGCCGATTTTATCGGCATAAAACTTAACCTTCGGCGGAATAATTTCCTTCGCCTTTGCCGCAAAGCTTCTGATTTCTTCTTCGGTATACGGCTCGGTATTCTGAAGAAGCTTTTGTTTTTCCGCCAGAGCTTTCAGATGCTTTTCAATCCAGCCCCTTTTAGTCTGAACGAATTTTTCAATTTCGCTTTGTTTCATCGACGTCGGCGCGCGTACGGTAACCTCATGCGGCTTTACCTGAATTGAAATTGTTTTCCGTTTGCTCTTTATTACGGTAAATTTTGCGTTTTCAAATTCCGTTGTATTCATATCCGTCACACCGTAAAGCTCAGAGTTTTCGGCTCTGAATAAAAATGATATGCACTTTCCGCCGTTACGGTAAGCGTATAGGTGCTGCCTGCATCAAGCAAATCCTTTGAAACGGTGAAGCCCTGCGTATCAATATCATCAACAATATAGTAATCCGCAATCAGATTGTCTTTATAAATCTCTTTTCCGCTTTCATCCGCTATTGAAACCTGATACTCGTGCACTATGTATCCATCGGGAACCTCAGCGTGAGTGAAGGATATTCTGTAATCGCCGTTTTCATCGGTGTTTACAGAGTAAAACGTGCCGTCACCGAAAACGGGAACTGCATCGTGCGCTTTCATATTCTTGTAGGTGTAGGCATAGGAATCCGCATCGTTTATATCGTCTATGTAATATTCGCAGAAAAACGAATCCGATAAAAGGTCGTATCCCATAATGCGTACACTGCCGCCGTTATCCGCTTCAACAACGCAGAACTGCGCGGCATACTCGTATCTCTCGGGATGCTGACCGACAATATAGTTTTTATCAAGCTCAAATCTTGCCATAGCACCAACGCCTACTGACGTATACGTGGTCTGATTGATGCTTCTGGGGTCGTTCATCGGGAAATGCGAATGCCCCGAAAAATTGATAACCTTATTGTGGCCCGCAAAAACGGGATTAAGCTGAGGTGTACACCACAAAGAACTGCCGTAAACCGTTCCGAAAGGATGCGGATGCTGCAAAACAAAAACGGGTTTATCGCCTGCAGAATCCTGCGCTTTGTGGATTTCATCGCTGAGCCATTTCAGGCTTTTCGGCGTGAAAGTCCATTCCGTAAGCGAGCGTTCACCCGAAAAAGCTATAAAGGAAAATCCGTTAATCTGCGTTACCGTGTTCGTTTCGTGGTTAAAATATTTTTCAAAAAGCTCTTCGTAGTTATCCGCCTTGAACTCGTGATTTCCGAGCACGTTGATGCACACGGTTTCCTCGCGGATATGCTCATTGAGAGTTTTTGCATAAGCCTCATAATCGGGCTCGGTGCCGATGCTTGAAAAATCACCCAGGCCGAAGAATGCATCCACACCCTGATAAACACTGTCGTTATCATAAAGAGCGTATGCGGTGTCAATGGCATCTGCAACGTTTTCGTTTTCATTATGCGTATCGGTAAAAACAACAAACCTTACCGCAGGTTTAAAATCATCGGGGGTCTGAGGTAACGTATCTGTAACCGTACCCCTCGAAGCCTGCACCGCACCCCAGCCGAGTGTTGCAATGCAGCACACCGCCAAAAAAGAAACAATACTGCCGAGTACTGTTCCGAATACTTTTGCAACCGTACAGAAAAACTTTTTCATTTCATCACACTTTCAGTTTTGATAATAAAATTATATATCAGAACTGCCGCCTATTCAAGTGTTGCAAACACAATCGCAGTGGATTATAATGAGATTTATAAAAAGAATCTGCAGAGGTGCATTATGATTGGAATAATAGATGTAGGCGGCGGATTAAGGGGAAATTACGTAAGCGGTATTATTGATTATCTTCTTGATAATTCTATTGATATTGAATATTGTCTGGGTGTTTCTGCAGGCAGTGCAAACCTTATTACATACATAGCAGGTCAGCGTGGGCGATTAAAAAGCTTTTATGAGGAATATTCTTTTGAAAAGCAGTATATGAGCATAGGTAACTATTTCAGCAAAGGAATGTATATAAATCTTGATTATATTTATTCCGATATTACAAATAGTTACGGTAAAAATCCGCTGGACTTTGACGCCATAATGAAATCACCTAAAGAGTTTGTTGCCGCAGTAACAGACGCTAAGACTGCTCAACAGAAATATTTTTATAAAAGTGATTTAAGCTGCGATGATTTTACTTTGTTGAAGGCAAGCTGCGCAATCCCTATAGCAACACGCAGACCGATTCTGTTTAAAAACGGAATGTATTTTGACGGCGGAGTGTCCGACCCGATTCCGTATGAAAAAGCATTTAAAGACGGTTGTGATAAACTGATTATCTGCCTGACACTTCCCGTCAGCTATAAAAAATCCGCATTCCCGAAATGGCTTGTTAAGATTTTACTTTCACAATATCCTCAGACTGCAAAAGCTATAGCTGTGTCACACACAATATATCATAAGAGAATAAATGAAATTCTCGAGCTTGAGAAACAAGGCAAGGTGCTGATACTTTATCCTGAAGATTGTTTCGGAATTAAAACGGCAACAAGAAATAAAATCGGTCTAAGCAAACTGTATGAGCTCGGATATAAAGATGCGGAAAAGATAGAAAAGTTCCTGAATTTGTCCAAAATTTAACAGCCTGACAAATTCCGATTTGTTGAACTCCTTCGGTCTGACCGAGGGAGTTTTATGTTTTCGGACTGTTGATCTGTGCGAAAACCGTGCTGCCAACTCCGAGTTTCATCGCTTCACACACTTCGAGAACCATAACTCCCCTCTCGGTGTTGCCCCCTTAACTCTAAATCATCCCTTTGCCAAGTGTCAATTTTTGTTACACTATGGACAAAGATATATACTATCTAATCTTTCTATCTAATCTTTATACTAATTTTGATTTACTATAATAAACAACGCCGGAATATTTTCCGTCTTTGTTTAATCTTCGGTTTGCAATATATCCATCCTTTTTGAATCCTGCTTTTTCCATTACTCTGAACGATTGTACATTAAGTTCGTTACAGGAGCACTCAACCAAGTAATAGCCGCGATTATTTAATAAGTGATCAGAAACCGCTTTCAATGCTTCGGCAGCGTAACCGTTGCCCCAATAATTATACCTTACTGTGTATCCGACGTTACAATAATTGTGTTTCTTAACAACTGTATTAACATCAATATTACCGACAACTTCACCTGTAGATTTTAATTCCATAACCCACTTTTCATGCTTATTTTCGTCAGCTTCGCTTATCCATTTCTTGATGCATTCCAATTCTTCATCTTTGGTTAAATTAGGATATTTAATGTATTTTGCCAATCTTTCATCGGAAATGATTTCATAAATAGCATCAATATCACTTTCTTTGTATCGTCTTAAAATAAGTCTGTCTGTTTCAATTCTTGGGCTTAACATTTTAATTACTCCAAATCAATTCATTATACCTAAAAGTTTGCAATATTATAACGCCTACAAAATGAAAAAGCAAGTTAATAAAAATCCGTTGATGATAAAATGATGATGCAACAGACGGAACGGTTGGGCCGGTTTTGGAACGGATGAAATCGCAACCAATGCTCCAAGCAAACGTGCTGCCGCTCGTCCTTCAAGTCCTTCTCTTGGTGTAAAAAAGAAAACAGTCACCTGACACTTTTTCACTTTTCACTTTTACCTATTACCTGAACGGCAAGTTTCAAAGAAGAATAACGAGGTAATAGTGAAGAAGTAAAAAACGACAAGCTTCTGTCGAAACTTGTCGTTTTTTATGGCAGGGGCAGAAGGACTTGGTCTCGCCTGCCGGCTCGGTCGGTGCTTCTGCTTCGCAGAGGTCTCCACCGGAGACCCGCACCCCTCGACACGTTCCGCGTGCCTCAGGTTCATTTTGTTTCTACGATAAAAAAGACACCACAAAAGGGAGGCACTTCATAAGGAAGTTGCCTCCTTCGGTTTTTGTAGACAGTCGGAATGATTGAATTGTAAGGATTATCAATCTATTACGGAGGTTTACAAAATGTCTGGTTTTATTGAAGACTTTTATTATGGAAACATTGAACCGCAGGAATGCTGTTCAGAGTTAAAAAGTGAGTTAAAGAAAAAGTTAAACTCCATTACGGAAAAAGAAGAAATGCTTAATTCAAGGTTAAGCGGTGAAGAAAAAGATTTGTTCGTAACATATGTAAGTACATATAATGATTTTTTGACAGTCAGCATAGCGGATAGTTTTATAGCAGGTTTCAGACTCGGTGCTAAATTTACATACGATACATTTATTACTAATTGAAAGGAGAATATAGTTATGAATAAATCATCATTTGAACAGAACGGCGGAACATACAGAATGGTTGGTGATTATCGAATTCCGAATATAACATTACCTGCCGAGGCAAGCAAACCGCTCGGTGTATGGGGACTGAAACGCAAAGAATATCTCAGACAACATAAACGAGTACAGTTCAATATTATGCTTATGACAGGAACATTGTGGGCTCATCTTTCAGAGGTCGATGAACAAGCAGCGGGTATGTTCTCTCGGCTGGTAGAACAGATGAAGGTCAGTGAGAGTATCACGGAACAACTAAAAGAACAAAGCCAAATGGAATGGGTTGCCCGTATGAATAACATTGAAGCAATAGCAAGAGAGATAGTAAATAACGATTTGATTTATTGTTAATGTTAAAAAAGGGAACAAGGTCTAAACCGTTAAAAATAGCATTTTACTGTTTCAGTTTTTCTGAACACATAATGCATAATATAAACAAAATCTATTTGATAAAAGCGAATTTTGCACGGTTCAGACCGATAAGAATCAGCTAAAAACACATACACTAAATAAAGTTTAGGTTTTAACAAGCAAGCCGCACGGATTTACGTCTGTGCGGCTTTGGTTGTTTATTTGTGTACAGAGCATTTTTGCTTGAATTATTCGCCTGCAAACAGTATAATAATATTAATCAGAATCGGGAGTTGATACTATGGCAAAGATTACTACTGTAAAACCACATTCAAGCGGCATTGCCCTGGGAGGTATCGGTGCCGGCAGTGTAGAGCTTTTGCCTGACGGCGAGTTTCACTTCTGGCAGATAGCCAATCCGCCGAGGCTTACACGGGTGTGCTTTGAAGATAAGGTTGATGACGGCGAGGTCAGTACGGGTGCTCTTTCTTTTTACGTGCGTGAAAAGAAAGGCAACAACGCTCCCATTGTGCGAAAACTCGGTATGAAAACCGACGCCGACGATTTTTCTTACAGAATGTTTGCGTGGAATAAGCCTGTAGAAAGAATTGATTTTGACGGCAGATTTCCGATGTGTGACCTTGACTATACCGACAGCGCTCTTTCCTGTAAGCTGAGTCTTCGTGCGGTTTCTCCCTTTGTCCCTTTTAACTCCGATATTTCA
>JAZNUP010000139.1:0-13829 GCA_045592385.1 Acutalibacteraceae bacterium
GTTAAAAACCTTTGAAATAACCTCGTATTCCTGCAGATTTTTGCCTTGCTGTGACAAAAATCTGCTCTTTCAAAACTGCGAAGCACCGAAAAGGTCGCAGTTTTGATTCAGCGGAGCGTTTCTTTTATGAAGCCATACTGTTGTATGGCGAAGAAAAAACGCTTCGGTGGGTCGGAAATCCGACCTTTGCGGCGTATTTAGTTCGAATGCAGTCACTCTAATGTGCAAAGAACAGCAAACACCAGTGGAGGTAGAAGATTATGGATGAATATGAGAACAAGGGTCTTTTTCCGCAGGATGAGAATGAACCTTCAGAGAATGAAGCAGCTCAGCCTCAGAATGCTGCCCCCGAAGATAATGAAAGTGCAGCACAGAGCGCACCCGTAAATAACGAGCCTCAGAGCACGGGATATTCCCAGCCATATGCTCAGACTCAGAATCCCTACTCGCAGCAGGGTGCATACCGTCAGGGCTATCAGTCAGGCGCTTATTCTTATAACAGGAATCAGGCAAATCAGTATTCTTCGGAGCCTTACCGTCCTTATAACAGCGCACAGAACACCGGCTACACGCCTTACACTCAGCCTCCCATTCAGCAGGGATATTCAAACAATCCCACCCCTCCCAAAAAGAAGGATACAGGCAAGCGTGTTTTCTTTGTGTTGATTGCAATTATACTCATCTGTGTGATAGTAGGCACGGTTGTATTCATGAGGAAGGGCAAGTCCCCCGATCCGGAAGTGTCAACCAACCATTCGGGTGCTGTTATTGAAGGCTCTGAGGAGTCGGAAACCAATCCCAATGTTGATATAGCCATTTCTCCCGTTGCTGAGAGCGGCGCTCTTTCAACGGTTGAAATTGCACAGAAGGGCAGAGCAAGCTGCGTAGGAATTCTTGTTTATGCAAATTCCAGCTCATCCACCGCCGCAGGGCAGGGCACCGGAGTTATTGCAAAAGAGGATAAAGAAAACGGCATAACCTATATTATCACCTGCGCCCACGTTATTGACGATGCAGGTGTTAACGTAAAGGTTCAGCTTGAGGACGGCACAAGCTTTGACGCTGAGGTTGTTGCTTGCGACACAAGAACGGATATCGGCGTTGTAAAAATCAAGGCAACAGGTCTTAACGTTGCTGAATTCGGTGATTCAAGCGCCCTTAAGGTAGGCTCCGCTGTTTATGCGGTAGGAAACCCCGGCGGAATTGAATTCTTCGGCTCGGTAACTGACGGTATCGTTTCTGCCATTGACCGCCCGATTGACAGTGAAATCGGCTATACGATGAAGTGCATTCAGCACACGGCGGCAATAAATCCCGGTAACTCCGGCGGTGCTCTTGTAAACGTTTACGGTCAGATTATCGGTATAAATTCGCAGAAGATTGCATCCACCGAATATGAGGGAATGGGTTTTGCTATTCCTATTAGGGATGCTCTTGAGATAGCAAAAGCTCTTATCAATTACGGTTACGTGCCCAACAGAGCAAAGCTCGGCATCACCTATTACTCACTCAATGCCAGCGCTCAGTACAGTATGATTGCTCAGTTCAATCAGCTCCCCTCAGGCACACTTATCATCAACACTATTGATGATGACAGTGCTCTTGCAGGCACTGGCGCTCAGCAGTACGATATGATTATTGCCGTAAACGGTGAAAGCCTTACCACAGCAGACGTTCTTCTTGAAAAGATAGATAACGGCAAGGTTGGTGACAAGCTGAAGCTTACCCTTTGCAGAGTCAACAGTGATTACAGCCTTGAGCGCTTTGACGTGGATATAACTCTTATTGAGGATAAGGGCACGAGCACTCAGGAAACCACCACCCAGCCTCAGGTAGTTTATCCTTTTGACAGCTACGGAGATTTCTATTACAACTTCGGTTGGTAATTGAATAATAAAACATTAAGCGGTCTGCACAATTCGTGCAGACCGCTTTTGCTGTAACGAAGAGTGAAAGCCTTTAAATCTCAGAAGCTCCACAATAAAATGCCAAATAAATTATAGACTATTCTATGAATCCATTGAAACCGTGCGAAATCAACGCAAACAAAATAAGTTACCCGTTGGCCTGATTCATAAAAAATTGTAACTGTTGCGTTTCCGATAGATTCTCCTTTGATTCGCTTTCCGTCAAAAGAAACTATTTCTTCGTTTGAACAGGTGTACTTTTCAATAGCATATGATGATTTGATTGATTTTCGTCCTTTGTATCTTATATCTATGCTTTCAGACCATTTGATGTTTAAAGTTGCAATTGCGCTTGGCAGTAATCCTTCTTCACAGGCGATTGCCTTTATTGCAGAAGCGTTTGAAATGTCAATCGGACCCTCATAAATTTTTGAGGAACCGGCAATGGGATCTGAACCGTCTGTTGTATAAAAGATTGTAGCATTTGATGAAGGCGACTTTATTACCGCATCGTAATTGCTGTTAAATGAGATTTTTGGTGTAAATGCAGATATTTGAGATATGCAGTTTGAAAAATTAACTATACCAACACCGTAATTAAAGTCCCATTCCTCAGGTACATACACAGTGCTTTTCATAATACTTTCTATATCGTAATGAGTGTATTGCTTGTTGATTGATTTTAACATTGCAGCACAAGCTGCAACAAAAGGTGAAGCCATTGATGTTCCGCTATAACAATCGCATTTCCCACCGATAACAGTACTTAGTATTTTTTCTCCCGGAGCTGAAATATCTACACAACTTCCATAATTGGAAAATTCACTTGGTGTATTACTGGAATCGGTAGAAGCCACAGAAATAATTTCAGGCATATTTTGAGGAAAATATCCCGATGCATCTGCAGCTTTGTTTCCTGCACTGGTTACAACGACTATTCCTTTGTTGATCGCTGTTTTTACTGCTTTTTCAACGCCATATGATCTTCCATCTCCACCTAAACTCATATTAATGACATCAACTTCATCTTCTATTGCAGAATAAATCTCATCTATTAATGTGGTTGTTGAAGCTGTGTTTTCTTCTTCTCTATACCAAAAATAGTTATATGACCTTATTTTTACATTTTCATTTGTGTTATCAACAATTATGCCTGCTACATGCGTTCCGTGACTGTCTTGTGTTGGGGCATTATCCATTACTCTGTCACTTTGTAGAACTCTGGAGTCTCCGGTGCTATCCACAAAAAAGAGATGATCAGCTTCAACTCCGGTATCAATTAAAGCTACAACAACTTCTTCTTGAACAATTTGAGTAGAATTCAATTGCCTTTTTGCGTTGTATGATTCAACTGTATATGCTCCCCAACTTATATCAAGAGAGTTTAAAATTTCAGATTCTGTTGTTTCGTTGCCGTAAATCTCCTCTATTGTAAACACTTCATCGTATTCAACATATTCAACCGCATTACTGTTTGAATACATTTTGTATGCATATTGCGCATCTTCTGAACTTGAATATTGTAAAACATGGCAATCATCGAATGGCTCGATTGAATCAACCGCTCCATAATGATCGTTTATTGTTTCGTCAGGAACAGCAGAAATAATCAGTCTGTTTGTATTTATGGTGGTTGTTTCTCCGTTTTCGCTTTCGTTTGAAATTTCACTGGTTTCATATTTATAATTGTTGGCTAAAAAGGTTTCTAATGAAATATCATTATATTGCTCTTGTTCTGTTTCGGTCGCTAAAGAAGGAATCATAAAAACGGATAATCCGATTATCAAAGAAAGAATCACGGAAATAATCTTTTTAATATTCATTTGTTTTTACCTCCATTTCTTTTCAGACAAGGAATCAAAAACCAACAAAAAATTTTATTTTACTGACAATATTATTAAAAAATCCCAAAAATTTCTCCCATATGATTTCAAGTGTTTTTAAGAAATTACAGTTATCCGAGCTATTTGTAGTTTTGCTTTTTAATATAGGTCGTCCGCTTTCCTCATCCATTTCCCAAACACTTTCAAAATCAAAGCCAACAAAAGAGTCTTTGTTTTCAAATTCTTCTTCAGTAAGCATTTTTACATTAACACTTGAGCATGAACCTAAAAAACCATTAGCGGTCAATCCGTTGTTTATGTAATAACAGTTCGATAAAACAACCTCGTTCGCAGCAGAATCGTTATCGGGTGATACAGATCCTTCTTCATATCCGATTAATGCACCGACAAAGGCTAATCCTTCATCTACCGATAAATCAGAAGCAACGGTTCCTGTGTTATATAGATTCTCAATGTTTTTATCTGATTCCCAATAACCCACAATGCCAGCGGCAACAGCATAATCAATACCGGCAACTGTTATTGCTCCGGTGTTGAAACAATCTTTAATATCACCTTTTGTATAACCGCAGATTCCGCCTGCAACAACATCTGCAAAAATAGAAGTTGAATCAAAATTGGACAAATTAACGGTTCCTTCGTTGCTGCATTGAAAAATCGGTGCATTCGAATTCCCTGCTATTCCGCCGATATGAAGATCTTTTGTTTTAGTGCTGTCATTGCTTTTTCCGGCCACAGATATGTCGGTATCGTTTGAACAATTACTTACATAACAATCACCCGATGATTTACTGTTGCTCCAGATTGTTCCGACAATTCCTCCAACACTAATGTTACCTTTAGCTTCAATACTTATTGTTCCGTTGCTTTTACAGTTTGACAAAACTGAATTAGTAGCCTGACCACTTATCAATCCAACATATATGTTCTCATCTGTAATAATTTTAACCTTTGCGTTTTCAATTGCCAGATTACTAATTTCAGAAGAATTTATATAACCAAAAAGTCCAATATGGTTTGTTGCGTTATTGATGCCTATGTTGTTAACAACAAAATTGTTTCCGTTAAATGTTCCGCTAAACGGAGTCTCTTCTGTTCCGATTGGAGTCCAGTTTTCATATGATGACAAATCAATATTATCCATAAGAATATACTTGCCTGAAAGGTTATTGCGAATGTTGTTCAAATCTTCTGCTGTGTAAATGGGTGTGTAACCATTGGGGACAGCATCTGATGCGAATGCAACGCAGGACGTTCCCAAAGTAAGTACCATAATAAGAACAATTGACAAAAAACGCTTGCAGTTCATTTTGCTTTCCTCCTTAAATTGAATGAAATTTGTTGTGAGTGATATATAATCAAAACATCGGAAATTCCCCCCTTTTTGCGTTGGTGAAAAGCACGTTCAAAATAATCAGAACACTAAATGCTTCTGTATATATATGTAAAAAAACGTGGGATGTCACGGTGAAAATTTTATTTTCTGAGTTTTCAACAAAATAATAAATGCGCTTTTGTCGAATTTAACGGTGTATACGAGACGGACTACGTTCGATATAGTGACAATAAACGCAGAAAAAGAAAACAGCGGCTTATGCAGAAACTCTGCATAAGCCGCTTGGCTGTGATATTGGTTGAGTACTTTTTATTAAAGCGTTATCTCCCAGTAGGATATTTCGGTGCGGTTATACGTGTAAGTGATGTGAAGCTTTCCGTTTGAATAAACAATAGCGGGGTAGGAGAATTCGCCCTCTTCGCTTTCAAGAGTGAGCACGGTTTCCCAGGTTTCGCCGTTGTCGGTTGAGCGCTGAAGGGTGAGAGGGTATCTGTCTCCCCAGTTTTCGCTTACGGGGTTGGAAACAAGGTAAAGAGTGCCGTCGGGGGTACGGTCAAGGTCAAGCCCGCTGTTATTATTGGGCAGGCACGTGGGGTAAGCCTTGCACCAGGTGACGCCGTAATCGTCAGAATCACTTCTGTATGCCCTGCCTTTAGCGGTACGGGTGAGCATATGCACCTTACCGGGTGCCGATTCCCACAAGGTGGGCTGAATCATAGGCACAACGTTGGTTGTGTAGCGGTTGCCCGAATTGAGGATTGCGGGCATAGTGTCGGTTTTGATTCTCTTCTGCTTCTGCCAGGTTCTGCCCTCGTCAAAGGACATATCAATAAAGCAGTTCCAGCCCTTTTTCTCGGTTGAAGCAGGGGCGAGGAGTCTGCCGTCTGAAAGGCGGATTATTTTATTTTTAACGGGACCTCTGCCGCCGCATCTGTCGCCTTCCACAAGCTCAACGGGGGTTGAAAACGTTCTGCCGAGGTCCTCAGAGAAGCAAACGAAGGTGCGCCAGGAGTAGATGTGACCGCCAACCTTGAAATAAAGGCAAACGGTGTTATCCTTATCAAGGAACAAAACGGGGTTCCAGTGGGGAAGATTTTTGCGCGCGCTGACACTTACGGGGGTGGACCATTTTCCGTCCACACGGTGGGAATACCAGATATCAACGTCCTTGGATTTTTCGTATTTGCCTGCAAACCACGCTGCCATTACACTGCCGTCAGGCAGAGGCAAAACGGTTGAAGCGTGGCATTCGGGGGTGGGTCTTTCGGTAAAAATAAACTCGTGTAAAACTTCCATATTTCTTCCGCCTTTCACGTTGAAGTAATTAAAGTATAGCAAAAAGAAATATGTTTTTCAATCGTCCTGTGAAATTTGTTCTTCAATCTGCATAGGGCGCAAAACTCCGATATTTTCAAGGCAGGTAAAATAACCTGTTACGCTTCCTTTTTTACCGGTATCAACAAAGGAGATATCGCAGGATTTTACTTTCACGTATCTCAGCTCTTTTGCAAGCTGTGAGAAGAATTCCGCTTTTGCCAATGCGCAATATTCATACGCAGTGAGTGCGCGTGGAATTAATTCCTCTGTGTAGTGATAGGTTTTTATGATGCCGAAAGGCAGAGAAACACGGTTGATAAGCAGGTAAGACGTGTCTGAAAAAGAGCTGAAATCTCCCTTTTTCGCCATTCCTAAGGGAACAGTTTTAAAAAGCAGACTCAGAGCATAGCTGCTGCCTGCAGGTCTTTGCACCGTAAGTCTTGGAGCGTTGTCAACAGAGGCTTTGAACGTGCGGTTTGTTAAAGCTTCCGCGTATCCCTGCGCACCGCTCAGGTCGGTGGTGAGATTCTTGTTTTCTTCAAAGCCGCTTATAAGAATATCGCCCTTGAGCACTCCGCTGCCGACGGGTATGGTTGCGGTGCCGTTAAAAACTCTCAAAGTTGTGAGCGTGCCGTCGGCGCAGGCAACAAGGTCGTATTTTTCTGTTACGGTATCATCGGGTATCGTGTCAGCTTCGCGCACTTCTATTACGGCTTTGCTGCCCGTTGTGTTCACGTGAATCCACGTAAGCTCGGGCAGCATTTTCAATGCCGCTTCCCTGTATTCGGTAACAGAAACGTCGTTTGAAGAGCCAACTGCGACACCGACCTCCTGCATAACCTCAAGAATTCTTTCGCTGTCAACGGTGTTGTTTCCGACAACGCTGATGCTCCATATCCGTGTTGAAAGAAAGCTCATTGCGGCTATGAAAATCACCAATCCTGCCACAAGACCGAGACGCAGACGGCGTTGACGGATAACGAGCGAGAGTGCGTGCTTTTCGGTAATGCGGACTTTCATTCCCGATTTTCTGGCGCAGGGTCTTATCTTTTTATAGCTTCTGACATCGGCGCAGGCGGTTAAGACCGAGCCGCTTGTTTTTAAATCCCATATATTAATACCGTTGCGTGAGCAGAGGTTTATGAAGCGCTCAGGAAAGCCGCCCTCAGCGGTAAAGCGCACGTAGCCCAGAAGAAAACGTATGAATTTTAAAACAAACATAGTCTCTGCACCTTATGAAGTAAAATCTATTCCTGTTATACAGCCCGTCACAACCGCCTGACCGTTCTGCATTGAAATAACGGTCAGGTCGCAGCCGCATATATGAACAACGAGCTTTGCGGTGTTGATTTTTATACTGTTTTCCCCGTATTCAAGAATTCCCATACATCCGTCTACGGTTGCGGTGCGGTTGCTTTCAAGTTCAATATGGGTGTATCCGGGTATGGAGCCTAACGGGATTTCAAGCGCTTCGCTGATTTTTTCAATCATTTCTCCGCTGTCCGGTAAATTGCGTTGCCTTCTTCTGCTCAATTCTTTCACCTCTCAAACAGATTATGCCGCTTTTGCCATTAAAATGACTTTTCGGGCATATTATCTTGAAAAGGGGTGACGGCTTATGAAGAAAACAGGATGGGTTGTAACGGCGTGCCTTTGCACGGCGCTGATTGTTTTTTCAGGTAACACGGCGCAGGGGATAAGGCAGGCTTTTTTACTGTGCACAGACGTGCTGATACCTTCGGTTTTTCCTTTTATGGTGCTTACCTGCATTGCGGGTGCGGCAAGCGGTGCGAAGCATAACGGAAAGGTCGGAAGAGTATTCAGCAGGGTGTTTTGCTGTCCGCCCGGCACAGCAGGAATATGGCTTTTTTCGATGCTCGGCGGTTATCCCGTAGGCGCATCTATGAGCGCACAAATGCTTGAAAAGGGAGAAATCTCCCCATCGCAAGCAAGAAATCTTACTCTTATCTGTTTTAATGCAGGACCCGCGTTTGTGATAAATGCTCTGGGGATGGGGATGCTCGGCTCGAAAAAAGCGGGGGCAGTGGTGTTTGCTGCGGTATGTACGGCATCGGTTCTGGCAGGAATTATTGCAGGCAGGTTTTATAAATCCGATTTGCACGAAGGAAAAAACGTCAGGAAGGCAGAGCGAAGCGGCATAGCTCGGTCAGTGGTGCAGGGAGTTTATACGGCAGGCAGGAATATGCTTGGAATTTGCGCGTGGGTGCTTTCCTTTTCTGCCGTAATATCGCTTGTGTTAATGCTTCCCGTTAAAGGGAAAATGCAGGACGTTGCAGTTATGCTGCTTGAAGTAACGCAGGGATGCGCAAGGGGCGCGGCTGGGCTTTCACTGCCTGCGGTGGCGGCGTTTGTTTCATTCGGAGGAGTGTGCGTGCTGTGCCAGGTGATGTCAATTGCGCATAAAAGCGGAGTAAAGTTCAGCGAAATAGTGCTAACAAGATTTATTTCTGCTGTGATTGCGTATGCGGTTACAGAGCTGCTTGTGAAAATCTTTCCCGTTGACCTCGCGGTAAATGCCGCCGCTTCGTTTGACACGGTTATGCCGTATTCGCACAGTGTGCTGTCAGCGGTGATGCTGATGTTTTTATGCATAATATTGATTTTTGACCTTGATACAAAGCAAAAAGTGTGATAACATAAGGGCAGATAATCTGTGAGGTGTAAGGAATGAAAAAGAAGCTTTTTAATGCAAAGGAGCATCCCGCTTCATGCGTTTACTGCCAGTACGGCAGGCTTTCGCCGGGCGGAGTTTCCGTTTTGTGCGTAAGAAAAGGCATAGTAAAGCCTGACGGTAAGTGCCGCAAATTTATTTATGACCCATTAAAGAGAGAGCCTCAGGTTCCGCTTGAGGTTCCGAAAGCAGATGCGGCGGATTTTGAAATTTAACAGAAAAAGATAACGGGCTGTCTCAGACGAGACAGCCCGTTGCTGATTAAATCAGATATTATTCTTCAGGATGAGCGGCTGCGTAATCCTCGGTCATAAATACCATAACACCTGCGTTTCCGCCAAAGTGAGCAACAAGGTCAAAATAAGTGGGGATGTAAAGCAGGTGGATGTAATCCTCACCGTAAATGGTCATACGCTCAAAAGTGCCTGCGTTTTTGAAATCCTCAGAAATCTTGACACCTGTAATTTTCTCAAGGGTGGAAATCTTGAAATAAAGGTCAGAGAGGGTGATGTAGTAGCAGAAATCCTCGCCGGGGATAACGTCCTTGCCGTTTACTTTGTAAGCAAGGTCTTCGTTGCTCAGGAAAATGGACATATCCTTCTCTTCTGTTGCAACGGAAATAGGGGAGTAGTTTGAGAATTCAAGTGCCGCGCCGTTCTTGGAGATAACGCCGAAATCGTAATCGGGAGCAACAAGGTGAACCTTGCCGTCCTTGACTTCGAGGGAGAGCTCGAATTTTTCATCAAAGTCTGTTTTTGCAACTACGGTGAACTGAGAGCCGCCGCCGAGAGATTCGGGAATCTCCATATAATCGCAGCAGGCAACGGTTTTTTTGCCGATAACGTCACCGAAGCCTACGATGAAAACTTCTTCCACACCGTCGTTGTCAATATCCATAACTTCCGCATCGGTTACCTCGTAGCCGAGAGCCTCTGCATCGTCAACGCCCTTGTTGAGAATGTAAGTGAAGTTCTTCTGAGAGTCGTAGAAGAATTCAATATCCTCGCTGTCGCTTTCAAAATCCGTAACCTTCTCAACGGCTTTTTCATCAAAGTAACCGCCCATTACAGTGTCCTTGAAAGCTTCTTCAAGCTGCTTTTTGTCACTTCTGCTTACCCCGCTGCAGGCGGTGAGGGAGAGTGCGAGTGCTGCGCAGAGCAGGAGGCTTATGACTGATGTGATTTTCTTTTTCATAGTGAATGTCTCCTTTCGGTTTTACCTTATGATTTCGCCTGTGAGAATATTTACGATATTCTGATAAACTGCTATATGCGTGCCTGAAATGTATTTATCAAGATGCATTGAGCCGAAAAACCAACGTTTGAATTTGCAGACCTCCGAAAGCTCTTCAAGGTAGGTGTTAAGGCCTGTAACGCTTGCGCTTTCACTGTCTTTAAGGCGTAAAAAGCTTTTAATTTTAACGGGAGGCTCGTGAGTTATAACGTAATCAACGGTGCAGTTGCGTTTTTCAAGATTCTCTGCACCGAAAAGTAGCTCATCCCTTGTGGGAAATTCCGCCTTTGACCAGGAGTTATTCTCAAATCTTATGTCGATATCAGGGCTTTCGCCGCCACCCATGGTGAAGAACGAAAGACTCTCAATATCATAAATCTGGCCGCGCATAAGGTGGTAAAGATTACCGCAGATATGGTGAGCCTTGCCGCCGTTGAAATCGACTTCTTCATAAGAATTGAGAAGCTCAAAATTCTCGTGAGTACCGTCGATAAAGCAGATATTATACTTTTTCTTACCAAGCTTTTTGAGGATTTTCTGCTCTTTTTTGCTGTTATCCCAGATAAAGCCGAAATCGCCGCAGACAATGAGCGTGTCACCTTTTTTGAGTGTTTTTACCGCCGCACTCTCAAAACGGCTTAAATCGCCGTGGGTGTCGCCCGTAACATATATCATAATTGCATTGCCCCTCTGAATTTGTGTATAAATTAAGGATTTTGCTATTTATTTTTTAAATAAAAGGTGATATAATCTAAACCGATGCACAAAAACAAGCCTTGTGCATATATATAATACTACATTTATGGTGTAAAGTCTATGAAAAAATTTTTAATTTTAATTTTAACGTTCATTATTTTTTGCTCATCGGTGCTTTGCGTGCCGACTTTTGCGGCTTATAATTCTTTAACGGATAAATTAGGTCTGCACGCCGATACTTATCTTCTGCTCAGCCTTGATAATTCAACGGTGCTTTTTGAGAGTAATGCGGATAAGCAGAGGGCGCCCGCATCCCTTACCAAAATTGTAACCGCCGCGGTTGTGCTGGAGAATTGTAAAAATCTTGAGCAGGTCATAACTGTACCCGAGTATTGCATAGAAATGCTTAAGGGCACGGGCAGCTCCGTTGACGGTCTTAAGGCGGGCGAAGAAATGAAGATTATCGACCTTCTTTATTGCCTGCTTGTTGAGAGCGCAAACGATGCGGCGCTTGTGCTTGCGGATTACATAGGCAACGGCAATATTGATGCGTTTATAAAGATGATGAACGACCTTGCGGCGAAGCTCGGCTGCAACAACACAAGCTTTGTAAACCCTCACGGTCTGGATGACGATTATCAGTTCACCACCGCAAGGGATATTGCAACCCTTGCCGTTCACGCTCTGTCTTACCCCGTTTTCAAGGAGATAGTGGGCAGGCTTACCTATCAGATGCCCGCTTCCAATATGAGAAAAGAGCGCACTATCTACAACACGAATAAAATGCTCAATCCCGGCATTTCGGATTATTACAGCAAGTATGTAAACGGAGTAAAAACCGGCTCCACATCCAAGGCGGGTCAGTGCGTTGTTTCAACCGCATCAAAGGACGGTTACAATTATCTTTGCGTGGTAATGGGGGCTGAGTATCTCAATATTGATAAAGATTCAGCGCTTGAAAACTGCGCGTTCATTGATGCAAAGGCAATGCTCACCTGGGCTATCGAAACCCTTGAGCTCGTTAAGATTTCCGATTCCGGCAGGGCTGTGACTGAGGTGCCCGTTGAGTATTCGTGGTCAACGGATTTCGTTACTCTTACTCCGAGTGAGGACAGTTATGAGCTTGTTCCTACGGGCACAGATGACGGCAGTGTTCTCATTGAGCCCGTTGCGGATACCGTGCCCAAAAGCATCAAAGCGCCCGTCAAAAAAGGTGACGTCATATGCAAGGCGAACGTTATGTACGCAGGCGAAGCGATAGCACAGATTGACCTTGTTGCTTCTTCTGATGCGGACAGAAGCGTTATCCTTTACGTTTTCTCGTTTTTTGCAAGAATTTTTGAAAATACAATTGTTAAAATCATTGCTGTAATTATTGTGGCTGCTGCGGCATTTTATGCGTTTATTATCGTAAGAGCGAGAATCCGCAGACGCAAAAACAGAAATTTCAAGGTTGTTTCCTACAGGGATATGACCAAAAAATAATCGGAGGCACTTTATGGCAGATATTTACATTGGCAGAGCGCCAAAGGAAGACTATGAGCAGCTTATGGATATGCTCGATGACGTTTTCTTTTTTGAGGATGAAGAGCCTAAGAGAGATTTCCGTTCTCTTCTTCCCAAGCTTTACAAGGAAAAATATGACCCTTGCTACAACAACTTTGTTATAAAATACGGCGACGTAATAAAAGGAGCAGTAGGACTTTTTTCCTTTGACTTTATGGTGTGCGGCAGCAAAATCGGGGTTGCAGGTATAGGAAACGTTGCCTGCACAAGGGATTCAAGAGGCAACGGCCATATGACGAAATGTCTTGAAGCGGCTCTTGAAAGTGCAATTCAGGACGGTGCGGATATCTCAATGCTCGGCGGTGACCGCCAGCGTTACGGCTATTTCGGTTACGAGCCTATGGGAGTTAATCTCAGATTCCATATGACCGACAGAAGCCTTAAGCTCAGCGGCATTGATATGGATTATAAATGCGATGCGGTAGAGGTAAAAGAGGGTGATACTGCGAGGATTGAAAAAATTCAGAATCTTCTCAGAAGCCAGCCGTTTTACCCCGTACGAGAGGATGAAAAGCTGGTTGATATTCTCAGCTCGTGGTGCAATAAGCCTTATGCGGTAGAGGAAAACGGTGAGTTCAGGGGATTTTTTACTATGGGCAACGATGGCGGAATAGGCGATTTCGTGCCTGCTGAGCCTGAAGATTGGTTTAAGCTTATCCTTTGCGCTATGCGCCTTGGCGGAAGAAAAGAATTCAATATAAGCGCTCCCGAATTTAATCCGAAGCTTGCAAAACTGCTCAGTGATGCCTGCGCCGGAGTGCACTCGGCGCACGTTGAGTCAATGTGCGTGTTCAATTACAAGAACGTTATTGAAGCATTCCTTAAGCTCAAAGCGCTCAGCAGCCGCCTTGCCGACGGTAAGGTTACGCTTCTTATTCACGGCAAACGCTGTGACGAAAAGCTTGAAATCAGCGTTAAGGATAATGAGGTATGCGTTTGCGAGAGTGAAAATGAAGCTGACCTTGAGCTTGAACACCGCGAGGCACAAAGGCTTATTGCCTCAGTTTATTCTGAAAGGAGAGGCGAACTCAAGCCGGAAATTGCGGCTTGGTTCCCCGTCCCGATTTATTGCTACGGGGCTGACAGCGTATAAAAACAACACGGTAACGTTTTGCGTTACCGTGTTTTTACTTTTACTGATTATTGATGATTTCCTTAAGTGCCTTTGCGAGCTGGTCAGGGCAGGAGGTGGGCTTGAAGCCGCAGCGGACGCCTTCCATGCGCTCGATGGCGTCGGT
>JAZNUP010000140.1:0-37112 GCA_045592385.1 Acutalibacteraceae bacterium
TTCTCAAGGATCTTTCCTCCCGCGGACTTCTCTTCGACGCTCCCAAGTTTGAGCACGATTACCCCTTCTGCTGGCGTTGTGACACTCCCCTCATCTACTATGCAAGAGAATCCTGGTTCATCAAGATGACCGCTGTTAAGGATAATCTTGTCAAGAATAACAACACCGTTAACTGGATTCCCGAAAGCATCGGTAAGGGCCGCTTCGGCGACTGGCTTGAAAACATTCAGGACTGGGGCATCAGCCGTAACCGTTACTGGGGCACTCCCCTCAACATCTGGGAATGTGAATGCGGCCACAGGCACGTTATCGGCTCTATTGCAGAGCTTAAGGAAATGTCCGATAATTGTCCCGAGAATATCGAGCTCCACCGTCCTTTCATTGACGAAGTTACCATCACCTGCAAGGAATGCGGAAAGCAGATGAAGCGCGTTCCCGAGGTTATTGACTGCTGGTTTGACTCAGGCGCAATGCCTTTTGCTCAGCATCATTATCCTTTTGAAAACCAGGAGCTTTTCAAGCAGCAGTTCCCTGCTGAGTTCATCTCTGAGGCTGTTGACCAGACCAGAGGCTGGTTCTACTCTCTTCTTGCAATCTCCACCCTCCTCTTTGATGAGGCACCCTACAAGAATGTTATCGTTCTCGGCCTTGTTCAGGATGAAAACGGTCAGAAGATGTCCAAATCAAAGGGTAACGCAGTTGACCCGTTTGATGCTCTCCAGGCTCACGGCGCAGACGCAATCCGTTGGTATTTCTACACCAACTCCGCTCCCTGGCTTCCCAACCGATTCTATGACAACGCTGTTATAGAGGGTCAGAGAAAGTTTATGGGTACTCTTTGGAACACCTACGCTTTCTTTGTTCTTTACGCTAATATCGACAAGTTTGATGCAACAAAATACGAGCTTGAATACGACAAGCTTTCCGTAATGGATAAGTGGCTCATTTCAAAGCTCAACACACTTATCAACACCGTTGATAACTACCTTGCAAATTACTGCATCCCCGAAGCGGCAAAGGCTCTTCAGAGCTTTGTTGACGATATGAGTAACTGGTACGTACGCCGCTCCCGTGAGCGTTACTGGGCTCAGGGTCTTGAGCAGGATAAGATAAACGCATATATGACTCTTTACACCGCTCTTGTAACCGTTTCCAAGCTTGCCGCTCCCATGATTCCCTTCATGGCTGAGGAAATCTACCGCAACCTCGTTTGCAGTATTGATTCCTCTGCTCCCGAAAGCGTACACCTTTGCGATTATCCCGTTGCAAACGCTGATTATATTGACAGTGAGCTTGAAACCTCAATGGCAAGAGTTCTTGATACCGTTGTTCTCGGCAGAGCTGCAAGAAACGGCTCCAACATCAAGAACAGACAGCCCCTTGCAACAATGTATGTTCAGGCCGAAAGTGCACTTGCAGAAAGCTACTGCAGCATAATCCGTGACGAGCTCAACGTTAAGGCTCTTGAGTTCGTAAGCGATGCTTCAGGCTTTGTTTCATACAGCTTTAAGCCCCAGCTCAAGACAGTAGGTCCCAAGTACGGCAAGCTTCTCAACGGTATCAGAGAACACCTTTCAAACCTTGACGGCACAGCCGCAAAAGCAGAACTTGATGCAAACGGAGCTCTTAAGTTTGAGGTTAACGGCGAAAGCGTTGAACTCACCGTTGACGATTTGCTTATCAGCACCGTTCAGAAGGAAGGCCTCTTCTCCGTTTCCGATAACGGCATCAGTGTAATCCTTGATACAAACCTTACTCCCGAGCTTATCAACGAAGGTCTTGTAAGAGAGATTATCTCCAAAATCCAGACTATGCGTAAGGAAGCAGGCTTCGAGGTTGTTGATCATATCAACGTTTATTACACCGAGGCTGACGGAACCGCAGTAAGCGATGCAATCACCGCAAACGCTGAGGAAATCCGCTCCAACGTTCTTGCCCAAAGCATTAAAAATGCTCAGGGCAACGGATATACCAAGGAGTGGGATATCAACGGCAAGTCAGTAACCCTCACCGTAGAAAAAATCTGAGTTTAACAAACAATAAAACGGCTGCGCATGCCCACGGGTGTGCGCAGCTTTTTGTGCAAAAGTTACACATAGGTTACAGTTATTTTTTTTACATTGACACTTTTCACTATAAGTGGTAAAATGAAACTGATAATGCGGTAATAACTTCCTAAGGAGTTTGATTAAATGAAAGGTATAATCCTTGCCGGCGGCTCAGGTACTCGCCTGTATCCGTTAACAATGGTAACCAGCAAACAGCTTCTCCCTGTTTACGATAAACCTATGATATATTATCCCTTATCAACGCTTATGCTTTCAGGAATAAGGGAAATACTTATTATATCAACACCCGAAGACACTCCCAAATTCGAGCAGCTTCTCGGCTCAGGCAAACAGTTCGGCATAAAGCTTTCCTATGCCGTGCAGGAACACCCCGACGGACTCGCTCAGGCATTCATTATAGGCGAAGAATTCATAGGCAACGATTCCGTTGTTATGATTCTCGGTGACAATATCTTTTACGGTAACGGTCTCGGCCACCTTCTTCGTCAGGCTTCAAAAAAGAAGAGCGGCGCTACAATATTCGGCTATTACGTTGAAAACCCTCAGGCTTTCGGCGTTGTTGAGTTTGACGAAAACGGAATCCCCGTTTCTATTGAAGAAAAGCCCGAAGTTCCCAAATCGAACTATGCCGTAACAGGTCTTTATTTCTACGACAACAAGGTTGTTGAATACGCAAAATCCCTCAAGCCCTCCAAAAGAGGTGAGCTTGAAATAACCGATATAAATCAGCTTTATCTTGAAGCGGGCGACCTTGATATCCAGCTTATGGGCAGAGGCTTCGCATGGCTTGATACGGGTACCGTTGAAGCGCTTACCGATGCTTCAAACTTTATCCGCACTGTTGAAAAGCTTCAGGGCATCAAAATTTCCGCTCCTGAAGAAATCGCCTACAATATGCGCTGGATAAGCAAGCGTGCGTTGCTTGAATCAGCAGAAAAATACGGCAAATCCTCATACGGTCAGCATCTTCGCAGAGTTGCCGAGGGTAAAATCCTCTACGGCGGCAAGCCCGGTGAAAGACCCCGTTGGGGACGAGAGGAATGATTTCCCATGAATCTTATAAAAACTGAAATTGACGGGCTTTATATCCTTGAGCCCACCGTTCACGGTGACAGCAGAGGCTGGTTTTACGAGCACTACTCCCAGAAAACTCTTTCCGAATTCGGAATAAATACGGTATTCACTCAGGACAACCGCTCTTTTTCTGCCGAAGTCGGCACCTTAAGAGGTCTGCATTGCCAGACTGACCCTATGGCTCAGACAAAGCTTGTCTCCTGCACCAAGGGTGAAATTTTTGACGTTGCGGTTGATATCCGCGAAGGCTCGCCCACATATCTCAAATGGGTAGGCGTAACTCTCAGCGAAGAGAACAAAAAGCAGTTTTATATCCCTGCAGGCTTCCTCCACGGATTTGTTACTCTCACACCCGACGTTGAGGTGCTTTACAAGGTTGATAATTTCTATTCGCCTGAGAATGACCGCAGCATCCGCTTTGACGATCCCGCAATAGGCGTTGAATGGCCCTACGAAATGCCTGTTCTTTCTCAGAAGGACGCCTGTGCACCCTGCCTTAAGGACAGTGACGTTCATTTTAAATTTTAAAATTCTTCATTTTTTTGAATAAAGCTCAGATTTCAGGTTCATACTACTTACGACAAGTATGTAAGGAGTTGAAATCAATGCTTGATAAAATTTCTCTTGCACTCGTCATCATCGGCGCATTAAATTGGGGCAGCATAGGTCTGTTTCAGTTTGACCTGGTTGCCTGGATTTTCGGCGGTCAGGGTGCAATAATCAGCAGAATTGTTTACACAGTTGTTGCTCTGGCAGGCATCTGGTGCATCTCTCTGCTTTTCAGAGATTCGCGAGTTACCGAAGCCATCGAGGACGAATCTCACAACTGAACAAAGCTGTATTTAACCAAAAAAGGACAGCCGCTCTGTGTTTCCACACAAAGCGGCTGTTTCTTTATTTCTTATTTTTTGCAAGTCTCTCGCAAAGCTCTCTTTCAGGCACTGCCCACATTGTATTGTAAGTATGGTAAATAACCTTACCCGGCTTTGCCCCGGCAGGTTTTTTGAGTTCCCTTACCTCAGTATAATCAACGGGCACTCTTGAAGAATCCCTGCCTGTGCTGTGGTATGCGGCAAGTGCCGCCGCCTGACGAACAGTGCTTTCAGGTATTATTTCACCATCACCGAGCACAACAACGTGTGAGCCCGGCATCTTTGAAGCGTGAAACCACGAATCGTCTCTTCTCGCCGTTTTGAATGTAAGAATATCATTCTGAACGTTGTTTCTGCCTACAAGAATTCTATAACCGTCATCTGATATATATTCAAGCGGCGGCAACGGCTTTGCCTTTTTGCCTTTATCGTTTTTCGCCCGCTTAAGATATCCCGATTCATACAGCTCGTTGCGGATTTCCGCAAGCTCTGTGAATCCTTCCGCTCTGTTTACGGCATCAATAACGGTTTCGATATAACTCAACTCCTGCTCGCCGTTTTCAATAAGGTCACCGAGCATCTGCTGAGCAGTTTTTGCCTTGCGGTATTCTTTATAGTATTTCTGAGCATTTGCGTTGGGGGAAAGCGCAGGGTCTGCTTTGATTCGCACTTTTTCACCCGTATAATAATTATCCACCTCGTAAAAAACCGCACCTTTTTCAAGCGCATACTGATTTGCCATTATAAGCTCTGCATTGATGCGCAGAGTTTCTCTGTCCTCACACGCTTCAAGCTCAGCTCGCTGCGCTGCAAGCTTTCTGGCAATCCTTGCCGTAGTGTTACTGAGAAGCTTCATCAGCGACTGACTGCGCTGCCCCGTACGCTCCCTGCGGTCTTTTTCATAATAGAAATCGTCAAGAAGCTTTGAGAAGCTTTCAAACTCAACGCTCTCAACAGAGAATCCGTACTGCGCAACATCCATAAACGTAAAGTCCATAAGCTTTACGCCGTCACTTTTAAGCATAGTGGGTTTTGCTTTTGCAGTATGCAGTATCTGTTTTATCTCATCAAGCTTTCTTTCAAGTCTTTCTTTATATATATCGCGCATTTCCTCAACAGCTATATCGCCACCGCAGGAATATGCCGCAATTTCCCTTGACACAAGCGGAGAAACACCCTCCAACACTTCAAGTACCGCCGAAGAAAGCCTTTTGCCGCTCCTTGAGCAAATCTCATCAACCGCATCTTTTGCAGTAATTTCAATAAGATTCAGCTTATTCTGAGCAGGCGGAAGCTCATACCTGAAAGTTGGCAGAATCTGCCTCACCGAAGACTGTGTAAAGTCCACACGCTTTACAGCATCCACGATATTACCCTGAGAATTTATAAGAATTATGTTGCTGTGCTTGGCCATAATTTCAACCGCCAGCGTAAACTGAGTTTTGTCACCTAGCTCGTTAGTGCCTGAAAACTCAATAAAAGCAACTCTGTCAAGCCCTTTCTGGTGAATGGCAGTAACAGTTGCACCCGTCAGATTTTTCCTGAAAAGCATACACAGCATCGGCGGAGTTGCAGGATTTTCAGGAGCGTGAGAGGTCAGATGCAATCTCGGGCAGTTTGCACTTGCACACACAAGCAGACGCATAGACTTTTCCCTTGTACGCAAAGAAAACACCAGCGAATCCTTTGACGGCTGATGTATCTTCTCCACCCTGCTTCCCACAATTTCTGCGGCAAGCTCATTTTTTAATAAATTAAGCGTAAAACCGTCAAGCGGCACACTTCATCATCCTTTTGAAATAATAGTATAATACGGCACGTCAGAAGGCACCGTCACAACCTCAATCCCGAATTTTTCCTCAAGCTTGCAGGCTATAACGTCAACAACAGGATTCTCGGTTTCATAATGACCTGCCGTGATAAGAGTAATGCCTGCCTGTTTCGCCTGAAGGTATTCGTGATGCTTTGCTTCGCCCGTAACGTACGCATCGCATCCGCAATCCGCCGCAGCCTGCATAAATTCAGCGCCTGCGCCGCCGCAAAGAGCTATCTTTTTAATCATCCTGCCGCTATCGCTCACCTGCACTGCCGCCGAAAGTCTGTCGCTTATAAAAGCCGCAAAATTTTCGGCAGAAAGTGCCTCATCAAGCTCAGCAACTCTCACCATAGCCTCCTCACCTTCATCGGCAAGCGGCTCACCTTTAAGCATAAGCTTTTCACAAAGAGCATCGTTAACTCCACCGTTTGCAATATCAAGTGAAGTGTGAGCACAAATTGCACTCATTGAATTCTTCGCAAGCAAATAAACAGGGTCCCAACTGTAAACACTCTTCTTTGCGGAAAAAATAACGGGATGATGGCTTACAATAAGGTCCGCCCCTGCGTTTGCCGCAAAATCAACGGCATCTGCAGTGATATCAAGCGAAACTGCGATTTTCTTAACCTGCTGAGCAAAATCGCCTACAAGCATACCGCTGTTATCCCACTTTGCCTGCATACAAAACGGAGCAAAACTGTTTATATAATCGTAAACATCCTTAACTGTCAACATTTGAAAGCACCTCCGTTATATCCGAAATAACATTCTGAAGCTCAGAGTACTCATCGCGCAGGTCAGGATTATTTTCAATCCCCTTTGAATGCTTCAGAAGCCGCGAAAGCTGTTTTTCTATGTATTGTACGCTCAGAGAATCCGAATTCTCAGCAAGCTTACCGTAATAGATATACCCCGCAGGATATTCTTTGATTTCGCCCGTATAGCGCACACTTACCGCGGCATAAATATGCCCCGCATCAACGCACACACTTTCTTTTTCAATTTCAAAGCCGTTTTTTATAAAAAAACTGCGGATATCGTCAATGTGACTCATAGGCTGAACGATAATATGCTTATCGGGCTTTTTAAGCCACTCGCATCTGCCTATAAGCTCCGCCATAAGCGTACCGCCCATACCGCAAAAAACAAATTCCTGCGCTTCATCCTCACGGATTTCATCAAGCCCGTCAGATAAACGCAGCTCAACCTTATCTGCAATTCCGTAAGCTTCAACACTTTTTCGGGCATTTTCAAGCGGACCCTTGCCGATATCGCAGGCAAGGGCCGAAGGTGATATTCCGTTTAAAACGAGATAAGCGGGCAGATATGCATGGTCAGTCCCTATATCGCAGACTCTTCTGCCGGGGTACACCATTTTCGCCGCCATCAACATTCTTGGCGAAAGCTTAATCATTTTTTGATGCAAGATACTCGTTGATAGCATTTACAAGACTGTCACAGTCAACACCGTGAACTGCGCATGCCTGAGCAACACTCTCAGACCTTGCAGAAGGACAACCAAGGCAATGCATGCCCATTGCAAGGAAAAACTTGCTGCAATCTCTGTGAGCATCGAGGATTTCACCGATTTTTGAATCTTTAGTAATAGCTGTCATAAAAAACATCCTTTCGTTTGATATTTACTTTAAAATTATAACACAATTTTTATTTAATATCAATAACAGAATTCCATTATAAGTTGACAATAACGCATTAAATATTGTAGAATAGATTAATATTTCAGGAGGGTGGATATGGAAAGCTTTGATTTGATTATAATAGGCGGCTGTGCTTCAGGGCTTGTTGCGGCTATAAACGCTTCAAGGCTTTATCCCGGCATAAGAATTGCCATACTCGAACGTATGCCGAGAATAGGCAAAAAAATACTTGCCACAGGTAACGGAAGATGTAATCTCTCCAATATTCACGCCGCAGAGCATCCCTTCACTAATGCCGATTTTGCGCAATATGCATTAAATAAATACACCGTTAAGGAAACTCTCCATTTTTTTGAATCACTTGGCTTGCTGACTTACACGGATTCCGAGGGCAGGATTTATCCCCTCAGCAACACGGCGTCAAGTGTGCTCGATGCGTTGCGCTTTGCAATAAACTCAGATAATATAACCGTTTACTGTGACTGTGAAGTAAAAACAGTAAAAAAAGAAAAAAACGGATTTACGGTAAATTCCGAATTCTTTTCAAAAAAGCTTATCCTTGCCGCAGGCGGCAAAGCTTCACCCTCTCAGGGTGCAAACGGCAGCGGATATCTGCTTGCAAAGCAGCTCGGCCACTCTTTAACCACTCTTTGCCCTTCTCTCACCGCACTCAATGCAGACCAGTCTGTCACCAAACCGCTCAAAGGAGTACGTGTTCACTTGGCAGAGCTTTCGATTTATGATTTAGACGGTAACCAAATCAAGAGAAAGGGCGAATTACTCTTTACAGATTACGGAATCTCAGGAATTGCCGCTATGGAGCTCGCCTCCACCGTAGAGAGAATAAAAGCGAGTGGTGTAAAGATGGACACCTTTACAACAATTGATTTTTTACCCGATTTGACCCACGAAGCGTTATGTGAATACATCAAAAGCCTTAGTGCATCAACAGTTTTAAGAGATTTCGACTCTTTACTTACAGGATTGCTTCCGAAAGCGGTCGGAATCGCAATTTGTAAAGCCGTTTCACTTTACAGATCTGCAAAAAAGATATCCGAACTTACTGATTTTGAAATAGAGAATCTTGCCGCAGTTGCCAAGTCATTCCCCCTGAGAATAGTCTCTTCAAGAGGTTTTGATTCAGCTCAGGTGACTTGCGGCGGCATAAAAACAGATGAAATCAACAAAAAAACTATGGAATCTGCAGTCTGCCCCGGCTTGTTTATTGCTGGTGAAATAGCAGACGTTGACGGCAACTGCGGAGGCTTTAATCTTCAGTGGGCCTGGTCTTCCGGTCTGCTCGCAGGTGAACTTGGAGGAACATTATGATTAAAATTAACGAGCTCAAGCTTCCGCTTGACAGTGACGAAAAAGAGCTTAAAGCTCTCGCCGCTAAAGCGCTCAGATGCTCTGCCGGCAAAATAACGGATCTTGAAATCACAAAGAAAGCTGTTGACAGCAGAAAAAAAGATAACATTTTCTTTGTATATAACGTAAACGTAACCCTTGACGGCGATGAGGACAGTGTTCTCGCCTCCTGCCGTAACCCCAAAGCCAAAAAAGGTGAGAAGGTTGTTTATTCTGCCCCTCCCCTTCGCAGAACAAGTAAACTCCCTCCCGTAATTGCAGGCTTTGGACCCGCAGGTTTTTTTGCTGCCCTCATACTTGCACGCGCAGGTCTTAACCCCATAGTGCTTGAAAGAGGAAACGACGTTGACACAAGAACAGCTGACGTAAACCGTTTCTGGACTCAGAGGCAGCTCAACACGCAGTCAAACGTTCAGTTTGGCGAAGGCGGCGCAGGAACTTTCTCCGACGGCAAGCTTACCACGGGCATCAAAGACCCCCTTTGCCGCAAGGTAATTGACGAGCTTGCCCTTCACGGCGCTCCCGAAGAAATCAGATACTCCTCACGTCCTCATATCGGCACTGACAGACTTGGTGCCGTTGTTAAAGCTTTCAGGGAGGAAATAATCGCCCTTGGCGGTCAGGTGCATTTCGGCTGCCGGATGACAGATATTGTTATTGCAAACGGTGTGGTATACGGAGTTAATTATACCGATTCAAACGGCAGCATTCACGGCATTGAAACCGATACGCTTTTACTGTGCATCGGTCACTCTGCACGCGATACCGTTGAGATGCTCTATAAAAAAGGAATAAAGATGATGCAAAAGCCGTTCTCTGTAGGTGTGAGAATCGAACACCCACGCGAGCTTATAGACAAGGCTCAATACGGCTCTTTTGCAGGCCACAAGGCTCTTGGCGCTGCAGACTACAAGCTTTCCTGCCATCCAGACCACGGCAGAGGCGCTTACACCTTCTGTATGTGCCCCGGCGGTACGGTTGTTGCCGCCGCATCGGAAGAAAACAGCGTTGTGGTTAACGGAATGAGTGAATATGCCCGAGACGGCGAAAATTCCAACTCTGCTCTTCTCGTCGGCATCGAACCCGAGCATTTCGGCAGCGAACATCCGCTTGCAGGCATAGAGCTGCAAAGAAAAATCGAGCAGACCGCATTCATCAGAGGCGGCAGCAATTACAGTGCCCCCTGCCAGACGGTCGGTGATTTTCTCAATAATACACCTTCAACAAAGCTCGGAGGGGTTAAGCCCACCTGTGCAACAGGAGTTACTCCCGATGATATAAGAAAAATCCTGCCTGAGCGCGTTACTCAGACGATGGCTGAAGCAATTGTTAAAATGGACAGAAATCTTAAAGGTTTTGCTCTTCCCGAAGCCGTACTCACCGCACCCGAAACAAGAAGCTCCTCCCCTGTAAGAATCCTGCGCGACGATATCTATCAGGCTAACATCCGAGGAATCTACCCTTGCGGTGAGGGTGCAGGCTATGCAGGCGGTATTGTTTCTGCCGCCGTTGACGGAATCCGCTGCGCACACGCAGTAATGTTAGATGAAAGTGATGAGTGGTAAATGAACGTATACGATTTTGACAACACAATTTATGACGGCGAGAGTATGCTTGACTTTTTCAAATTCTATCTCAGGCGCCACCCATCTCTCCTCAGACATCTGCCCGGAGTATTGTATGCATTCGGCAAGTACAAGGCAGGTAAAATCACGGTAAATGATTTTATGAACAAGTATTCTCCCGAAGTTGAGAAGTTTTTCTCTTCAATCCCCGATTTTCACGCGGATGCCGTCAGATTCTGGGACACGCATATGCATAAAATCAAGCCTTTCTATGCTGAGATTCAGAAAGAGGATGACCTCATAATTACCGGCTCACCAGAAGCTTCAATGAAAGTAATCTGCGATAGGCTGGGTATAAAAAACTATATGGGGTCTCAGTTTGATGAAAAAACAGGCAAAATCACCCGCTTTTGCATCCGCTCACAAAAAATAAAGGCTTTCTTTGAAGCATATCCCGAGGGCAAAATTGACGATTTTTACACCGACTCCCCCGAAAATGACAAACCTCTTATCGACATTGCAACACGTGCATTTGTTGTAAAAGGAGATAAAATCACTCAGATAAAATAATAGTCTTACCAAAAGCTGTTTTTCTCAGAAGGAAATTCAGCTTTTTATTATTGTTTATATTTAATTAATTGACATATTAATTTCTTAATAATATAATGTTTAACAGAAATGGGGTGATTGATTTGGATTTTTCAACCGTATGCGAACGCGCAGGGCGAAGCAACAACGAGGATTGCCTGAGCATAGCGCAAAACGCAGGTGCATATTGCTTTACAGTATGTGACGGTCTTGGCGGTCACGGTAAAGGTGAAGTTGCATCAGCAACCGTTTGCAGTTCCTTCAAAGAGATGTTTGAAAAGCAAGATATTGATTTCACCTCCTTCCTTAAATCCGCATTTACCGCCGCCTGCGATAAAGTAAACCGCGCCGCGCAGGAAAACAGCGAACTTTCCTGCATGAAAACCACTGCCGTTTCCCTTGTGATTGATAACGAAAACTGCATCTGGGGTCACATAGGCGATTCACGCCTGTACGCATTCAAGGACGGTAAGGTAATCCGAATCACAGAAGACCACAGTGTTCCTTATATGCTTGTAAAATCAGGAAGTATAAAATTCGCTGATGTCCGCCGTCACCCTGACCGCAATAAACTTCTCAGAGCAATCGGCCCTGAAGACGGAGAAGAAACAGATTTTGAAATTGCAAATGAAGAACATATAAAAGATTTTGATGCTTTTCTCCTTTGCACTGACGGATTCTGGGAATACATAAACGAAAGAAAAATGTGCCGCTTGCTAAGGCACTCTTCCGGCGCCTCGCAATGGCTTGCAAAAATGAAAAAAGCCGTGTGCGCCAAAGGAAGACGTTGCAAAATGGATAATTATACCGCTATCGCAATTATAACAAACACAAAGGAGTGCAGTACAAAATGATGTTTCGTTGCCTTGGTTGCATGAGAGAATATGACGATTCTCTTGATACCTGCCCTCACTGCGGCTACATCCGCAACACTCCCGCTAAAAAAAGTAATGAGCTTTCCCCCGGCAGCGTGCTTGCCGGCAGATATATAATCGGCAGAGCACTCGGAAACGGCGGATTCGGAATAACCTACATTGCGTGGGATTCAAAGCTGAGCAAATCAGCCACAATCAAAGAATACCTTCCCGGTGCATTTGCTTACCGTGTTCCGGGGCAGAAAACCGTTGCAAGCTATGACGGCGAGAGCGCCGAAAAATTCAAAGCAGGCATTGCCAAAACTCTTGAAGAAGGAAACTGCCTTGCAAGAGTCAATAGCCTTGACGGTGTGGTTGACGTATACAACTGCATTGAAGAAAACGGCACCGTTTACATTGTGATGGAGTACCTTGAAGGTCAGACGCTTAAGGAAATAATGGAGCAACGCGGAGTTTTCTCATACGAAGAAGCTCTCGATTTGCTTACGCCCATCATCGTTGCTCTCTCCGAAATTCACGAAACGGGAATTATTCACCGTGACATTTCACCCGATAACATCTTCATTTGTGATAACGGAAAGGTAAAGCTGATAGATTTCGGAGCCGCAAGAGTTCTCCTCGGCGAGGACCAGAAGAGTCTTTCCATCGTTCTCAAAAGAGGTTACGCTCCCCGTGAGCAGTATCTCGGCCGCTCAAATCAGGGGTCGTGGACTGACGTTTACGCAACCGCCGCCACTATGTACAGACTTATCACGGGCAAAGTTCCGCCCGAAAGCCTTGAGAGAGAAGCTCAGGATAATCTTATCCCGCCCTCTCAGCTCGGAGTTAACATTTCAGCCGCCGCCGAGCAGGCAATACTCAACGGTCTTGCCGTAAAAGAAACCGAACGCACCCGTACGGCAGGCGAGTTCTTAAGGCAGCTCAATGCCGCCGTTTACAATCCCGACAGTATTGACAACGAACCCACCAAGTACGTTGAAATCGTCAAAAAACCGCCTGTAAAACCGGAGCCGGAAGAAGAGAAAAACACGGTCAAGAAAAAGAAAACAATAATCATTGCCGCAATTGCGGCGGCCGTGCTCATTGCCGTTGGTGTAATTATTGCATTTTTCGTTTCCGACCGCGCTACAGTTATCAATAGCGGCACCTGCGGTGAGAGTCTTAACTGGGAATTCGATTCCGAAGGTAATCTTGAAATCAGCGGAAACGGAAAAATGGCTGACTATGAAAACATCACCGAAGTTCCGTGGTACGAACACGCAGAGGAAATCACATCAATTAAAATTGATAACGGAGTTGAAAGCATAGGAAACAGGGCGTTTTATGCCTGCTACAACGTGCAGACTGTTGAATTCGGCAATTCTCTCTCAGCCATAAATTCGTTTGCTTTCTTCGGCTGCGGCTCTCTCTCAGAAGTTATTCTGCCCGAAACTCTTATTCACCTTGGTGCAAACTCTTTTGCCAGCTGCACCGGTCTTAAATATCTCCACATCCCCTCAGGGGTCACCTCGTTCGGCATAGGAATACTATCAGGAACAACCTCAAAAATTTGCACCGATTCCGCAACAAGCGATGCCTGCTCCTACGCGCAGGGCAACGGAATTGCCTGCTCCGTCTGCGGCCCCGAGCACAATGTGCAAGGCGGAGAAAACGTAAGCATCACCCCTCCCGTTTCCAACCCGGACGCTATCGCAAACGGTATGTGCGGCGATTTGCTGCAGTGGGTGCTTGATAATAAAGGCACACTCACCATCAGCGGTGCAGGACCTATGGCTTCCGACTGGGCTCTCAAGGAAAACGACGAAAACAAAACGGTTTTCGCTGACGGCAATGCCCCCGAATGGACTGCACACAAAGAGATAATCAAAAATATAATTGTTGAAGAAGGAGTACTCGACATTAGCAACTGCGCTTTTGCAGGCCTCACCGCTCTCGAAAGCATCACTATCCCACAGAGTGTAACATCAATAGGCAACGATTCTTTCAACGGTTGCATCCATCTTGAACAAATCGTTCTCCCCGAAAATCTTTCATTCCTCGGTGAGCGTGCCTTCAGCGGTTGTGCTTCTCTCAAAACAATAACCGTTCCTGCCCCCATCACCTCGCTTCCCACAGGAGTTTTCTCAAAGTGCACAACGCTTATGAGCGTAACCCTTCCCGATTCACTCAGCAGTATTTCCGAGTACGCATTCAGTGAGTGCAAGGGTCTACTCACCGTTACGGTACCTGCAGGCGTTACAAACATCGGTGAATACGCTTTTTACAACTGCGCAAGCCTTATCAATGTTTCCCTCCCTGCAGGACTTACTCAGATTAACAAAGCTGTTTTCTCGGGCTGCGGATTCATCTCCTTTGATATTCCGTCCTCCGTTGAGCTTATAGGAGATTACGCATTCAGCGGCTGTAAAGCTCTCAAAACAGTTTCCATTTCACGCAGTGTTAAAGCAATAGGTCAGGCTGCATTCGGCAGCTGCACAAGCCTTATATCTGTAGCCCTGCCCTCCTCAGTAACCACAATCGGCGCTTACGCTTTCTCGGATTGCGCAAGCCTTGATTACGTTCACATCCCCTCAAACGTAAAAAATATCGGTTCAGGCATTCTTGAGGATTCGCCTGCCGTAATCTGCACTGACAGTCTTATCAGCAACGCAACCTCCTACGCTACAAAGAACGGCATACGCTTTGAGCGTTGCACAGGCAGACACTGATTAAAGTTGAAAACGGCTTACACGAAACCGTGTAAGCCGTTTTTTTGTTGCATATTATACCATCAGTTCGCAAATAAGCGAACTCATTTCAACGGGATTTTCAACCGTAATTCCGCTGATAAGGCAAGCGGAGGAATACAGAAGCTTTGCATATTTTGCAAGAGTTTCGTTATCCTTGCCGTAAAGCTCTTTGAGCTTTGCTGCAACGGGATGGTCGCAGTTAATCTCAAGCACCATCTGCGCCTTTATCTTTTCGCCGGCAGGCATTGCGTTGATTATTCTTTCCATTTCGCCCGAAATCTCACCGCCGCTTGTAAGGCATACGGGATGGCTTCTCAGCTTGTTTGTAAACCTTGCTTCGCTAACCTTTTCCGAAAGTGTTTCTTTGATAAAGGAAAGCATCTCCTCATTTTCTTTATTCTCAGCAGCAAGCAATTCCTTGTTTTCATCGCCGAGATCAAGATTATCGGTGCATATGTTTACAAAATTCTTCGCATCAAAATCACGCATCATCTTAAGCATAAACTCGTCAACGTCATCCGTAAGATAAAGCACCTCGAAACCGGCGTGGTTTACCGCTTCCGTCTGAGGAAGAAGCTTGATTTTATCAACGGTTTCACCGCAGGCATAATAAATCACCTTCTGCTCCTCCTTCATACGGGAAACATACTCCGAAAGAGTTGTATACTTATCTTCAAACGATGATTTGAAAATAATAAGATTCTGCAAGGCATCCTTTGCCATACCGTAGCTTGAGTAAATTCCGAATTTAATCTGAAGTCCGAAAGCAGAGAAGAAGCTCTCGTATTTTTCACGCTCGTCGCTGAGCATCTTTTCAAGCTCGCTCTTTATCTTTTTCTCAATATTTCTTGCGATTACCTTAAGCTGTCTGTCGTGCTGAAGAAGCTCTCTTGAAATATTGAGCGATAAATCAGGGCTGTCAACAAGACCTTTGGCAAAGCTGAAATAATCAGGAAGCAAATCAGCGCATTTTTCGGTAATCATAACACCGTTGGAATACAGCTGAAGTCCTTTTTCATAATCCTTTGAATAATAATTGAAAGGAGCGTGCGCAGGGATATAAACAATAGCATCGTACGCAGGCATACCTTCATTTTTACTGTGGATAACTCTCAGCGGCGCTTCATAATCATAGAATTTATCCTGATAAAAGCCGTTATATTCCTCTTCGCTTATTTCATTTTTATTCTTGCGCCAGATTGGCACCATACTGTTGAGCTGCTCAGGAGCCTTCACTGTTTCATATTCAGGCTCGGCATTATCTTCACCCTCCGCCTTTTCAACAGGCACTCTTTTCTCATTCTCCATCATAATGGGATAGCGGATATAATCAGAGTATTTTTTCACAAGGCGGCTGATTTCATAGAAATCAAGGAATCTGTCATAATCCTCATCCTCAGCGTTTTCCTTGAGGTAAAGAGTTATGACCGTGCCGTGTTCAAAATCGACATTGCACTCCTCAACTGTGTAACCGTCCGCACCGTCCGAAACCCAACGGTTTGCAGTTGCTTCACCGTTTGCACGGCTCTCAACAACAACCTTATCACTTACCATAAACGCTGAATAGAAGCCTACGCCGAACTGACCTATAATTTCAAGCTCGGATTTTTCCTTTTCATCAGAGCTTTTGAAATCAAGCGAGCCGCTCTTTGCAATAGTGCCGAGGTTATTATCAAGCTCCTCTGCAGTCATACCGCAGCCGTTATCGCTGATTGTAAGAGTTCTTGCCTCTTTATCAGCCTCAATACCTATTACGTAATCGTTTCTTGACGCGGCAGACTTTGCAGTAAGCGAATTGTAATACTGCTTATCAAGCGCATCGCTTGCGTTGGATATAAGCTCGCGAAGGAAGATTTCCTTGTGAGTGTAAATTGAGTTAATCATCATATCCAGCAGCTTTTTCGACTGAGCTTTGAACTGTTTCTTTCTCATTTTTATCACTCCTGATTTTTATTTTTTGCTTGTATATTTACTGATGCTTTCCTTGATTTTTTCCGCCTGGACTTCGATATTTTCAATCTGCTGAGTTGCATATTCCTTTATGCGCGGAAATTTCATAAACATTGTGTTTTTCTTTTTACCCTTGATGTAGCCGTAGCTGCTCAGACGCTCAAAATGCGCCTTTATGTCAGCAAACTGCTTTGCACCGTCCTCTTTAAGACTTGCAAATTTTTCAAATAAAAACGCAAATTCATCAAAGCTTACCGCAACTGCATTCTCAACCAGAGTGCCCGCAAGCGCTGAAACCGAGCCTGACATAACTTCCAGCTTATCCATAAGCTTTCTTACGTCAAGAGCTTTTATTACCGCATCTGCCAAATCGAAAACAAAAATGAAAAGTATTATACCAAGCAGATAATACACGGCATTGGCAGACAAAAGGATGAAATACTTATCAATAAACGGGTGAAGCACATACAGGAAAAGCACGCTTGATGCGCCCCAGTACAAAGAGTGTTTAAAGCAGATTCTGCCCTGGATGTTAAGAAATCTGTCAGAATAATCCCACCAACGGGCATGAAAAAGCTTTTCCATAACAAGACTTACGGCGAATTCAACTATATCTGCAAGCACAAGCCCTGCAAAGAAAACAGCAGGTATTGTAAAGCTGATTTCTTTTCCGAATATCGGTAAAGATAAATCAAGATGTCTCAAAGGCTCAACACATACAAGGAAAACCAAAGCTCCCGTGCCGTAAATAGGGCAAAGCGGACCGGTAAGAAATCCTCTGTTTATCCATTTCCTAGGCTTCACCGAGCAATAGCAGGATTCAAAAAACCACCCCGCTACGCTGTAAAAGAAAAAATACAAAGCGTATCTTGCAACTGTTTCCATATTAAATCTCATTTCATTTTTTTGTTCTTTTTTGTTCCTTGCACGCCTGATACTCCTTGCGTGCGCAATACTTATCCGCAAAGCAGACAACATATGATTCCTTATATTTCGGCGGAATCACGGTAAGCGGCCACATATGGCGCTTTATGATATTAAACGTAAGCTTATCAAGCTCACCGCCGCAAAGCTCAGCCGCATTCTTTACGGCAAAACCCGGATGACGGTAGCCGTGAGGGCGATGGCTCCAATCATTCTCGTGCCAGTCATAATAATACAAATCGTGAAGCAAGCCTGCCCTTGCGGCAGTTTTGAAATCGAGCGAACACTCCTTGCACAGGCAGTAGCTCATATAAGAAACGCTTGTAACGTGGCGCAGTCTGTCAATAAAATCGTGCTGCGGGAAAGCAGCAAGGCTCTGCACCTCTTCGCTTTCAAATAAATCTCTTACGCAATCATAATATTCGGGGGTTGTTTTTTCACTTATATTAAGTGATTCGTCATAAATCAAACCAAGCTTTTTCAATATATCCTCCGTTCATCTTAACGAAATTATAAAAATAGTATCATAAGACCCGTTCATTTTCAATACGTGATAAAATAATTAACTGATTTTTTACTTTTTATTCCAAAAAAAAGGATATAAAAAAGGTCTGCAAAAAACTTTCGTTTTTTACAGACCCAATATTTATTCAGTTGAGCGGCTTGCCGCCCCTTGCAAGATAATCGGCATAAAGCTGAGCCTTTCTCTCTTCGGTATACTCATAGGTCCAGAGATTATAAATGCCGTTAAAATCCTCAAAGGTTTCGTCAGGCAGAAGTTTCAGCTGGCCTCTTTTATAAGGAAGCGGAATCTCCACCGTGCCGTTTGACGCTATGTGATATTCGTGGCAGAGGTTTGCAGCAACCTTGTTTTCTTCATAGATTTCGAAGTCCCTGTCAAACATTATCTGCGTTGTCGGAAAAAGCACCACGTCGGCACGGGCAAGCTCATAAAACTCTGAGGTTGCGCCAAAATGAGCGTGATGAGCAGATTGAACGACGTTGCACTTAAGCCACTCGCCGTAGCGCCTGGTCAGGATATCACTTTCCTGATGCCCCGCATCTCCGGGAAAGAGCACGGTACTGCCCTGCACAGTCATTCTGATAACAGTTGAGGAATCATTGTAATTGCCTAAATCAGCAGGGTAAATATCCTCGTGCGTACAAAGCACGTCAAACTCCAGATTGTCAACGCAGAAGTGCTGACCCGTATGAAGTTTTACAAGAGGAATTCCGCTTTCGCCTACAAGCTTACGGAAATTACGGGAAAAGCTGATTTCGGATTCATCCCAGTCGTCATTATCCTTATGGTTTTCATCAACCAGATTATAATAGAGGGCTTTTATTTCAACGTCCCTTGTATTATACCTGAGAAAATCCATAAATTTGCAGACGTGGTCAGAATGGCCGTGACTGAAAAACCAACCCTCTATCACGATTTTTTCGTTTTCGGGAGTTCTTTTGCGAAGAAACTGCCAGATTCTGTCGTTATCGTTAACGGAATAGGTATGCGCGCTGTCAACAATAAAGAATCCGCCCGATGCGCATCGGACTATATAGCACATTCCGCAGTCAATAAGGCTATGATCAACCTCAAACTGCCAGAGAGTTGTTTCACCCTGCGACTGAGAAGGTTCGGTTTTGTAAGGAGCGGTAAATGAATCCGCAACAATGCGCAGGATACAATCGTCCGATGCAAGGAACATATTTACGTTAAGAGCACCCTTTACAAACCGTGCGTGCCTGCAGGAGCAAAGTGCTCTTGCTTCTTTTTTTATAAACCCTTCTTTCTCAAAAGCAGCCTCAGCAGCAAAGAATTCTTCTTCGTTACTGCCGGCATAAGCAAGCTGGTAAACACCGTCGCCGCAATAGTACTCGCCCAAGGGCTGCCTCTGAGGTAAAGGTAAATCTTTAAATATAATGTTCATTATTTTGCAAAAGGATTAAGAATATCAATATAACCCTTTGCGCCGAAAATCTTATAGGTAACGTCGCTCATACCCTTGAGAACCTTGGTAAGACCGTCTTCCTCTTCGGGTTCCGGAGCGCCGTAAACGCCAAAATCAACAAGCATTATCTCATACTCATCCATGAGTGCATCGTCAGCGTCACGGTCGTTGATTGTTCTTGCTGTCATAGCATCAACTGCGGCGTTGTTCTTATCAAGAACTGCCTGCTGCTCTGCGGTGAGGGTATTGGTTTCAAGCCATCTTTCGAGATCAGGGATATAGCTTCTTCTCAGGCGCTTGATGTCTCTTGATTCGTTGAATCTGGGATAAGTATCCTCAGCATCCTCAACGCAGGTAACCTTGCCCGTTGCAAGGTCGAGAGCAAGCTTAAGAGCTGTATTATTGTTCTCAAGCTCGTGCTTCTGCTCAACAAAGAGCCAGCATCTGTCAGGGAAATATGCCTTTGAAATATCAACCGACTTGTCGGGGGAGATATATTTTGCATCAACGCCTGCAAGGTAATCCTCGCTGAAGGTGGTGCCGTAAAGAACGCTGGTTGCACCGGGAACAGTGGACTCAATCTGGATAATTTCGTCAGAGTTTACTTCGTTTGCACTGTCAAGGAACTGGAAGAAGGAATAGTCTGAGCTGTATCCGCCGAATCCGAGACCGTAGCCGGCAATAAAGAAGAAGTCAACACCGTAATCCTTATTGAGGGTGTTCATTGTTTTTTCAAGATTAACCTGAGCCTGATAATACTTATCGGTCTGCTCCATAATGTAAGCAAGGTCGGGGTTATTTGCAAGCCTGCTCTCTCTGATTGCGGGGTATCTGTCAGGAGGAATAAGGCCGAGGAGTGAGGGGGTTTTGAGAACAAGATTTTCAACAAGACTGTTGAGAAGCTCGTCGATTATGCTTCTGAGCGTTGCTTTGGGGAAAATACGGATAACGCAGTTTACAAGATAACCCCAGGGCTCACCTACAAGCTCTGCTACAAGGCCGTTGTAAACCATTTCGGGAGCGTTTTCATCATACTTGAGCTCAACAAGGTCAGCAAGAACGTGACTGCCATACCAAGCGCCTACAATACTTACGATTCTTGCAACCTTACCGGTTGTGCCGTAATCCTGAAGATATGCGCTTACTACGGAAGCACCCATACTCATAGGGATAAGAACTACCTTCTCCGCTCCTGTCTGAGCAAGAACTACGTTATTGATGAAATCGTTAAGATTTGAAGCGTTGTTGTAAGTAAAGGAGAATGCGGAATAATTGAAGCAGTAAAGATCTTCTTCAGTGATTTCGCCGAGAACGTCCTCGCAGGGAATTGTTCTGTAGAAATTATCCTTTGCTTCTTCATCCATAGCTGCAACAGAGCACTTCTGGAGAGGAGTTACAACGTTTGAGGGAAGCTTACCCTCTTTATCAACGGTGTTGTATCTGAAAAGAGAGGAGATAAAGGAATCAACCGTTCTTCCGCTGATAAGGTTTACACCTGTAACCAATGTGCCGAGAAGGCCGCCCACAAGGCTGAGGATGTTAACATAAGTGCCGATTTCTTTAAAGAGGAAACTGAAATCGTTGCAGAAAAGATTCCATTTTGCGATTTCGTTGCCGTCTTCATCATAAAGATAGCTGTAAGACTGGCCGATACCTGTAACAAAAACGATGGGATATGTACCGTTGCCAAGGTCAGCTGAGGCGAGCTCATCAACACTGTCAAGCACGGTGTAGGACTTTTCATTCTGAACTGCCATGCCGAAAACCGTAAAAACAGATACGAGCATTGCCACGCACAAAATGACGGAAATTACTTTTTTCATCATAATTTTCCCCTTTCAAGTTAAAAGATGTTAATTATTATACAATATTATTTTAGAAAAATCAACAATTACATTGAATGGACAATCCACGCAGCCTGCTTGAGTCTTGCGCCTCTTTTTTCAAAGAATTCTTTATATGCACTGCAATAATAATTCTTTGAGGCCGGAGTCTCTCTGTCCCTTCTGCAGCCGTTACGGCACAACGGATAGAATTCACATTTGCCGCACTCATCAGGCACACCGAAGGACGCTTCCACAAAAGACCTTGCCGCCGTACTGTTTGCAAGCTCGGCAAAGCTCTGTTCCCCCACAGTGCCCATTCTGTACTCATCAAGCACGTAAAAATCGCACGGGTAAACTCCTCCGTCACCCTCTACAACAAACTGAATACTGCATCTGCCGTTCATACCGCAATTCTCCGCCCTGCCCGTAAGTAAAACAGAAAGCCAGTTATCAATATGGCGGATACTTATGTAATTGCCCTTTTGCAAATCGTCAAACCACAAGTCAAAAATCCTGATAAGGTAATCGGCATAAGCTTTGACACTCATACACTGAGCCTCATTCTCCCTGCTCTCACCCAGCGGCTCAAGACAAGGGATGAACTGAAGCCACTTAAATCCCTGCTTTTTGAAAAAATTATAAGTTTTCTCAATACTTCGGGCGCCCTGCGCCGTAACAACGCTGAGGATATTGAACTCCACGCCTTTTCTTTTGAAGATTTCAGCCGTTCTGATAACTCTTTTAAAGGTTTCCTCTCCACTGTTATCAGTGCGGTAAAAATCGTGCAAGGGAGCAGGGCCGTCAAGCGAAAGACCGATTAAAAATCCGTTTTTCACAAAGAAATCCGCCCACTCTTCATCGAGATCATATCCGTTTGTCTGCAGAGCATTGAACACACGCACGCCCTTTTTGGCATATTTCTTTTCAAGCCTGACAAACTCTCTGAAAAAATCAAGCCCTGCAAGCGTTGGTTCGCCGCCCTGAAACATAAACGAACAGCTGCCCTGCGCGAATTCCATTGCGGATTTAACGATTTTTTCAGCATTCTCAATGCTGAGCATTCCTTCAAATCCGTTTTTTCTGTTTTTCGCCACATCCTTGTAAAAGCAATACGAGCAGTTCATATTGCAGGCGCTTGATGCGGGCTTTATCAGTACACTTATAGCAGGCATTGCTTGATGTATGAATTATGAATGCGGCTCAATGCGCACGCAGAATTCAAACTCCTTTTCGTTAAAAATTCTTTCGGGATACTTGCCCTCTCTGCCGATAACACCTGCCTGGATTTTGTAATCCAGTGATATAAAGGTGTTGCGGCTTTCGGGGAGTTCATCATCGTGAGCAGTGTTGTGGATGTCGGTATCGCTGTAAGGAATAGCCTTAAAGCAGAAAGCAGCGGGTGCCTCGGCATAGAAATCAAGGCCCGTTTTACCGTCGGAAACACCTGCACACCTTACCGCATAATGTGATGATGACTCCTGAGGAGCAACGTAATGCTCATAATCATCCTTTGCGGTGGTTTCATAAAGCGACAGCCTTGCACTGCCGTAACGCTCACAATAGCTCTCCATAGGGCCGTAGCCGAGGTAATAAGTTTTATCATAGCTTTCGGGCATAACAATGCTCAGGCCGAATCTCGGCAGTTCGGGTGCATTGTAGGTTACTTTTGCATTTGTTTTAACGGTAAGCGCTCCGTCAGCGGTAAACACGTACTCTACCCTTGCTCTCACCGCAGGAGGCATAGCCGCACTTGAAAATGCAACGTCTGCCGTGATAACAAAGCTGTCACCCCTGTTTTCAGAGCTTACGTTATACGTTTTCTGAACAATTCTGTCATACCTTGCGCGCTTCCAGGTTTCAATATATCCGCCCGAATTATATGTAACCGTGCGCCACATATTGAATGACACAGGCTTATCAAGCATTGCTTTTTCGCTGCAGGTTATCTGCTCAATAACACCCGTTACCTTATCGAAAACATAGGAGGTCTCCGCGCAGGAAACCGTTATCTTTTCAAAGGATTCATTAATTTCAAGTCCGTTTGCAGGCTTGCTTTCAGGCTTCTTATAGTTATCGCTGAGTATGAACTGAGCAAAGCCCACCTCGTAGCCTGCCTTTGCCCATTCGGTATCAAAGCGCTGCCTGAAATAAACGTTAAGTGTTGTAAGGGAATCAAAATCACCGCCGTCAAAAAGCTTGTAATCCTTGTTTTCTCTCGGTGCGATTTCAAGACAGTCGATATTGCCGCTGTTTACGGGTTTACCGTCAACCTCAATTTCCCAATAAGCGCACAAATCGCTAAGGCAAGTGAAAAATCTCTTGTTTCTTACGTTGATTGCGCCGTTATCGTACTTTACTTCAAAAGGCTCGTACACCTTTTTCATATCGAAATATCCAGGGCGAAGGGAGCGGTCAGGATAAACAAGGCCGTCAATGCAGCATATGCCGTCATTCGGCCAGTCACCGAAGTCGCCGCCATAGCGGTAACGGGGATTTTCCTTTGTGCCGATATTTACCGCGTGGTCACAGAATTCCCATACACAGCCGCCGAAATATTTATCGTTATCCTCAAATCCGTCCCAATGAGCGGCAATCTCGCCTGTGCTCATTGAGTCAACGTATTCACAGTAGAAAAACGGCTTTTTGAGGTTATCGTCAGCAAGATATTCCTCAAGATATTCAAGAGAAGCGTACATCCTGCTTTCAACGTCCGAAATATCCTTGAAATCCTTGTTTACTCTTTCTTCGTACTCAAGCCTTGCGTTTTCATAGTGGATTATCGCATCCGCATCCCTTGAGCGGATGAAGTTTGCCATTGCCCGGTGATTTTCGCCGCAGCCCGACTCATTGCCGAGCGACCACATAATTACGCAGACGTGGTTTTTGTCTCTCTCATAAAGAAGCTTGGCTCTGTCAATATAAATCTCACGCCACTCGGGTATATCGGAAAGATGTGACCAGAAATCCCAGTACCAGTCGCCAAAATTGTAGCCCATACCGTGAGTTTCAATATCTGCTTCGTCAATAACCATAAAGCCGAGGCGGTCACACATTTCAAGGAATCGGGGATCGTTGGGATAGTGAGAGGTGCGTATGGTATTGACGTTTGCTCTTTTGAACATATAAAGTTCTTCAAGCATCTGTTCAACGCTTACCCAGTAGCCTGTTTCGGGATTACTGTCGTGGCGGTTGATACCCTTTGATTTAACCTTTTTGCCGTTAAGGTAAACACAGCTGTTCTTTATCTCAAATCTCTTGAAGCCGACGGGCAGGCAGATGCTTTCATTCTGAGTTTCTATCTCCATAGAATACAGAACGGGCACCTCATAATTCCAAAGAACGGGATTTTCAATATCAAATTTAATCTTTCCGCCCTCGGTTTTGCCGCTTGCAACAGTTTCACCGTTGCCGTTTTTAAGAGTGATCTGCGCATCAGCGCCTTCAAGCTCAACGGTAAGCGCGGCGGCATCAAGAGCTTCATTAACCTTATTGATAAGGCGGATATCTTTAATATGTTTTTCTTCCCTTTCAAGGATGAAAACTTCCCTGAAGATACCCGAAAGCCTGAAGAAATCCTGATCCTCAAGGTATGAACCGTCACAGTGCTTTACAACAAGTGCTTCAAACGTATTCTCTCCGCTTACAAGGTAATCGGTTATATCAATAACGCTTGTGCTGTGGCTTACCTGACTATACGCGGCAAAAGCGCCGTTTACCCAGAGATAAAAGCACGATGAAACACCTTCAAAATTTATGTAATATTTTTTATTTTCTTTCTTTGTAAAATCAATCTTTTTCCTGTAGAATCCACAGGGAATAACGTCGGGCAAATGCGGAGGGTCAACGGGATACGGATAATCCTGATTGATATAATTGGGTACGTCGTAACCCTTACCTATGTTCAACTGCCAGCAGCCGGGTACAGCCATTTTGTCCTCACATTCAACATTGTGGGCAAAATCGGCTTTTTCAATCTCAAGTCTTTCAATGTTTTCAAAAAATCTGAAATCCCACTCACCGCAAAGGCTTGTAATCAGGGATGAATTCTCTCTGTCAAGCGAAGCATCCTCACCCTTTGCAAAGGGAATAAAATATGCACAGGGCTTCTCACAGCCAATGTGGCTGTACTCAACCATTCTGTGGTATCTTTTAATCTCAGGCATTAGCATTCTCCTTTATCACGCAATCACCCCATCCGCAAAAGCGGACGGGGTTGGATTTTAACCGAGTCTGATAATATCAATAGCACCCTTGGGGCACGCGCTGTGGCAGGCACCGCAGCCTACGCACTTATCAAAATCAACTTCGGCACAATAATTTACAACTTTTACCGCATCAAACTGGCATACCTTTACACACTTCATACATCCGATGCAGCCTGCTTTACATTCCTTCATAGTAAGAACGCCCTTATCATGATTGTTGCAAAGCACTGCAGCCTTTGCTTCATGAAGAGGCATAAGCTTGATGATACCCTTGGGACACGATGCCACACACATTTTACAAGCGCGGCAAAGCAGGGGATTAATTCTTGCAACACCGTCACAAAGCTGAATTGCATCATAGGGGCAGGCCTCCACACAGTCACCCATACCTACGCAGCCGTAAATACAATCCTTGGGGCCGCCAAAAAGCTGCGCCGCCATTTTACAGCTCTGCACTCCCTGATACTCAAGTTTTGTTGTCGCATTGTTGTTGTGACCCTGACAAAGGACAACCGCCGCCATAGGCTTAACCTCACCTGCGCTGAGTCCTGTAATTTCGGCAATCTGAGCAGAAGTTTCACTTCCGCCGGGATTGCAAAGAGCCGTATCTGTTGTTTCACCGTTGGAAAGCGCCTGAGCATAACCGTCACAGCCCGAAAAACCGCAGGCGCCGCAGTTTGCTCCGGGCAGACATTCGCGGATTTTTTCTGCCTTCTCGTCAACGGGAACGGCAAAAACCTTAGAGGCAATCGCAAGGCCGAGGCCCGCAATAGCACCTATAACCGCAACAACCACAACGGCAGTAATAATTGAAGTCATAATTCACTACCGCCTTTCTTAACCAAAAATTCCTTCGACAACGCCCGTAAATCCCTGGAAAGAAAGAGAAACGAGAGCGGCCGCTATGAGTGTAGAGGGCAAGCCCTTGAGGCTCTTGGGAATATCGCAGCTTTCAAGCCTTTCGCGAACACCTGCGAACATTACCATCGCTACAAGGAAGCCTATACCTGCGCCAACGGCATTTACCATTGACTGAGCAAAGCCTGTCATACCGTTCGTGTAACCGTTATCAATATTGAGAAGAACAACACCAAGAACAGCACAGTTTGTTGTGATAAGAGGAAGATATATTCCGAGCGCCTGATAAAGAGCGGGAATAAACTTCTTGAGTATTATTTCAACAAGCTGCACAAGAGCGGCAATAACAAGAATGAAAACTATCGTCTGAAGATATTCGAGATTCTTCGGAACGAGTATGCAAACGTTGATGGGATAAGTAACCGCAGTGGAAAGCGCCATAACAAAAATAACGGCAACCGACATACCTACCGCCGTATTGAGCTTCTTTGAAACTCCGAGGAAGGGACAAATTCCGAGGAACTTGCTGAGTATGAAGTTTTCCGTAAGAATTGCCGTAAGTAGAATTGCGAACATTTTCATACCGCTTTTTCCTCCTTTTCCTTATTTTCAGCGCAATCGGAAGCTCTCAGGCCGCAGCTGTGAGCCATGGGGCAGCCTGCACAGCCTGTATGCTCTGCCCTGGGCTTACCTTTTCTTTCGGCAAGCATATTGGCAAGAGCCATAACCACACCGAAAACAAAGAATCCGCCGGGTGCAAGGGTAAGAATAGCCATAGGCTGGCTGAGAATATTTTTGAAGCCCGTAAATCCGGTGTAACCGAAGAGAGCTGTAAGGCTGTCAATTCCGTCAAGGAAAGTACCTGAGCCGAGAACCTCTCTGATTGTTGCCATAACAACGAGAGCCACAGTAAATCCGATACCCATTCCCACACCGTCAAGGAAAGAAGCGGCAACGGAATTCTTGCCTGCAAAAGCCTCGGCTCTGCCAAGGATGATGCAGTTAACAACGATAAGCGGCAGGTAAACGCCCAGTGCCTCATCGAGAGCAGGCACAAACGCTTTTACAAGCATCTGAACAATCGTAACAAACGAAGCTATAACAACGATATATGCAGGGATTCTTACCTTTGAGGGAATCACCTTCCTGAGCGCCGAAATAACAACGTTGGAACACACAAGAACAAGCGTTGCGGCAATGCCCATGCCTATTGCATTGGTGACCGAAACAGAGGTTGCGAGAGTGGGGCACGTACCAAGCACAAGGCGAAGCACGGGATTTTCGGCAATTATGCCTTTTGTAAGCTCTTTAGTGAGCGGAGTTTTTCTTTTTTCAGCCATTAACGCCCACCTCCTTGCTTATTGAATCGTAGCATTTGAGGGCATTGTTTACCGCATCGGTAATACCCTGCGAAGTTTTTGTTGCGCCTGAAACGGCATCAATATTATCGCCGAGTGCCGCATAGCCGCTCAATCCCGCAAACTGAGCAAGCCATTCGGTATTACCCGTAAGCTTCATACCGATACTGGGAGTTTCATTGATTTCAAGGAAGCTGAGTTCAACAACCTTTCCGTCAGCGTCAACACCGACCATAAGAGTAATATCGCCGCTGTAACCGCCCTTGCCGGTACTGGTTACTGCATAACCGATAACCTCTCCGCTTTCCGAAAGTGCGGCGGAATAAACACAGCCGCTCGCTTCGTCAGTGAAGGTTTCACCGAAGGATGCCGCAGAAGGCATAACCTCTGCCTTTGCCGCTTCCTGAGCCTGTGCCGCAATCTCGGCAATCCTGGGCTCCGTTACCTGATTTGTAAACGCAAGAAGCACTGCCGCCACAAGGCAGATTATGCAAAGAGTGAGAGTGGGAACAAGAAATTCTTTAACGTTTTTCATGCCTTCTTCTCCTCCTTTGCCTTTTTCTCTTTAACCGTGCCGAAGGGCTTGGGAGTTGTTATTCTTTCAATGTGAGGAACAAAGATATTCATAAGGATAATAGCAAAGGATACACCCTCAGGCAGACTGCCGAACATTCTTATAAGGCAGGTAAAAAGACCGCAGCCTATACCGAAAATGATTTTTCCCTTGAAGTTTATGGGGCACGTTGCATAATCGGTTGCCATAAAAATCGCGCCGAGCACAAGACCGCCGCTCATAAGCTGATAAGCAAGGGCAACGAAATCACCCTTTTCTGCAATAAGAGTAATAACGGCAACCGTGCCGATAAAGCTCAGAGGAATTGCAGGGGAAATAACCTTGCGTGCCACAAGATACACACCGCCGATAAGCAGAGCAACAATGCTTGTTTCACCAAGGCAGCCGCCTCTGTTACCTATAAACATATCAAGCAATCCGGGTGCGGCATCCGTGCCGTAAGCAACAAGAGGAGTTGCTCCCGTAAGAGCATCGGGAGAGGTAAGATTCATAAAGCCTGAAAGAGGCTGAGTCCACGATGCCATTGCGGTTGAGAAGGAAATGAGAAGAACTATTCTGCCTGCAATAGCAGGGTTTACAAAGTTCTGACCTATTCCGCCGAACAACTGCTTTACAACAACTATTGCAACAGCTCCGCCGAGAGCCGCCATCCAGAAAGGAATTGACGAGGGCAGATTGAAAGCAAGCAATATACCAGTAACGACTGCGCTCAGATCACCTATGGTGTTGGAGCGCTTCATTATTTTTCTTGTTACGTATTCTGACAAAACGCAGGCAACTACAGTTACCGCTACCACCGCAAGAGCGCGCAGACCGAAGAAAATTCCTGATGCTATAAGAGCAGGAACGAGTGAGATTATAACGTCAAGCATAATTCTTCTTGAGGTTGAAGCCGCACGGATATGCGGCGAAGCGCTTACGGTAAGTTTTTTATCTGACGGAATTTTTGAAGCTGTCATCTTTTATCCGCCTCCCTTACTATTGATTTAGCCAGCCTCATATGCTGAACAAGAGGCTTACCTGCCGGGCAGGCAAAGGCACATGAGCCGCACTCCATACAAACGTTGATTCCCGCTTCCTTGAGCGCATCAACGTCCTTCGCCTTTGCAAATCTTACGATAAGAGTAGGCATAAGACTCATAGGGCAGGCCTGAGCGCAGCGGCCGCAACGGATGCAGTCATACTCGGGCTTCAACACGGTATCATCCTTTGCAAAAGCAAGGATCGCATTGTTCTGCTTGCATACGGGGAGATTTGTGGAAACAATGGCCTGACCCATCATAGGTCCGCCGAGGATGATTTTGCAGGGCTCTTCCTTGAAGCCGCCGCAGAAATCAATAATATCACCGATATTCGTGCCGATAGGAACGCGCACGTTCATGGGATTTGCAATTGCAGAACCGTCAACAGTCATCGAACGCTTTACAAGAGGTTTACCCGTTTTAAGGTATCTTGAAAGGAAAGCGATTGATGCAACGTTCATAACTATGCAGCCGACGTCACCGGGAAGCTTTCCGGGAGGAACCTTTTTGCCCGTAGCGGACTGAACCATCATCTTTTCCGCTCCCTGGGGATACTTCGACTTAAGCACCATAAGCTTGATTTTATCGCCGTTGCTGTCAGTCTTTGCAACGTCACTCAGAACCTTGAACACATCGGGCTTATTGTCCTCAACGGCAATAATAACCTGCTTGAAGCCGTAATACTCGCAGATAACGTGAATGCTTGATACAATATCCCACGAATTGTCAACGCACTCGCGATGGTCAACCGTGATATAAGGCTCACATTCTGCGGCATTAACGATAAGAGTGTCAATATTCTGCTCAGGCTTAAAATTGAATTTTATAAACGAAGGGAAGCCCGCGCCGCCGAGGCCTACAAGACCAGAAGCACGAACTGCTTTGATGAAATCATCCCTGTTGCGCACCTGAGGAGGCTCCACGCCTTCCCAGAGTCTGTTTTCACCGTCAGATTCAATGGTAACCGCCTGGGAAAGGCTGCCGTTGGGGAGCTTGATATCCCCTATCGCCTTTACGGTACCTGAAACCGAAGCGTGAATGGGTGCGCTTACGAATTTATCGGTATCACCTATAACCTGACCTACACCTACCTTGTCGCCTACCGAAACGGTGGGTGTGCAGGGAGCTCCTATATGCTGCTGCATAGGCATAATTACTTTTTCAGGGTCAGGCATTCTTACAACCTCGCAGGAGGAGGTGTTCTTATGATGGTCAACCTTAACGCCGCCTCTTACCTGCTTAACGGCTTTAAACACTCCGTTAAACTTTCCTGAAATCATATATATCACTCCTTATCCTCTGATGAAATACTTTTTCTGTTTTTCCAACGCAGGCATCACTGCCTTGAATATGATTCCCGTCACCGTTCCCGTAATTATCGCAACCAGACCGAGAACGGGGGTATAATAAAAGATTTTCTGCGTACCCGTCATAACCGCCGCCACACAAAGCTGAGCAAGATTATGAACAATAGCACAGGAAACCGATATTCCGATATAACCGAGCCTTTGCTTTTTCATTCTGAGCAAGAACCACATAAGCAGGGTGCTTGCGGCAGAGCCCGCAAAGCTCATTGCACCTGCCATTGCACCCCTTGTAACAAATGCAAAAAGTGCCTTCACCGCAGTAACAGACATTGCATAGGGCAAGCCGAGAGAGCCTGCAGCGAACATTGTTATAACGTTTGAAAATCCGGGCTTTGCACCCGGGGGCAGCCACGCAAACGAGGGCAGTAATCCCTCAAGCCACGCAACCGCCGCCGCCTGCGCACAGAGCATTGCGCACAAGGCTGTTCTTAAAGCAACATTCTTTATTTTCATATCAATAAGTCACGGCATCAACCGGTTTTTCCGCCCCCTCCACCGTTATTACGGTTTTTGCAGGCAGGCAGGCTGCCGCCGCTCCGTTTTTGCTGAGTTTGCCTGAATTGACGCAAAGCTGATTTTCACATTGCGAGCTTTCAAACCACACGGCGTTTTTGTTTGCCTTTATCACTGTTTCAGGGTCAGTAGGAGTAACTATAACGAGTTCACTTTCAAGCTTTGAAAGTTCAATAACCTCATAAACCTCGCCGTCTACCGACACAGTAGCCGTAAGGCTCTGCTCTGAGCTGCCCATAAAAATCAAAGCCGCCGCGCAGATAACCGCCAACGTCGCCGCAAGTATGATATCCGATTTTTTTAAAAGCTTAATTCTCTGCATAATTTCAAACCAAAGCATATCCGCTGCCGTTAACTCTAATCAAACCTTCAAGACCGTCAGTGGTATAAATCTCACCGCTGTCTGTTACAAAAACAGCCTGACAGCCGTAATCAAGCGCAAGCTTCATTCCCTCTTCTATTCCGAGTACGAAGCAGGCGGTCGAAAGAGCATCGGAAAGCAGACCGTCATTCGAGCATACGGTTACGCTCACGAGAGAGTTATCAACAGGATATCCCGTCTGTGAATCAAGAATATGATGATATCTCTTTCCGTCCAGGTCAAAATATCTTTCATAAGTACCCGAGGTGGAAACACAGCCCGAGGGCAGAGTAAGAGTTGCAATATAATCCGAGCTTCCCTTTTCGGGGCTCGCAATGCCTACCGTAAAATCACCCTCGCCGTAAAGCAATATACTGCCGCCGACGCTTACGACTGCACGGGACACCTCTGTTTTCTCAAGCAACTCCCTTGCATAATCACAGGCGGCACCTTTGCCGACACTGCCGAGGTCCACACCAGCCCCCGTCTGCAAGGTTGCGTTACCGTTGCTGACACTCAGCTTTTCAAATCCCGAAGCCGCAACAGCCGAACCGAGCTTTTGGGAATCGGGCAAAGTTTTGCTTTCGGCACTTTCATTCCACAAATCGCTTACCTTTGCAAGTGTAACATCAAACGCACCTGAGCTTTTTTTGCAAACCTCAAGGGCTTTCGCAATAACCGTCTGAGTTTCTTTGCTGAGAGTTGCCGTCAGATTCTTATTCAATCTGTAAATATCAGAGCCCTCTTCAGTACGGGAAAAACACTTTTTTTCGAGTTCCGATATTCTGTTCATTATCTTCTGCGCCGCTTCTTCGCTGCCCTTGCCCTCAAGCCTTGCGCTTACAACAGTATTCATAAGGAAATCCGTTTCTTCGCTTTTTTCAAGCTGAGGCAAAACAAAAACAGCCGCCGCGACCGCCACGGCAACAACGCAGCAAAAAACGGCAATCAACATCTTTTTTGGCATAGCCTTTTCCTTTCACGGTGCCAATATATAATAATTAATAAAGTATTATCAATTAAGTTTATAATAAAAGGTATTTTTTTTCAACCTCTATTTTAACATTTCTCATGTTACAACCGTTAAAAAATAGTGGTAATTTTTTATGCAATTTGCTATAATGTATTCAACGAGAAAAATAATGAGGTGCAAATTTATGATTCAGAATATTTATATGCCCGCAAGAGTCGTTTACGGCAAAGGAGCTTTAAAGGAAAATTCCGCTCTTTTAAAAGAACTCGGAAGCCGTTGCCTTGTTGTAACGGGTGCAGGCTCGGCAAAGCTCAGCGGCGCTCTTGACGATGCCTTGTCCGCTTTGAATTCACAAAATATCGAATATAAAATATACAATGGAATAACCGCAAATCCCCTGCTCTCCTCCTGCCACGAAGCAGGTAAAACCGCATCGGATTTCAATGCGGATTTCATCTTTGCCATCGGCGGCGGCTCAGTGCTCGATTCAGCAAAAGCAATAGCCATTTACGCCGCAAATCCCGACCTTGAACCCCTTGATATCTATAAGCGCGTTTATAAAAATCCTCCTCTCAGAACAGCTCTCGTCGGCACCACTGCAGGCACGGGCAGCGAGGTGACGGGAGTAAGCGTGCTCACTGACGATTCAACGGGCAGAAAAAAGAGTATTTCGGGTGCAGACTGCTACTCTGCAATCTCATTCTGTGACCCTTCCTATACCTACTCAATGCCTTATGGTACAACGGTTTCCACAGCTCTTGACGCTTTCGCCCACGCCACAGAAGGCTTCTTCACCGCAAAGTGCACAGGCACGGTGAAGCTCTGGGCAAAGCAATGCATCCCCGCCCTTTTCAATGCCCTTTGCTGCTTCTATGAAACCCGTGCGCTTCCCGATGAAAAAATGCGTGACGAAATATATCTCGGCTCAATTTATGCAGGCCTTGTAATCAACACCTGCGGCACGGCATTCCCTCACCCTCTGGGTTACGTGCTTACGGAAAATTACGACATTCCTCACGGTGCAGCCTGTGCGGCATTCTTCCCCGATTTCCTTGACCGTGCTTTTATGTATGCCCCCGACCTTGCCGATGAATTCTGCACCCTTTGCGGCGAGGATGCCGAAACTGTCAAGCAGGTTGTTTTCAGCCTTGCGGATATAAAAATAAAAATATCGCCCGAAGAAGCAAAAGCTTTCTCCGAGCGATGGAGCAATGCCGTACCCAAGAATTTCACCGCCTCCCCCGGCGGTCTCACGCAGGAGGAAGCGGCAAGGATACTTGCTAAGCTTTAATTAAAAAGCTTTGTTAACGGTGTCAGCAACCGCAACCGCAGCCGTTGTTTGCAGTGTTTGCACAACCGCAACCGCAACCGTTACCGCAATCACCGCAGAAAAGGATGATTAAAAGGATGATAAGCCAACTGTTATTGCATCCGCAGCCCATATTTACCCTCCTACCTGTATACTATTGAGAACAGCTTCCGTTTCCCGGCCGGCGAATCGGAGCCGCTTTCATTGACAGATTATGTCTGCGGTACAGGATGTGTTACAGCTTTTTCAAAAAACTTTTCAGTCGCTCTTTAATGGGCGGCTGATTTTTTATTTAATCCTGACTTTCGCTGCATATTTACGGCATCAACTGTAATAAAATATAGGTATTACGGCGGACAATCCCTGACTTTTACTCAAAAATAAAAAACTTGAAAAATTGAGATTTCGTGAGCAATTCAAAGGAAATCAGAGATTTTATGCGATTTTAAATAAGTTTTACGGCGTTTTTGACCTTTTCTGACTTTTGACTTTCCCTGACCTTGCAGCTATAATGTAATCAAAGGTCAAAGAAAGTCAAAGACAAATCAACCCCGAAAGGATTGATGATATGAGTTTAAGCAGCGAAATTGCACGCATCCTTATGGAAATGCTTGCTGACAGCGGCTCAACCGAAATCCAGCGCAACGAGCTTGCTCAGACGCTCGGATGCGTACCGAGTCAGATTAATTACGTTATATCCTCACGTTTCACGCCCGAGCACGGCTACATCGTGGAAAGCAGACGCGGAGGCGGCGGTTACATCAAAATCACGCGGCTTCAGCTTGATGCCGACAAAATGATAATGCACGCCGTAAACTCCGTAGGAAACGCTATTGACTATATGAGCTGCCGTGCGTTTGTGCTCAATCTTACCCAGCAAAACCTTATCAAGAAAGAAGCGGCGCAGATTATGCTCGCCGCAATTTCTGAAAACTCGTTAAGACCCCTGCCGCCCGAATACCGCGACACGGTAAGGGCTTCAATATTCAAGCAGATGCTTCTTTCTGCCGCAAACGTAAAAGAATAACATTGGGAAAGGATGATTTAATTATGCTGTGCCAGAATTGCGAAAAAAACGAAGCAACCACCCACATCAAACAGATTATCAACGGCAAAATGACCCAGACTCATCTTTGCTCCGACTGTGCAAAGCATCTGGGCTACGGAGATATGTTTTCCGATTTCAGCCTCAACCTCTCGGAATTTTTCGGAAATTTCTTCGGAGATACGCTTCCCTCTTCAGGTCAGTCTGCCGCAGGGCGCTGTCCGAAATGCTCATTCACCTTCAACGATATCGTAAGAGAAGGCAAGGTGGGCTGTGCGCAATGCTATGAAACCTTCTACGATAAGCTGCTCCCGTCTTTGCAGAGAATTCACGGAAAAATCCGCCATTCGGGCAAGGTAAGCAAAGGAATGGCAAAGGCTGAAGCCGCACCCGAAATCATTGAAGAAAAGACCGTTCAGGAAACAGAAAAAACCGTTCCCGAAAAGATTGAAGAGCTTAAAGCTCAGATGCAGCAGGCAGTTAACGAGCAGAATTTTGAGCTTGCGGCAAAAATCAGGGATGAAATCAAAGCTATGGAAGGAGGAGAAAACTGATGAAATGGTATTCACAAAAAGGTGAGCAGGATGACATTGTTTTAAGCACAAGAATACGCCTTGCAAGAAACATCACGGAATACCCCTTCCCCATAAGGCTTGATGCTTCCGGCAGAGAGCAGGTAAGCAATCTTGTAAGGGGTGCCCTTTCAGGCGGAGAATGCGGAGCCTTCGGCTACATTGATATGAAGACCCTCAGTCAGACTCAGGCCATCTCTCTTGCAGAAAAGCACATCATCAGCCCCGAATTCACCTCCCGCACTCCCGGCAGTGCTCTTATGCTTACAAAAGACGAATCCGTAAGCATTATGCTGTGCGAGGAGGACCACATCAGGCTGCAGGTTATAATGCCCGGTCTCGCACTTGAACAGGCCTACGATACCGCAAGCAAAATTGACGATCTGCTTGATTCAAAGCTCAACTACGCTTTCAACGAGCATATGGGATATCTTACCCAGTGCCCCACCAACCTCGGCAATGCAATGAGAGCATCCGTAATGCTCCACCTGCCCGCTCTCACAAGATGCGGTCAGATTTCAAAGCTTGCTTCAACCGTGTCAAAGCTCGGTCTTACCATAAGAGGTGCATACGGCGAGGGCTCAAAGCCTCTGGGCGATATCTATCAGCTGAGCAATCAGATAACCCTCGGCATCTCCGAGGATGCCGCCATAAGTAATCTTAAATCCATAGTAATGCAGCTCATCTCTCAGGAGCGCTCCGCCGCGGCAGAGCTTGTAAACAGTGTTGCTCAGGAGGACAGAATCTACCGCGCACTCGGAATTCTGCAAAACGCAAGACTGCTCAGCAGCGATGAGTTTATGGAGCTTATTTCACTTATCCGCCTCGGAATTTCAACAGGAATTCTTGATATGGAAAGGGACAAAATAAATGAGCTGACTTTCAATATGCAGCCCGCCACAATCAGCGCGGCTCACGGTGAAGCGATTGATTCCGCTCAGCGTGATAAAATCCGCGCACAAACGGTAAGAGAGGCTTTTTCTGCTTTATAAAATGCCGCTTCAATCTGCGTTTTTTCGCAAAAGCGGCAGGATTGGAGGATTGATTTTATATGTATAAGTTCACAGGTTTTACTCAGAAGGCAAATGATGCTCTCAACGCCGCTGTCTCCGCGGCAGAGGAGCTCGGCCACGCATATATAGGCAGTGAGCATATCCTGCTCGGTCTGCTTAAAGAAAACGGCGGTATGGCGTACACCGCTCTGAGCGCAAGAAAAATCACCGCTGATTCCGTTGAAAAAATCATACGTGCCTCGGTCGGCACGGGTGCTCCGACGGTGCTCTCGCCCGCAGATTTCACACCCCGTGCAAAGCACATAATCGACAGTGCAATCGTTCAGGGCAAAAGCATGGGCCATTCCTATATAGGCACAGAGCATATCCTCATGGGAATAATCCGTGAGGGCTCGTGTGCCGCAAACGAAATTCTCAGCCAGCTCGGTGCTTCATCGCAGGATATTTTATCCGATATAAGCAAAGCACTCGGTAATTCAACCTCAAGGAGCAACACCTCGGGCGGCTCTGCAAAAGGTCAGAAGCAATCCGATACTCCCACCCTCAGCCAGTTCGGCAGGGACCTTACCGCCGCCGCAATGCAGGGAAAAATCGACCCTGTAATCGGCAGAAGCAAGGAGATAGAAAGAGTTATTCAGATTCTCTGCCGCAGAACAAAGAACAACCCCTGCCTTATCGG
>JAZNUP010000141.1:0-43543 GCA_045592385.1 Acutalibacteraceae bacterium
GATAGATAACCCCTGCGTTGCAGGCTTTTCCTGCTATATGTGGAATATCGAATACAACCTTGTTCTCGCGCAGAAGATAAAAGAAAAATGGCCTGAGTGTAAAATAGTTTTCGGCGGCCCTCAGATTCCCGACAGCACCGAATATCTTGATAATTACAGCTTTATAGATATCCTTATCCACGGCGAAGGTGAAAGACCGTTTTATCTTTTACTTGAGCATATCATCAGCAAAAAGCCTCTCAACGATATCGGCAACATTTCCTTCAGAGATAACGGAGAAGCCGTTAAAACTCATAAGTCCGCGCCCTATCCGCTTGAGGATTTACCGTCACCCTATGAAAAGGGTCTGTTTGACGGTATAGTAAACAATCCCGAATATGCATCGCTCTCGCTTGACGCTGTAATTGAAACCAACCGCGGCTGCCCCTACGGTTGCATTTACTGCTACTGGTCAAGAAGCAAAACCAACTTCAGGGTATTCCCCATTGACAGAGTAAAAAGGGATATAGAATGGCTTGCAAAGAATAAAATCCAGTACGGTCTTTGTGCGGACAGTAACTTCGGTCTGCTCAGCAGAGATGAAGAAATTGCGGAATTTGTTGTTGAAACAAATAAAAAGTACGGCTATCCCAAAAGATTTGAAACAGCTTCCGATAAAAACAAAACAGACCTCACCTTCCGCATAAACCAAAAATTCGAGAATGCAGGTCTTAACAGAGGCGTTTGCGTTGCAGTGCAAAGTATGCACGATAAAACGCTTGAGGCTATCGGCAGGAAGAATATGTCCGTCAATCAGTTTGCCGAAGAGCTCAGCAAATACAGAAAGCACAATATAAATACTTATACGGATATAATGTTGGGTCTGCCAGAAGAAACTCTTGAAACCTTCTGCAAAGGTCTGTTTGACGTTATTGAGGCAGGTCAGCATTACTCAATCACCGTTCACCGCTGCGAGGTATTCCCGAACACTCCTATTTACACTGACGAAATCAGGGAAAAGTATAAAATCAAAACCGTAAGCTCTCAGCTTTGCCAGAAGCACAGCGTTGTTGACAAAGACCTTGCTTTCTCCACACGCTCTCAGGTAATCGTAGGCACGAACACCATGACCACGCAGGAATGGTACACGGCTGAAAAAATCTCAATTGCCGTGCTCAGTTACCACTGTATGGGCTTGCTCAGATTCTTCGCCGTATATCTGAGAAAAGCTAAAAATATTTCCTACTACGATTTCTATATGAATCTTTATAAATGGATTGAAAATGAAAGCACTGTGGTAAAAAGACTGCTTGACCACACCTGCAGGAATTTCATTCCGTTTTTAGAAGGTAAGGGCAACCTTTATTTTACAGACGAACGCTTCGGCAACATCTACTGGGACTTTGAAGAGGCTCTCTTCCTGTGCACCGTGGCTGAATTTGAAGCTTTCTATGAGGACGTAAGAAATTACCTTGCAGGATATTTTGACGATGCCGACCTTTTTGAGGATTTGATGAAATACCAGAAAGGAATCATCACCCTGCCCTCACAGGATGAAAAAATCCTTGATATGCTTTATGATTGGCACGGTTACTTCGCTATGATTTTCGATCCCGGGGTAACACATCCCGAAAAGAAGAAAACCTTGCTGAGAATCGCAAAGTCCGAAACCGACAATTGGTTTGACTATGCGCGCATAGTAGCCTGGTACGGCAGAAGAGACGGAAAGAGCATAAATTCCGCAGAATACGTTGATTAATCCAATAAATTTCAATCACCCCGCACGGTAACCGTGCGGGGTGATATTTTTTCATTGACATTTCAATAATAAAATAATAAAATAAAAGTGTTAATTTAAAATAACGCAAATGGAGTTGAAATTATGGCAATCAAAAAGCTTAAATTCCTCGCGGGCGGCGAATGGATTGAATCCAAGAGCGACAAATATATGGATATCTACAATCCCAGCACCGGCGAAGTTCAGGCTCAGACCCCCTGCTGCACACAGGAAGAAGTAAACTATGCGGTTGAGTGCGCAAAAAAGGCTTTCCCTGCATGGTCCGACACTCCCGTTTTCAAAAGAGTTCAGATTCTCTTCAAGTTCAGAGAACTTCTTGAGGAGCATATGGACGAGCTCACCGAGCTTGTTGCAAGAGAGCACGGCAAGGTATGGGCCGAGGCTAAGGGCGATATCCTTAAGGTTAAGGAGCCCCTTGAGCTTGCTTGCGGCACCCCCTCAATGATTATGGGCGAAAGCCTTCGCGATACCTCCTCAGGCTACGACACCACTCTTTACAGAGAGCCCCTCGGTGTTTTTGCAGGAATTATCCCCTTCAACTTCCCCGGTATGATTCCTATGGGCTGGATGACTCCCATCTGCATTGCCTGCGGTAACACAATCGTTCTCAAAGCTGCTTCCGCAACTCCCATGACCTGCATGCGTCTTGCAGAGCTGTGGAAAGAAGCAGGTCTCCCCGACGGTGTTATCAACATCGTTACCTGCTCCAGAAACGAAGCTAACATTCTCCTTGAGCATCCCGATATCAAGGGCGTTTCCTTCGTTGGCTCCACCAAGGTTGGTCTTCATATCTACTCCACCGCTGCTGCAAACGGCAAGAGAGTTCAGTGCCTTTGCGAGGCTAAGAACCACGCTCTCGTTCTTGAGGACGCTGCTCTTGAAAGAAGCGCAAGAGGTATCATCAACTCTTCCTTCGGCTGCGCAGGCGAACGCTGCATGGCTCTGCCCGTAGTTGTTGCTCAGGAAAGCATTGCCGATGAGCTTGTAAAGCTCCTTGTTGAGTTTGCAAAAGAGCTCAAAATCGGCCCTGCATACGATAAGGAATCAAAGCTCGGCCCCGTTGTTGACGGTGCTCACAAGCAAAGAGTTACAAACTGGATTAACAAGGGTATCGAAGAAGGTGCAACCCTTGTGCTTGACGGCAGAGACGTAGTAGTTGAAGGCTATGAAAACGGCTTCTATCTCGGCCCCACAATCTTTGATAACGTTACAGAGGATATGAGCATCGGCACAAGCGAAATCTTTGGCCCCGTGCTCTGCATAAAGAGAGTTAAGAATTTTGAAGAGGGTCTTGCAGTTATGAATGCAAACCCCTACGCAAACGGCTCCGTTATCTTCACACAGAGCGGTTACTATGCACGTGAGTTCGCAAAGAGAACCGACGGCGGTATGGTAGGCGTAAACGTAGGTATCCCCGTTCCCGTAGGTGTATTCCCCTTCAACGGTCACAAGCTCTCCTTCTTCGGCGATCTTCACACCCTCGGCAAGGACGGTTTCCGCTTCTTCACTGAAAGCAAAACAGTTACTACCCGTTGGTTTGACGAAGAAGAAATGAAAGCAAAAGAGGTTGATACCTGGGACGGCTCCGTAGGCGGCGACCTTAAGTAATTCACATTGAAAGGTCTGAAGCTTTTGCCTCAGACCTTTTTTGATACGAAAGCGAAGTGTTTCTAATGAATAATCAGAACAATTCCTGTTGTGAGGAATGTGCTCACTACGTTTACGACGATGAATATGAATGCTACACCTGCAGCTGTGACCTTGACAGTGACGAAATGGAAAGCTTCATAAGAGGTAACGTGAGAGGCTGCCCTTATTACAGATATTATGATGAATATACAATAGTGCGTAAACAAAACTGATTGGAGGATTTAATATGGCAAGAAAAATCTTTGCAGGAAAATCACCCCAGAAAATCCGCCGTTTCTTCGGCAAAAAAGAAGGGCTGAGCTGTTGCGACGTCAACTGCCTCACCTTTGCAGATAACGGCACCCTCTACGCAGGCACCGAAAGCGGTCTTTTCGCTTTTAACGGCAAGGTTTTTGAAAAAATCGCGGCAGGCTCATTCAACTGCCTTTACACCGCAAAAAGCGGTATCATCTACGCCGCGAGCGCTGAAAAGCTCTATGCTCTGAGCATCAGCGGCGCCACACTTATTCAGAAATTTGATTCACCCGTATCAGCCCTTGCAGAGGATGATAACAGCCTCTGGCTCTCCTGCTACGACGTTCTTTATAAATACGACGGCATCAAGTTTGCGAGATATTGCCGCCACGAATTCCCCGAAGTTTTCGCCATCACCGCTTACGGCGATGCAAGAGTTTATGCCGCAACACCTTCCTGCCTTGCAGGTCTTTGGGGTAAAAGACCGAGATGGGGCGTTATAATGCCCGAAACCTCTCAGATGCCCGATTGCGCCGTTACCGCCCTCAAGGCTGACGGCTACGGTCACCTGCTCGTAGGCACTGAAAAAGGTCTTTACGTTTATGATTCAATGAGCTCCTGGTACGCTCCCGATTATTTCGGCAACTTCCCCAAGGAAAAAGTAACCTCAATAGATTTCTTTGCAGGCAAAACGTACATCGGCACGGTTGCGGGTCTCTACGTATTTGACGGTGCTTCAAGAAGCTTCCTCGGTGCAAACCGTTGGCTTCCCGCTCAGGAGGTTACCTGCTGTGCGGTAAACAGTGACGGCACTGAGCTTTGGGTAGGCACTCACGAAGGTCTTTCTCTCATTGAATATAAAATGATGACTCTTGAGGAAAAAGCCGCTCATTTTGATGAAATGGCTCAGAAATATTACATCCGCGAAGGTTATCATACGCACGTGCGCCTTACCGAATACGGCAACATTGACTCAGGCTCGCCCGCAATCACCGATAACGACGGCTTGTGGACCGGCTCTTACATTGCGGCTGAGGCTTGCAGATACGCCGTAACCGGCGACAGTGAAGCTCTCGAAAACGCAAGAAAATCCCTTAAGGCACTGCTCAAGCTCTCATATATCACAGGCATTGACGGTTTCCCCGCAAGAGCATACCGCCGTCCCGGCGAAGATTTATTCGGCAATGGCGACCCTGAATGGCACCTCACCAGCGACGAAAAGGGCGAGCTTGAATGGAAGGGCGAAACCTCAAGCGACGAAACCTCCGGCCATTTCTTCGGCCTCTCCTACTATTATGATTTATGCGCCGATGAAGCTGAAAAGGAAGAGATTACCAAAGTTGCCTGCGCTATTACCGACCATATTCTTGAGCACGCATACACCCTTTGCGATGCTGACGGTCTGCCTACCACTTGGGCAAGATGGCATCCTGATTTGCTCAACCGCGACGATATGTGGCGCTGGGAGCGCGGAATAAACTCCTACGAGTTGCTCTGTATGCTCAAGGTTTGCTATCATATGTCGGGCGACGAAAAATATATGAAGGAATACAGACGCCTTATTGACGAAGAGCATTATGCCCTCAACTGTGCAAGACATAAAATGGAGGATGCTCACTCCAACCACATCGACGATCACCTCGGCTTCCTCACCGCCGCAACTCTTCTGCGCTATGAGGACGACCCGAAAATCCGTGCATATTATCTCTTTGGTCTCAAACACCACTGGGAATATGAACGCATCGAGCGCTGCCCGCTTTTCAACATAGTTTACGGTGCATTCACAGGCGATTGCTGCGACCTTGAAACAGCCGTTGAATCCCTTGAAAAGCTTCCGCTTGATTTTATTGAATATCCTCTTTGCAACGAAGCAAGGGCAGACCTTGTATGGGATGAAGGCCAGGAGGTCTACAACGGACCCAGGCAGCTCAAGGAGCCTCTCCCCTACGATGAAAAGCCCGTAAACAACTTTGATGCAAGTCCCTTTGCAGTAACAAGGGGACAGGGCTTGACAAGCCACGAAACCACAATATACCTGCTCCCCTACTGGATGGGCAGATATTTCGGATTACTCGGAGACTGATTATGAAAAGATTCTTTTGTTTTCTGCTTTGCCTTTGCACTCTTTGTTCGCTTTGCTCGTGCTCTGACGGCAGTAACAGTGAGGCGGAAACCGCTTCAACTCAGCAAACCTCAACCGCACCCGCTCTGCCTGAGCAGGAAAGTAACGCAATAAATCAGGACGTCGGCTTTCAGCCTGAGCTTTTGCCTGCCGATTTCCCTGACCTTGGCGACTTTGAGGTTATAAGCACCTCAGTTATAGATGCCAAAGAGGATTACGGTTACGAAGGAGAGTTCTACCGTATTCAACTCACCGCAACCCCTGCACAGATTTCCATTCTCAACGGCATACTTCTCGGCAACGGTTGGTTCGGAAGTTCAATCATTTATGATAAAGAAGATTTCGGCGGTCAGGCAATGTTTGACCTGCCTGAAGGCTTCTGGCAAAAAGGCGAGCATCTTGCTCTGATTTCAAAGTTTGATGCTGACGTAACCGCATACGAGTTCAAGTACCTTCTGTATCTCGATATCATTAAAGCGGATTTCGGTCTGCCTGATGAAATAACCGAGTTTTTCCCTGATATCAATGCCGCTCATATGGGCGCAGGCACGTTATCAATTTACGATATCAACGGCAGACCCAGAAATTTCTCCTCAGGCTTCAACAAGCATAACTGGCGTTGGGATTTCCTTCAGGGCGCCGCATTCTGCGCAGTGAACGGAATTATGTTTAATGAATACGTGCAGGCTCTCAAGGATGCGGGATTTGCCGTAAGCACTTCGGAGAATACCGATAAATACGGCTCTTACACTATGGTAGCGGCTGACAAAAATCAAGGCCCGAAAAACTACACCGTCTCTTTGATTTATTACCGCTACACCTATATTCTTCAGGCTTCATTTACCAATAACGCAGAGTTCTTTACGTCATAAGAAAATCCCGGAAATGCTTTCTGCTGATTGCATTTCCGGGATTATTTTTATTCTGGTTGATATTCAAACACAGGCATAAGCTCAAGCTTGAATTTATTGATTTCGTGAAGTCTGTCTATACGGTTTTTAACCTGCTCGTTTTCGCAAACTCCCGTTCTTATATATTTATCAAGCTCTGCGTAAGTAAAACCGAGGTTATCCTCATCGGTTTTGCCGCATAAGCCGTCCGAGGGTACCTTATCAACAAACATTGAAGGCAGACCGAGATATCTTCCTATCTGCTTTACTTCATCTACCGTGAAGCGTGAAAGCGGACTGAAATCACCTACACTGTCACCGTAACGGGTTGAGTATCCAACCCAGTCCTCAGAGAGATTACAGGTGTTTGCAACTCTGCCGTTTTTGCTCTGGGAAACTGCATAAAGCGTTGCCATACGGATACGGGGAGCAAGGTTGATTACAGTCTGACGGCTCATTTCGCCCACACCGTCCTCAAGCGCTTTCATTATACCGTCATAGCCCTCTTTAATATTTATCACCGTGTGATCAATATCAAGATGCTTCACGAGTGCAAGGGCGACGTCAATATCCGCCTGCTCACCGTTTGGCATAAGCACACCGAAAACTCTTTCTTTGCCAAGCGCCTCAACGCAAAGAGCAGCAACAACGCTGCTGTCCTTACCGCCTGAAATTCCTATAACAGCATTGCAGCCTTTTCCGTTTTTATCAAACCAATCTCTTATCCACTGCGCTGCTTCAGCGGTAATTTTTGCAACGTCAAACATATTCTGCCTCTCCTTGCTTTTTATATATTATTATATATTCTAACTTATACAGCACGTTATGTCAAAGAAAATCTTGTTTTACATCTTGCAATCACCTCTGAAGCAAAGATTTTTATGCATTCGTTACAAAACGTTGATTTTTCCATAGTCAAATTATACAAAGTTTCAAGGTGTAATTTTGAGCGGTTTTGGAATACAAGCCGAATTTTCAAAACTGCCGATAAACTCGCTTTGAAATCATTGACGATTACGAGTTTTGTGTTATAATGTATGGGTAAAAATATGTTTTTGGGAGATAGCTCATTATGTACGTTAAAGATGTCACCGTTCAGAATCAGGTCGGTCTCCATGCCCGCCCTGCTACATTTTTTATTCAGAAAGCAAACGAGTTCAAGTCCTCTATCTGGATTGATAAGGATGAGCGCAAGGTAAACGCAAAGAGCCTTCTCGGCGTTCTTTCCCTCGGTATTGTTGGCGGCACTCAGATTCGCATTGCCGCAAACGGTCCTGATGAAGAGGATGCTGTTGATGAGCTTGTAAAGCTTATTGATTCCGGTTTTGCAGACTGATAAACAACCCTTGCGGGCGGCTCTTTGCCGCCCGTTATTTTTTCAGAAAGGCAGGTGAGAATATTGAATTCAAAGCTCCCCGAATTGCGTAAAAAAGCTATGAGTCTGCCGCTTTCTCCGGGTGTTTATATTATGAAAAACAAAAGCGGAGAAATTATCTATATCGGCAAAGCAAAGGCACTCAAAAACAGAGTAAGTCAGTATTTCGGCTCACAGAACAATCATTCCGTCAAGGTGCGCAAGATGGTTGATAACGTTGAGGATTTTGACTATATTCTTACCGACAGTGAATTTGAAGCTCTCGTACTCGAATGCAGCCTTATAAAACAGCACTCTCCGAAGTATAATATACTGCTGAAGGATGATAAGGGATACCACTATATCAAAATAACGGGTTCGGAGTGGAAAAACATCCTTGCCGTAAAGCAAAAGCTTGATGACGGTGCCGTCTATATCGGTCCGTATACGGGCTCTTTCGCGGTAAGCAATGCCGTTGACGAAGCTAAAAAAATCTTCCGTCTGCCGCAGTGTACCACTGTTTTTGAAAAAGGATTCAAAAAAAGCCGCCCGTGCCTGAATTATTTTATCTCCCAGTGTGCCGCACCCTGCGCCGGAAAAATCAGCAAGGAGGCACATAACGAAGCGGTAAAGCAGGCGGTGGATTTCATTACCAACGGCAGTAAAGCCGCAATTGACGACCTTACCGCAAAAATGCTTGAGGCTTCGGAAAACCTTGAATTTGAAAAAGCCGCAAAGCTGCGCGACCGCATAAATGCCATAAATAAAATCGGCGAAAAGCAGAAGGTTGTTTCCGCAAGCGTAAAGGAGCAGGATGTGTTTGCTGTTGTTGGCGCATCCTCTGAGCAAAACGGAGCAAAGGCTTGCCTTTCCGTTTTACGCTTCTCTGAAGGCAGACTTTTTGACAGTGAGCATTTTATCTTTGATATGCCCGAGGATTTACCCACTGCCCGCCACGAGCTCATAAGAAGCTACTATTCTATGCGCAGCAATATTCCGAAACGAATCAGCATAGACGGCGAGGTGGCTGACAGTGAGCTTATCAGCCAATGGCTCACACACCTTGCAGGTAAAAAAGTTACCCTCTACACCCCTCAGAAGGGCGAACAGCACGAAATTATTGAGATGTGCAGGAGCAATGCCGCTCAGAAGCTGGGTCTCTACCTCGGTAAAACCGGACGCTCCACAGCCGCTCTTGATGAGCTTGCAAATCTTCTCGGTATGAAGGTGCCGCCCGAATATATTGAAGCATACGATATTTCTCACACTGCAGGCAGCGACAACGTGGCAGGTATGGTTGTTTTCCGCAATGCCGTACCGCTTAAGAAGGCTTACAAAAGATTTATGATTAAGGGCTTCAGCGGTCAGGATGACTATGCATCAATGGCAGAGGTTCTCGAAAGAAGAATTCTGCGCTACTTTGAAGAACAGAGTACAGGTGAAGGCTTCGGCAGACTGCCCGACCTTATTTTACTCGACGGCGGAATCGGTCAGGTACACGCAGTCAAAGCCGTGCTTGACAAATACTCACTCTCCGTTCCGCTTTTCGGTATGGTAAAGGACAGTCACCACCGCACAAGAGCTATTGCAAGCGACGGAGGCGAGCTTTCTCTCACTTCCAAACGCGCGGCCTTCACTCTTGTTTCAACCATTCAGGAGGAAGTACACCGCTTCTCCGTTGAGTACCACAGAAAGAAGCACAAATCAGCCTCGCTCACTTCTTCCCTCACCTCAATTGAAGGTATCGGAGAAGCCCGTGCAAATGCACTGCTGCGCAAGTTCAAAACTCTTAAGGCAATTTCTCAGGCAAGCGTTGAGGAAATCGCCGCAGTAAAGGGAATGAGCAAAGCTTCTGCCGCCGCAGTAAAGCAGGCTTTTGAAAAAAACGCGGACAGTCAATAACATTATTTGCTTTTTCTCTTGACAATCCGTGTGTAAAAATGCCATAATAAATTGATTATGTAATTGTTTTATATTATCGGAGGATAATCTGATGAAAGTTATTACAGGCACAGCTAAGGGCAGGAATCTGCGCACCCTTGATGGTGACAATGTCCGTCCTACCACCCAGCGTGTTAAAGAAGCAATTTTCAGTATAATACAATTCGATATTGAAGGCCGCCGTGTGCTTGACCTTTTTGCAGGCAGCGGTCAGTTGGGAATTGAAGCTCTGAGCAGAGGCGCTGAGCAGGCAGTTTTTGTTGATAATGAAAAGGCTTCCGTTGCTGTTATCAAAGAAAACCTTGCGAAAACTCAGCTTGCTTCCAAAGCAAACGTTGTTCAGACCGATGCATTCTCATTTCTCAGAATGAACGGAGAGCTTTTTGATATAGCTTTCCTTGACCCTCCCTATTCAACCGGTCTTCTCCAGAAGGCAATGTCATCAATAAGCGAGCATATCGCAACGGGCGGCATCGTCATCTGCGAATGCCCCTTAGGCGAAGAGCTCGATGATGAAATTGACTCTCTCGTAAAAAACCGCACTTACAGATACGGCAAAATTTCAGTTACAACTTTTATAAAACAGTAATATGAACGTTTCAAGGAAAGGACGATAAAAATGGATATCATGCAGAACATTGATAAAGCTCTCGACCAAATCGAAGAAGCGCTCGAAGCAGGCAGCAGATTTGCCCTTACTAACAAAACAATTATTGACGCTGAACCCATCAAAACCGCTATTGAGGATATAAGACTTAATATGCCCAACGTTATCACTCAGGCAACAGCTATCCTCAATGACAGAGACGGCATCATCGGCAAAGCTCAGGAAGAAGCACGTTTAAAGATTTCCGACGCTGAGGCTAAGTCAAGCTCCCAGCTCAACGATGCGAGGAATAAGATTATGGCTGCCGTTTCCAAGGCTGACACCTATACCAAAAATAAGGTTACAGAAGCCGAAGAAAACGCAAAGTCCATTCTTGATGCTGCAAACGAGGATGCAAAAATCATCCGCGCAAATGCTCAGCTTGAGGCTACCGCTCTTATTGAAAACAGCGAAATCGTTCGTCAGGCAAGGCTTGCCGCCGAGGAAATTATGAAAACTGCCCGCGCTGAATCAGCCGCACATCTTGAAAAGACCAAGTACCAGGCTGACAATATCATTGCCGCCGCTGAAGAACAGGCTGCAAGAACTATTGAAGATGCAAGGCAGCGCAGCGACGAATCAATTGATAAGGCTAACAAGTGGTCTGCTGAAATCCGCATCCACGCAGGCGATTTCATTGAGAATATAATGAAAACCGCTGACGATGCAATCACCACTTCCCTCAATCAGATAAGAGCGGCAAGAGGCAGCATCCAGAACGTTACCGGCCAGACCGCAGCTCATATGGAAGACAATCAATAAATAAAAAATCAAATCCGACTCTTTCGAGTCGGATTTTTTTATCGCCTTTAACAAAATAAAAAAGGGAGATGCTTGCAAGCAAGCACTCCCCTTTAAGTAACAAATATTTGTCGGGCTGAAATTATTTAATTTCAACAACAGCGCCAACTTCTTCAAGCTTAGCCTTTGCAGCCTCAGCGTCATCCTTGGAAATAGCTTCCTTGATAGCCTTGGGAGCGCCATCAACAGCAGCCTTAGCTTCAGCAAGGCCAAGACCTGTAAGCTCACGAACAACCTTAATAACCTTGATCTTTTCAGCGCCAACTTCCTTAAGGATAACGTCGAACTCGGTCTTCTCTTCTTCAGCAGCTGCGCCTGCGTCAGCTACGGGACCTGCAACTGCAACTGCTGCAGCAGCGGATACGCCAAACTCTTCTTCTACCGCGTGAACAAGCTCTGAGAGCTCAAGAACGGTAAGTGTCTTTATTTCTTCGATCATAGCAGCGATTTTTTCTGATGCCATTTTACTTTACCTCCATTTAATAAATGATAATTAATTTTTAAACTTATGCTTCTACGGGAGCTGCTTCCTCTTCTGCGGGAGCTGCTTCGCCGTCCTTATCAACAATAGCCTGAATAACGCGTGCAAATGCTGCGATGGGAGCATTGAATGCGTTGCATACTGTTGCAAGAAGGATTTCTCTTGAGGGGAGCTTTGCAAGGGATTCGATCATCTCAACGCTGATAACCTTACCGTCAAGGTAACCGCTCTTGATTGTGAACTTACCCTTACTGCCTTCAGCGTACTTGTTGAGGATTCTTGCGGCTGCAACGTGATCGTTCTCACTGATAGCGATAGCGGTTGTGCCTTCAAGAACGTCGGTCATTTCGTCAAGTCCTACATTCTTAGCTGCAAGACCGAGGAGAGTGTTCTTAACTACGGAGTACTTAACACCTGCTTCACGAAGCTCTTTACGAAGCTTAGTATCGTCAGCAACTGTGATGCCCTTATAGTCAACTACAACACCTGCTACGGAATTGTTGATAAGATCGGTGAACTCAGCAACGACCTGCTTTTTCTGCTCTAAAATCTTTTCACTTGGCAATGAAATTCACCTCCGAATATTAAATAAAGCCCTTCCCGCTTGCACGGAAAGGGCATAAATACATAATTACATTATTATATAATGTATATGCATCCTTCCTCGGCAGGCGGTAAAACCATTATGCGACTTGCGCACCTGCTGTCTTTGAAAAGAACAGCTTGATTATATTAACATAATTGTTTCGGTTTGTCAAGTAATTTTTTTAATTACTCAGCAACGCCGATTTTAACAGGGTTAACCTTGACACCGGGGCCCATGGTGGTAGCTACGGTGCAGGAACGGATGTACTGACCCTTGCTTGCTGCGGGCTTAGCCTTGATGATAGCATCGAGGAGAGTGTTGAAGTTCTCGCTGAGCTTCTCAACGCCGAAGGAAGCCTTGCCGATGGGGCAGTGGATGATGTTGGTCTTATCAAGACGGTACTCAATCTTACCTGCCTTAGCTTCGGTAACAGCCTTAGCTACGTCAGGAGTAACGGTACCTGCCTTGGGGCTGGGCATAAGACCACGGGGACCGAGAACCTTACCGAGACGGCCAACGAGACCCATCATGTTGGGTGCTGCGATAGCAACGTCGAAATCCATAAAGCCTTCGCCCTGGATTCTTGCAACAAGGTCTTCAGCGCCAACTACTTCAGCACCTGCTGCAACAGCTGCATCAGCGTCGGGACCCTTAGCAAAAACAGCAACTCTTACTGTTCTGCCTGTGCCGTTGGGAAGAACTACTGCGCCACGAACCTGCTGGTCAGCATGACGAGAGTCAACACCAAGGCGTACGTGAACTTCTACGGTTTCATCAAATTTAGCCGTAGCAGTCTTAACAGCGAGGTCAAGTGCCTCGTTGGTATCATAGAGATTTGCTCTATCGATAAGCTTTGCGCTATCTGTATATTTTTTTCCGTGTTTCATATTAGTTTTTTCCTCCCAATTATGTGGTTAAATCGGATTTTTCCTCCCACAAAATATGCCTTAGTCGGCTACAACGACACCCATGCTGCGTGCGGTGCCTGCGATCATGCTCATTGCTGCTTCAACTGAAGCTGCGTTGAGGTCAGGCATCTTCTGCTCAGCAATCTTACGAACCTGTTCCTGCGTGATTGTTGCGACCTTGGTCTTGTTGGGAACGCCTGATCCCCTTTCAATACCGCAAGCCTTCTTGATAAGAACTGCTGCGGGCGGAGTCTTGGTGATGAATGAGAAGGTATGGTCAGCATAAACTGTAATAACTACAGGAATGATGAGACCCATATCGTTCTTTGTGCGCTCGTTGAATTCCTTTGTAAACGCCATAATGTTTACACCGTGCTGACCGAGTGCAGGGCCAACAGGGGGAGCAGGAGTTGCCTTACCTGCGGGAATCTGAAGTTTGATTAAGCCAACAACTTTCTGTGCCATAATTTGTTAACCTCCAATAAAATGTGGTAAATTGCGGAGCCTTTTAAACTCCTCCCACGAAACCGCAAAAGCGCGGCCGCGCTCTAAAGCGCTTAATTTGAAAGGGCATAGCCCTCAAATTACCGTGATTAATCCTCGGCAAGCTCTACCTGATCAAGCTCAAGTACAACGTCTGTTTCTTTGCCGAAGAGAACGGAAACCGTAACTCTGACTGTGTTTTCGTCAAGATTGATTTCCTGAACAACGCCCTGAAATCCGTCAAAAATTTCAGCAATGATGTTGACTGTATCGCCAACCTGGTAATTAACCTCAATGCTTTTCTTTTCAACACCGAGTCTGAGAACTTCTTCCTCAGAGAGAGGGGTTGCCTTGCTTTCCGGGCCAACGAAGCCCGTAACGCCTCTTGTGTTACGAATAACGAACCATGCATCATCGCTCATAACGGGTCTGCTGTCCTTATCAGGGGTAACTGCTACCTTAACAAGAACGTAACCGGGGAAAAGCTTACGCTCAACCTCTTTTTTCTTCTCAACCTCGATTACCGTTTCGGTGGGAATCTTAACGTCAAGAATCTGATCCTGCATTTTACGGTTTTCAACTACCTTTTCAATGTTGGTAGCAACCTTGTTTTCGTAACCTGAGTAGGTATGAATCGCATACCATCTTGCGTCGATAGCCATAAATTTTCCTCCCTTAATCAGTTAAGAGTGAAAATTCTGCTCAACGCCATCATAGCGGTTGTTGTTTCTTCTGCACCTGCTTCACTGATGCTTTCAGCAGCTCTCTTAAGAAGAGAAAGAAGGAAAGCAAGAAGCTCGTCTACACCAAAGATAACAACGCCGCAGATTGCGACCACAAGAAAAACTACGCCACTTGACTTAAGGACGGTTTTTGCATCGGGCCATACAACCTTTTTGACCTCACCCTTGAGGTCCTTGCAAAACTTCTTGATAGCTTTGCATGCACGCTGGAAGAAATTGCCGTTGGGATTCTTCTGCTTTTCAGCATTCTTTGTGGCTTTCTCAGCCTTGGCAACTTTTTCAGCAGCTGCGGAGACTTCCTTTTTCGCCATCGGTATTCCTCCTGTGTTTACTTTGTTTCCTTGTGAACCGTGTGTTTCCTGCAGAAGCGGCAGTACTTGTTCATTTCCAGTCTGTCAGGTGTGTTCTGCTTGTTTTTGACTGTGTTGTAGTTGCGCTGTTTGCATTCGGTGCAAGAAAGGGTGATTTTTACTCTCTTACCGTTAGCAGCCATTTGCGGCACCTCCATTTTTCGGAATTTTTAGCCTCCCTCTGTAAGTTCGGGAAAATGGGCACAAAAAAAGAACCCTCCCGCAGAGGTACGGCTATAATAGCACAAAACCAATCCGCAGTCAAGCCCTTTTTTTAACTTTTTGCCGTTTTTATTACTTTATAATAACTATATTAATGTTTATTTCATTTTCTATGTTGCATTTTCCGAATCAAGTACGGATTTTATATTTTCCGCCCGTTCAGCGTGGCGTTCATCAAGTTCCGTTATCATCTGATTCTTAAGCTTTCCGTGAACGTTGAACAGCAACAGCGACAGTGCATATCCGTACCTTGCCACAGCAGGTGCAAGGCAGAAGATTCCCCATATTCCCTTAAGCACTTTGGGATTGGTATGAGGCACGATATTACCGAACATATCCTTCTGAGGCTTGAATTTGATCCAGTCAAACACAGCGCCTGAAAGAAGACTGATAACGCTGCCCGAAAGCTTGTTTACATAACCCGAAACCGCATTAACAAGACCTTCGCTTCTTATACCCGAAGTCCACTCAAGATAATCATACATATCGCCCTTCAGAAGCGGGTCACATACGCTCATAACGTGGTTGGGAAGTCCGCAAATAGTAAGCGCAAAGGTTACCCATATAAAATTAACTACACTGCTTTGTGTTGGAGAATAACCTATAAAGTAAAGCGCCGTATAAGCAACCGCGCTGAAAATACCTGCTGAAATCGCAGTTGTTCTCAACCCCATCTTCTGAACCATCTTAGGTGCAAGAGGTGTAATTACGTAGTTTGGAATTCCCGTAAAAAGACTCGCAAGCAAGCGGTTTGAAAGCCTTCCCGTGCAGTTGAGCCAGAAGAAATCCTCCGAAGCGCCGCCGACACCTTTTACGCTTGCAAAGAAATTTGAAAGCAAAAGAACAAACAACGGTCTGCATTTAAAAATAGTAGCAACCGATTTCAGTATACCCTTTTCCTTCATTTCTTCTTTAGAGGCTACAGAAACCCTTTCCCTCATATTGAAGAAGCCGAACAGGGTACAGAAAATCGCAAATATAACGAAAACAACCGAGAACGACGTATAAACAGTCGGCTGAGTTACGTTGTTTGAGGTTATCGACGGTATGAAATCAACAAACAGCGGCACAAGCGACGGCAGATACGTAAACAGATTTACAAACTTATTGGTTGCAATAAGACGGCTGCGTTCATCTGTATTGGGAGTAATGTTGTAAAGTAAAAGCTCCCAACCGTTAAGATATGAAAATCCTATTCCGTGAATGATGGTTGAAATAAGCGCATACCAGAATCTCTGCTGAACGCTGAAGTTTCCCGGTACAACGTAAAAAAGAATTGACGTAAGCGCCCAGAGCGGAGTAGGGAAAACCAGAAACGGGCGCAGCCTTCCCCATCTGGTACGCATACGGTCAATGACAACCCCCGAAATAGGGTCGTCCATCGCGTCCCATATGGAAGACGCAGTGCCAAGCACACCGTACTGAGTTCCCGATATGCCGAGGAAGCTCATCATAAAATACTGCTTGGTTGAACCGATGAATGAATTAAGGTTGTTGATTCCGTAAGAGGTTAGTGCATAAGCCGCAATCTCCCTTGGTGCTACAAGCTTTTTAGGAGTTGGCGCCTGCCCCTGCTGTTCCTCAACGGCAACGGCATCCGTTAACTTGTCAGACAAAAAATCGCCACCTTGTTTTTTTCTTAATAAATATAATAACATATTATATATTGCACTGTCAATCACCTGCATCATTATCAACACAGTATAATCCGTTACAAGCATATAGTCTTTTGCATAGGTGTATCAGATTACCGTTTTTCATCGAGTGATATCTCCAAAATGATACTTTTAAAATTTTTGAATATTTTTTATAATTCTGTATTGTATTTATGTGAATAAAAGTTTATAATTTAATCAGGTTATCATGTTTGTTTTTGTGCAACATCAACAAAAACCAAATCTGTTTTTCAAGCATACAGCTACAAGGAGGTCATTTATTATGAGTGCTTGTCCCAAATGCGGCAAAAAACTCAGGCTGACAGACCTTAGTCAGCACTGTCCCTCGTGCGGCGTGAATATGAGATTCTACAATTTTGAAGAGAATTTTTACACCGAAGCCAAGCTTGCGGAGCTTTCAATGGCATCGGTAAAAATCAAAATCAGGAATCTCAAGGCATCTTTCATAGGCAGTAAGCTCACCGTCGCCCGTCTGTGCGTTATGCTTTTGCCGTTGGTTTCGCTCCTGCTGCCTGCCGCAAACGCAGTTTTGACAATGCCTTTCTATGAGGAAAGCATCGGCATAAGCGCCCTGGGAATATACAATATTTTTTCCTCGGGAACACTGAATTTCATCCTCGGTATGGGCGGCTCCGAAATCGCAGGCGAAGCCTTCACCGCCCTCACTTATGCAATTATAGCCGAAGCAGTTCTTGCGGTTTTATCCGTTCTTATTCTGCTGTTTTCCATTCTGGGATTTCTGAGTATTAAAAATATGCAGAAATTCGTGTGCGTATTCAGCGCACTCGGATTTGCGGCAACAGTGCCTGCTTTTATCCTTATAAAAAGATTTTGCGACGTTGCAGACGGTATGATTTCAGGCAGCATAAGCTTCGGACTTATTATCACCGCAATTATGATGATTGCGGTTTTCATTGTTAATTACCTGCTTGTCAAAAAAGGAATTCCCGTAGAATACGATGAAGGCTGGCTTGAAAGAGCGGCTATTTATAAAAAGGTTAAATCAGGCGAAATCAAGCTTGAGGATTTGCCTCAGCCCGTTGTTGAAACGGCAGAAACAAGAGCAATTGAGGAAGAAATAGCCCAAGAGGAAGAGAACTTCCTCAAGCAACAAAAAATCGCAAACGGGGAGGCGGAAACTCAATGAAAAAAGAACGTGATTACAAAAGTCTCCTGCTGAAAGCCGTAGTTATTCTTCTGTGCGTAATCTTTGCCGCATTCTTTGCGTGGGGTCTCAATGAAGTGCTCAATATGGAAGGCTCTTTCCCTCCCGTAAACATTGAGGAAGGGCTTACCCCTGCCCCCGAAACCGTTCAGGATGCAATTGACCTGCTTAATCTTGCGGTTGAAAAAGCCGTTAAAGAAAAACCGAAGCTGGAGATTTCCGACTCTTTTGATATAGATTCGGACAGCATTGAAACAACCGGCTCGGATTTTGTACTTAAAAGTATGGAACACATCAAAGGCGGCGCCGTTTCACACCTTGAGGATTCCACCGAAAGCGTTACCGCCGATTTCGGAGAAGGCTTTGAAGATTTACTGTGGATTCCGAAGCTTTCCGCTTCACAGGCGGACAGTTTCGAATGCAGCTATCAGTATTATAGATGCCCCTCCTGCGGTGTTGAAAGCGACGTTGCTCACGAAAACTGCGAGGACTGCGGATACGCGTACCCCTACAACCTTTTATACAGAGGTGATTACTCCGTAACAATTCACTTCAAGCCCGAAACAAGAGCTTTCGGTGAAAACTCCGTAATCGAGAGTAACTTCCACCCGCGCAGTGATGAACAGATTGCAGCTATTACCGCGGGAATGTTTGACGGTGTGCTCACTCACACTCCGCTTGAAGTAAGCTACGAGGATATTTATATTGCGTTTAAAGTTGACAGACTCACCAACAAGCTCACCTTCCTTGAATACGGTAAAAATATGCCCGTTTCGTCAACTGTCACTTTTACAGATGAATACTCTCAGCTCGGAAAAGCTCAAGCGAGTTTTATTCTCAGTGAACAGAACAGATTCAGCTTCACCTGGCCTTCACTTAAGCTAAACAACGAAACCGTGTCTGTTGAGAAAAAGGCTACCGACAACCTGCTTGCCACACTCACCTGCGACGACCCCACGGCATACACCGTTAAATGGTCAAGCTCTGATGAAAGCATAGTCAGCGTTGACGGAGAGGGCTACTTCACCGCAGGCAAAAAAGACGGTGAAGCAATAATAACGGCAAGCTTTGAATTTCAGGGAAAAACCTATTCCGATTCCTGCACGGTTTACGTAAGAACTTCCGTTGAGGGAATAAAAATCAACAAGCACAGTGCACAAATCTCAGCAGGCGAAACACTTGCACTTAAAATCAGCGTTTCCCCCGGCAACGCTACCGTCCAAAGCGTAAAATGGTATTCATCCGATGAAAGCGTGGCAACCGTTGACGAAAACGGTGTTGTTACTGCAATCGGAGCAGGTACCTCAAGTGTTTACGCACTCACTGACGACGGATACTATAAAGCTACTTGTGAGGTGACTGTAAAATGAGCGAAAACAACGTTCAGCAAAGAAGCTTAAGCGAAAAAGTTTTCGGTGCGGAAAAGAATTCCGCTGCCTCTCTCGGCCAGGGCAAGCTGAGCAAGTATAATCAGATTGCAATAAGAATGTTCCACACGGGAGTTCTTACTCCCAAGGAAATGGCTTTCCCTGCAGTTGCGGAATTTGCAACAAGGCTTCTCAGCGGTATCACCTATTACAGAACACTTTACTTTGTAAACGTTCTGAAAATAGATATGGTGTACGTCACCGTAATCCTTACACTCATCAGCATTTACGATATCCTCAACAATCCCCTTATGGGCGCCGTTTATGACAGAACCAGAACCCGTTGGGGTAAGGCGAGGCCGTACATAATCTTTACCGCTATCCCCTATTTCCTGAGCACCGCGGTGCTTTACAGCGGAGCGCTCTTCCTTGGCGACAAGGCAGGCAACGACCCGAAGAAAATCATCTTCGTTTTCGTTCTGCTGTTCATTCAGGAAACGTTCTCAACCATTTACACAATCCCGAGGAACAATATGCTGACCCTGCAGACCCCAAACCCCAAAGACAGAATCAACATGGGTCTTGTAAACAACTACATCGGCGAAATGGGCGCTCAGCTTGTTTACATAACGTTTCTCCCTCTCCTTGAGCTCAACAACAAGGGATACATAAATGCTCCCATGCCCGTCATCTTCGCTATCATAACCTGCAGCACGGCAATGCTCGGATGTATGAGCAACATAGCTATGGCAATAGGCTGCAAGGAAAGAATAATTCTCCAGCCCAAGCCCGCTCCCATTCAGAAATCCATTTTCTACGTTCTCAAGAACAAATACGCAATGAGAAACTTCCTTGCCAACTTCTCCGTAAGCTGGTGGAGCTCGGGCGGATATTCGTGGGACGTTGTAACACAGATGGAAATTTTCGGCGGAACCTTCTATTCATTCCTTGCATACCTGCCTTATAATATCTTTGATACGCTCAGCCTCGCTTTTATCCCGAAATTCCAGAAGATTTTCAAAAACAACAACCGCAAAGCCGTAATATGGCTAAGACTGTGGGATTTGCTGTGCGTGCTGGGAATGTTCGCACTCGGCTGCCCCGTTGTTGATAAAAAATGGGCAATTATAGGAATTTACGCATTGTTCTACGGCATAAACGGATTCAATAACGGTCCGTCAAAGGTATTTGAAGCCGAGCTTTCAAGAGAAATAAACGACTATACCGAATATATGACGGGCGAACGCCCTGACGGTACAATAAGTATTCTTACCGATCTTATAACAAAGGTAACCTCACCCATCAACGCATGGCTTACCATCAAGCTTTTCAAATGGTCCGGCTACGATTCAACAATTGATATGCTCCCCTGGTCGCAGGGCAGTAAGGTAATTTACCAGAAGGTATTCTTCCTTTTCAACGGAATCCAGCTTTTACCCAACATAATCAGAATGATACCTTATATCTTCTACGACCTTGAGGGCGAAAAACGCGAAAGAATGTATATTGCCCTCAATGAGCGCCGCGCACTTCTTGCAAAAGAGCATCTTACCAACAATGCCGTTGAGGAGATGGCTCAGATGCTTGAAAACGAAACCGTTGAAAAATCATAACACGCATCCCGTAAAACTCAGGGCTGTCCTGTCAGGGCAGCCCTGAGTTTTGTTCCGCTTGAAAACTGTAATTTAAAATGCTATACTTTGATTAACAACAACCCCACGGAGGTACGTTATGACAAGTAAAGAGATTTTCAAAAATGCAAAATGGATAACAATGCCCGAAAGCGATGCACCGATTTTCAAAAAAGTCTTTTGTGCAAAAGAAAACGAAAAAGCAATCATCACAATATGCGGGCTCGGAGCTTTCAAGCTCTATATAAACGGCAAAAAGGTGAGCGAGGATTTGCTCGCCCCTAATGCATCAAACTACTGCTACAGAGATTTATCAGGATTTCTCTATCCTCTTTTTGACACTCTTTCATTCAGAACCTACTGTATGCAATATGACGTTACCGCATTTATGAAAGAGGGAGAGAATACCCTTGCGGTAATGCTCGGCAACAGCTACTATAATCAGAACAGAAGAACAGTTGAGGGCGACGTCTTTTACGGTCATCCCAAGCTCTGCTATCTGCTTGAGAAGGAAAGCGGCAACGTTATTTCTGATAAATCCACCCTTGTGAACAAAGGCTTTATCACAGAAAATAATCTTTTTTACGGTGAAGCTCACGATTATTCGCTCCTGCCTTGCGGTGACTGCTTCACTGAAAGCACCGAAACCGAAGCAGATGAAACCGAGTTTTACATTCAGACCTCTCCCTGCGACAAGGTAACCCGTACCCTTACCCCTGTTCTCATAAAAGACGAGGGCAAAACAAAGCTTTACGATGCCGGTGAAAATACCGTAGGCTACGCGGTTATTGCCTGCAATGAAAAGGGTAAAAAAATAACCGTAAGCTATGCCGAGGATATTTACGACAAAGAAAACTTCGGTATGCACTTTGAAGATGGTTACCAGACCGACACCTTCATCACCGACGGTATTCAGGCAGAGTACGCGCCGCATTTTCTCTGGCACGGCTTCAGATATTTCCGCATAGAGGGCGATGCCGTACCGCTCAGGGTTGACGTTGTTCATTCAGACTGCCCCGTAACTTCCTCTTTTGAATGTGACAATCCGCAGCTCAACTGGCTTTATAATGCATTCATCCGCACTCAGCTTGCCAATATGCATTGCGGCATCCCGTCGGACTGCCCCCACAGAGAACGCCTCGGCTACACGGGCGACGGCCAGCTTTGCTGCGAGGCGGCAATGATGATGCTTGACAGTAAGGAATTCTACCGCAAATGGCTCTACGATATCTCCGACTGCCAGTGCCTTAAAACAGGCCACGTTCAGCACACTGCTCCCCTTATGGGCGGCGGCGGAGGACCTTGCGGCTGGGGCGGCGCAATGGTTGAAGTGCCCTACAAATTCTATAAGCTCTACGGTGATAAAGAGCTGCTTGAAGAATTCTTCCCCAAGATGCTGCGTTACTTTGATTATCTTGAAACCAGGAGCAAAAACTCCCTGATTTACCGAGAAGAGGAAAACGGCTGGTGCCTTGGTGACTGGTGCGCCCCCGACCCGATTAAAATCCCCGAAGCTTACGTAAACACCTGCCTTTACGTTCTTTTTATGCAGCAGGTGCTTGAAATTGCATCCGTCCTCGGCAGAGAAAGTGAAGTCACGTTCCTGCCCGAAAGAATTGAAAGAGTCAAAAAAGCAATCAACGTTGCATATTTCAGCGCCGCCTCCCACAATTACTGCGGTGACATTCAGGGTGCAAACAGCCTTGCTCTGCAGATTGGTCTCGGCGATGAGTTCACGCTGCGCAAAACCGTTGAGAAATACAAAAAGCTCGGTATGTACGATACGGGAATAATTGCCACCCCCGCACTCACTCAGTATCTGTTTGAAAACGGCGAAGGTCAGCTTGCTTTTGATTTGCTTTCAAGCAAGGGTGAGGTTTCCTTTGACTATATGGCAAGAAACGGTGCTACAACCTTATGGGAAAACTGGAACGGTGAATCCTCCAAGAACCATCCGATGTTCGGCGCAGTTTCAAAATGTCTGTTCACTTACCTTCTCGGTATACGCCAAGCTGGGAATTCAAGCGCATATGCCGACGTTGTTATCTCTCCCGTTTTTGTTGACGGTATAAACCGCGCAAAGGGGCATATAACTACTGAAAACGGAGTTATTTCTGTTGAATACGCAAAAGACGGCAGCTGCGCCGAAATCACCGTAAATGCCGACGAGAGAATCAAAGCTTCCTTCTCATACAACGGTGTTCACAAAGAGTTTACAGGCAGTATAAAAATAAAGGTTGCAATTTAAGAGCTTTTAATGTACTATCTTCAAGGCAACACTTTACATTATAAAATTAAAAGGAGAAAAACAATGAAGAAGATTCTCGCACTCATCCTCGCTGCAGCAATGCTCTTTGCTCTTGCAGCATGCACAGGCAACACCTCAACTCAGGGCAACGAAGGCCAGAGCGTTTCCGACACTAACGCAGAAAGCACCACAGATTCAGCAATCGAAGCTGAAACTTCAGCAGCAGATGCAGAAACAACTGAAGCTGAATCCGAAACTTCCGCAGCCCCCCAGGCAGGCAACACCGAAATTTCAAAGGCTGTTGACATTCTCAACACCGTATGGGCTACCTATGGCGACGCTGAGAAGTTCCCCGTAGCAGGCGGCGATATGGAAAACTCCGTTATGGATGCTCCCGGCACCTATGCTCTTACCGATGCAGAGGCTGTTGAAGCAACTCTCGGTTTCCCCCAGGCAGACATCGCTCTTATTGACGATGCAGCTTCCCTTATGCATATGATGAACGCAAACACCTTCACCTGCGGCGTTTATCACCTTACCGATTCCGCAAATATGAGCAAAGTTTCCGACTCTCTTAAGACTGCTATCAGCGGCAAGCAGTGGATGTGCGGATTCCCTGACACTCTCATCATCATAAGCGTAGGCTCCGATTATATCCTCAGCGCTTACGGCAACGCTGAAATTATTGAAAACTTCAAGACCAAGGTTCTTGCAAGCTATTCAGGCAGCGCAGTTCTTCTTGAGGAAGTTCCCCTTGCAGCATAATTAAAAATCAAAACTTAACACACGGAGGGAAATTTTATGTTATTTTCAAGTATTACTTTCTTGTATTATTTCCTTCCGTGTGTTTTTTTGCTTTATTTTATCACCCCTGCCCGTTTTAAAAACACGGTACTCTTCCTTGCAAGTATCGTTTTCTATGCATGGGGTGAGCCAAAATATGCCCTTATAATGCTTGCAAGCATTGCCGTAAACTACGTGTTTGCCATACTGATTGAAAAATCCTCCGGCAAAACCGCAAAAAAAATCCTCACCGGAGTTTCAGTCAGCATCAGCCTTGCTTTCCTGCTGTTTTTCAAGTATACGGATTTCTTTATTGATAATTTCAACAGTGCAACGGGGCTTTGTGTGCCTCTTCTCGGCATAGCCCTGCCTATCGGCATAAGCTTCTACACCTTCCAGCTTGTCAGCTACACCGTTGACGTTTACAGAGGCTTACCCGCACAGAAGAATCCCATAAACCTCGGCGCGTATATCACAATGTTCCCTCAGCTTATTGCAGGCCCCATTGTGCGTTACAGTGACATTGCCGTATCCCTGAAAAGCCGCAGGCACACCGTTGATTTTGCCGCACAGGGCATAACAAGATTCGTTATAGGTCTGTCAAAGAAAATCCTGCTTGCCAACACCCTCGGCGAACTTTGCGACATCTTCCGCTCCTGCGAGGATAAATCCGTGCTGTTCTACTGGATTTACGCCGTTGCCTACGCCCTTCACGTTTATTTCGATTTTTCGGGATACAGCGATATGGCGATAGGGCTCGGCAAAATACTCGGCTTTGATTTTTGCGAAAATTTCAACTATCCTTATATTTCAACAAGCGTGAGCGAATTCTGGCGCCGCTGGCACATTTCGCTCGGCTCCTGGTTCAGGGATTACGTTTATATCCCTATGGGCGGCAACAGAGTATACGCCCCGAGAAGAATCCTCAACATTTTCACGGTATGGTTTTTAACGGGTCTGTGGCACGGCGCGGCTTGGAATTTTGCCGTATGGGGTCTTTACTTCGCCGTTTTGCTCACCCTTGAAAAGAATCTGTTCTCAAAGCTGCTCAAACGCAGTAAAGCTTTAAGCCGCGTTTACGTAATCATTGCCGTGCTCATAAGCTTTGTAATCTTCAATGCCTCTGATATGTCGCAGGCTTTTTCGGATATAGCCTCTATGTTCTTTGCAGGCGGTCATCCTCTTGTTTCCTCTCCCACGCTTTATTACCTCAAAAGCTATGCGGTGCTGCTTGTTATCGGTATTATCGGCGCAACCCCCCTTGTAAAAAAAGCCGCAGTACGCTTTAGCGAAAACGAAAAAACGAAAAAGCTGTGCAGCGTACTTCAGCCCGTAATTGTTGCCGCACTGCTTCTTATTTCAACCGCTTACCTCGCTGACGGTTCATTCAATCCTTTCCTGTATTTCAGATTTTAAGGCGGTACGTGATGATGAAAAAGAAAAACATTGCAATTGTCTGCATCACCTGCATACTGGTAGCAGCCATTACTGCTTTGTGCCTGTTTCTGCCTAAGGCGGAATACTCCCACAGTGAACGCAGGCTGCTTGCAAAATTCCCGGAGCTTTCGGTTGAAAGCATTTCTTCGGGCAGATTTATGCAGGCGTTTGAAGATTATGCATCGGACAATTTCCCGTTAAGAGATGAATTCCGTTCGCTGAAAGCTTTTATTTCCCTCAGGCTCCTTAATCAGTCGGATAACAACGGAGTTTACGAGCATCAGGGTCAGCTTACAGAAGCACTTTATCCGCTCAACATCAAGTCCATAGAGCGTGCAACGGATATATTTGAAAAGATTTATGAAAAATATTTAAAACCTGCAAACGCAAAGGTTTATATGTGCATAGTGCCCGACAAGGGATATTACATCAGCGACGGTGCAGGCGTGCCCTCGCTTGACTATACGGAACTCTATTCCGTTGTAAAAAGCAACACGGGCTTTGCTCAGTTTATTGACATCAGCGATACCCTTAACGCTGATTCCTATTACAAGACCGACACCCACTGGAGGCAGGAGGCTCTTTTGCCTGCCGCTCAAAGAATTGCAACCGCTATGGGTAACACGTTCAACTCTGAATTTACCGAAAACACGCTGGATATCCCCTTCAAAGGAGTTTACGCAGGCAGATATGCACTCCCCGTAAAAGACGAAAATATCGTTTACCTTACAAACTCCGTAACGGATTCCTGCAAGGTTTTCGATTTTGAAAACCAGAAGGATATCGCCGTTTACGATTTCCAGAAAGCAGGCGGCAAAGACCCGTACGAGCTTTTCCTCAGCGGTTCAATTTCACTTCTGACTGTTACAAACCCCAACGCAAAAACAGACAAAAAGCTTGTAATTTTCCGTGATTCCTTTGCAAGCAGTATTGCTCCGCTTTTGCTGGAGGAATACTCGCAGGTAACCCTTGCCGATATACGCTACGCTCATTATTCAACCCTTTGCAGGATGATTGAGCTTGAAAACAGTGACGTGCTTTTCCTTTACAGCACTTCTGTTTTGAACAACAGCGAAACGTTAAAACAATAAGAAAACGGAAATTCCCAACTACGGGAATTTCCGTTTTTTCTTTTGTTTGTAACAAAGAGAACCCCTGGCTATGCCAGGGGAAAAGGAAAGCTTTTAGCGAGGGGAGAAGTAGACAAGAAAAAAGCTCCTTGATATAGTAGAAGTGGTTTGCCGACCACACAACTAGAATAACAAGGAGGTCTTTAACGTGAAAGAAAAAGACATAAATAGTTTAGAACATACGAGTTGGAGATGTCAATACCATATTGTATTTGCACGGAAATATAGAAGGCTTGCAATATACAGAGAGATAAAAGTGGATATAGGAAAGATATTAAGACAGTTATGCCAACAAAAAGGAATAGAAATAATAGAAGCAGAACTGTGTCCAGACCATATCCATATGCTGATAAGCATACCGCCCAAGTATAGTGTGTCACAGATAATGGGATATCTGAAAGGCAAGAGTAGTTTGATGATATTTGATAGACACGCAAATTTAAAATACAAGTATGGAAACAGGCACTTTTGGTCAAGAGGCTATTTTGTAGATACAGTAGGAAGAAACAAGAAGCAAGTAGCAGAGTACATAAAGAACCAGCTTGCAGAAGACCAAATAGCAGACCAAATGAGCCTTAAAGAGTATGTAGACCCGTTCACGGGTAGCGAGAACAAGAAAGCATAAAATCAACCCCTTGAGGGGTAGCTGAAAAAGGAATGCGGTCGGCAAACCTTTCAGCGCCCCTTAAGGGGTTTCGTCCGTATAATGCCCTTTTAGGGCTTAATCAAGCCTCCGGCTTAGCCGGAGGTCCTGACTATTCATTAATACACTTTGTGCAGCTTGCGCAGTCACCGCAAGCACCTACTGCTCCGTTTTCCTTGGCAACGGCAAGCATCAGCCTTATTCTGTTTTCCTGATTAACTCTTGTTGCGCCGGGGTCATAATCTATGGGCACAATGTTTGAATCGGGATACATCTCCTTGAGCTTTCTTATCATACCCTTACCTACGATATGGTTGGGTAGGCATCCGAAGGGCTGAGCACACACAATGTTGCCGTAGCCGCTTTCAATAAGCTCCATCATTTCAGCGGTAAGAAGCCAGCCCTCACCCATCTTACAGCCTGCGCCTATGATTTTGGTGCATTTTTCCTTGATGTGAGCATAGGGTGCGGGAGCAATAAAGGAGCTGTTTTCCTTAACGGCGTTTATAAGGATTGTTTCAATCGCTGTAAGCGCACGCATTGCAACCTTCATTGCGATCTTCTTTATTCTTTTGCCGCCGTAAAGCTTGATATCCTCAAGGCGGTTATCCGTTTTAAAGAGGAAAAATCCGAGCAGACCGGGCACCATAACCTCGCATCCCTGAGAAAAAAGGAATTCTTCAAGGCGGTTATTTGCAAGGGGCGAATATTTAACGTATATTTCACCAACCACGCCGACCTTTACCTTATCGGTCTTTTCAAGCTTAATATCAGCAAAAGCTTTGGTTATGTCCGCAAGATTCTTTTTCATTTCCTTGATAGAATATCCCTTGCCTTTTGCGAACTGCCCGCTTATGTTATCTGTCCATTTTTTAACGAGCGCATCGGACTCGCCCTTGTTGATTTCGTAGGGCTCGGTCTGATTTTTAAGCAGCATTATCAAATCACCGTAAATCATGGCACAAAGCATCTTGAGCGCCATTGTGATACGGATTTTGAAGCCGCTGTTCTTCTCAAGACCCGAAAGGTTAAGGGAAATTACAGGCACCTGAGGGTAGCCTGCTTTTCTGAGTGCTTTTCTTAAAAGGTGAATATAGTTTGACGCTCTGCATCCGCCGCCCGACTGAGTAATGAGCAGTGCGGTTTTATTAACGTCGTACTTTCCGCTGTTGAGAGCGTCTATAAGCTGACCTACAACAAGCAGCGCAGGGTAGCAGGTATCGTTATGAACGTATTTGAGGCCCTCATCAACAACCTCCCTGCCCTCATTCTGAAGCAGCTCAACGTTGTAGCCGTATTCTCTGAATACGTTGATAAGCATTGTAAAATGGATATTCGCCATATTGGGAGCAAGAATGGTGTAATCCATCATATCCTTTGTAAATTCAACTCTGTTTTCGGGATTCATACATTCTCCTCCTTATCTGCCTGTTGCCGCAAACAGACTTCTGAGCCTGATTTTTACGGCGCCGGGGTTTGAAATTTCGTCAATCTTAATCTGGGTATAAATCCTTGAATTTCTTTCAAGAATCGCACGCACCTCGTCGGTTGTGATAGCGTCAACACCACAGCCGAAGGATACAAGCTGAACAAGGTTTATATCAGTATCCTTTGCATCGCAAACGTATTTTGCCGCTGCATAAAGACGGGAGTGATAAGTCCACTGGTCAAGTACGTCTGTGGGGAATTTTTCAACAAGACTGCTGACGGCATCCTCGGTAATTACGGCGGCGCCGCAATCGCAGATAAGCTCGTCAATAGAGTGGTTAATCTCCTCATCAAGGTGATAGGGTCTGCCGCAGAGAATGATTACAGGCATTCCTTTTTCCCTTGCCGTTTTAAGCATTTTCTGACCCGTAGTCCTCAGAGTGTCCATATAGTTATGATACTCGTCATATGCCGCATCACAAGCCTTTTTAACCTCTTTAAGCGAAAACTTGCCAAGCTTTTCATTGAGTACTGCGTGGATTTTAACTGCAAAATCCTTGGGTCGGTGAAGTCCGAAATAATCACTTATAAAGTTGATCTCTTTCACCTGAGAAACGTTGGAACGGATAACCTCGGGGTAATACGCAACAACGGGGCAGTTATAGTTGTTATCACCGAGGGATTCATCAATATTGTAGGTCATACAAGGGTAGAAAATATGCTTTATACCCTTTTCAAGAAGCGCTTCAACGTGACCGTGAAGAAGCTTTGCCGGGTAGCATACCGTATCTGACGGGATTGTGTGCTGACCCTTTACGTAAAGCTGTCTGGTTGAGGGAGGCGAAACCTCCACACCGAAGCCGAGCTTTTTGAAGAAGGTGTGCCAGAAAGGCAGAAGCTCAAACATATTAAGACCCATAGGAATTCCGACGGTATCCTTTTTGCCTTCAAAAGAAGAATACTTTGCAAGAAGCTCTTTTTTGAGAGAGAACATATTTATGCTTTCGGCCTTGTTTCTGCCCGAAACAGGCTTGCTGCACTTATTGGAGCCTATGAAGCTTCTTGTGCCGCAGAAGGTATTAACGGTAAGTCTGCAATGGTTGCTGCAGCCCTGACAGGTAACGTTTTTGATTTTATGTTCAAAGCTTTCAAGCTCTTTTGCACTGATAATAGTGCTTGCCGCGGTTGCCTTTTCCTTTGAGTAAATTGCCGCGCCGTATGCACCCATAAGTCCCGAGATATCGGGTCTTATTACGTCTCTGCCGATTTCCTGCTCAAATGCACGAAGCACTGCATCGTTAAGGAAAGTGCCGCCCTGAACAACTATGTTCTTGCCGAGTTCGTCCGCATTAGCCGCTCTGATAACTTTATACAGAGCGTTCTTTACAACGCTTATCGAAAGACCTGCGGAGATATTCTCAATGGATGCGCCGTCCTTCTGAGCCTGCTTCACGGATGAATTCATAAATACCGTGCATCTTGAGCCGAGGTCAACGGGCTTATCCGCAAACAGACCGAGGCGCGAAAAATCGGCAATGCTGTAATCCCACGCAGCGGCAAAGGTCTGCAGGAAGGAGCCACAGCCTGAAGAACAAGCTTCGTTGAGGAAAATGTTATCAATAACAGAATTGCGGATTTTAAAGCACTTTATATCCTGACCGCCGATGTCGATAATAAAATCAACGTCCGGCTTGAACACCTTTGCTGCGGTGTAATGGGCAACGGTTTCAACAATACCGAAATCCACGTTGAATGCGTTTTTGATAATCTCCTCACCGTAGCCTGTAACAGCACTTGAAGCCACCACTGCCTGAGGATATTTTTTATAAAAATCAATAAGGAACTGCTTTACAAGCTCTACTGCATCGCCGCTGTTGGGCAAATATCTGCTGAAAATGAGAGCTCCGTTACTGTCAACCGCGGCGGCCTTTACCGTGGTTGAGCCTGCATCAATGCCTATGTAAACCTTTTCGTTTTCGGCTACGTTTTCTTTTAATTTAACCTTACTCTTGCTGTGACGCTGTAAGAATTCATTGTATTCATCCTCACCTGAAAACAGAGGCTTTGCGCTGAGATATTCGCCGTTTTCCTTAAGGGATGCAATTCTTTCAGTTACCTTTTCAATGTCAATCACTTCACCGCTGCCTGAATAAGCTGCGCCGAGTGCAACAAAGTAAAGAGCATTTTCGGGGCAGACACCCTTTACACCAAGCTGCTCATCAAATGCTTTCCTGAGCTCGGAAAGGAAGTGGAGAGGACCGCCGAGATAAACTACGTTGCCCTCTATTCTTCTGCCCTGCGCAAGACCTGCAACTGTCTGATTTACAACCGCCGCAAAAATACTCGCGGATACGTCGGGCTTCTGCGCACCCTGATTGAGCAGAGGCTGGATATCCGATTTTGCAAAAACACCGCATCTTGATGCAATTGAATAAATCTTTTCCTTCTGCTTTGCAAGCTCGTTCATCTCGGTAGGCGTTACCTTGAGAAGGGATGCCATCTGGTCTATGAATGCACCTGTACCGCCTGCGCACGAGCCGTTCATACGTACCTCAACACCGTTTGTGAAAAACAGAATTTTTGCGTCCTCGCCGCCAAGCTCGATTACGGCATCAGTGCCGGGCAAAAGGCGGGAAACACTGACTCTTGTTGCATAAACCTCCTGAACGAAATCAAGGCCGAGGGTATTGGCAAAGCCCATACCCGCCGAGCCCGAAACGCTCAGGGCACTGTTCTTAAACTGCGGATGTTTGCTGATTATATCGTTAAGCATCTGTGCACTTTTCTGAGCAATGTGAGAAAAATGCCTTTCATACTCTTTGTAAACTATATTGTTTTCATCGTCCACGGCAACGCATTTGAGCGTTGTTGAACCCACATCAAGTCCTATTCTCATTTTTTCTCCCTCTGTTTAAGCTTCTTTCCTTTTCTCTTCCTCAATACTTGTTCTCATAAGCTTTTCAACCTCTGACTGAAGCCTTTGGTTTGCCTCTGCCACGGTCATATCGGCTGCCTTGAAAGGCTCGCCGTATCTTATGGTGAGGTTCTTTGTTCTGAATTTGTAATCGCCCGTAAGGCCGAAAGGCACGATATACGCATCCGCTTTCTTTGCAAGAGCTACTGCGCCGGGCTTGAAATCAAGCAGAAATTCGTCCGTTCTGTTTCGCGTTCCCTCGGGGAATATTCCGATTGCTCCGTCTTTTTTGAGAACTCTCATTGCAGACCTTATGCAAGAGGTGTCGTTGTTGCCTCTGTCTACGCTGATGCAGCCTGCAGCCCTGAAAAACCAGGCGAACATTCCGTCAAAATACTCTTTCTTTGCCATATAGTGAATTACCCTTTTTGTTGCCGCAATGGTAATGCACTGGTCAAGGATGTGCTTGTGATTTCCCGCAATGACTACGGCGCCGTCAGCGGGAATCTTTTCTGCGCCTATGATTTCAGGTCTGTAATAGAGCCTGAAAACGGGACGCATAAGAGCGGTTAAAAATTTATAACCTCTCTCTCTTTCTTCGGGTTTCTTTTTCATTTTGTTCCTTCTCCTTGTATACGCTTTTGCCGCACAAAATACAAGGGCACACGCACAGCGCATGCCCCTGCTTGCAGGCATAATTAATTTGCACTGAAAATCATTCCGTACAGGTTACTTCCTCAACGGATTTACTCTCGTTTTTTACGGATATTCTGAATTTCAAAGGACGTATATGGCCGGACGTGCTTTTCTTCGCACAGAATTCGACTATTTCTTTTTTTGACTTCTCAGGCAAGCATATTGAATTCATAACACGGCGATATTCATTGATGCTGTTGTTATTTGTCATTCAAACCCGTCCTTTCAATTTCCTTTTTAAGTTCCTGCCTTGCATACTGGAGACGCTTGCGCACAGCGGCGGGGGATATATCCAGTATCTGGGCTATTTCGCGTGATTTATAGCCTTCAATATAAAACAAATCAAGCACAATCCTATATTTTACATCAAGCTTCAGCACAACGTTAAGGGAGGAAATGTCCGCATCCTCAACGCCTATTTCCTTAAGCTCTGAAATATCCGTACATTCTCTTCTTGTATTGTAGCGGCACATATTTTTGCTTGTGTTGGTTGCCACTTTTATGAGCCACGCTTTTTCATGGTCACTGTCACGGAAAAGCGGTGCTTTGGTCATATATTTCAAAAACGTTTCCTGCAAAGCATCCTCTGCATCCTCACGGTTGCACAGTATGCTGAAGCAAATCCTGAAAAGCATTTTACTGTATTTTTCAACAGCGTATTCAACGTGCCGTTTTTCTTCATTGTAAAAGGCTGTAACGCTACGCAATTCACCGCCTCCTTTTCTGTAATATTATTTTTAACATTACATAATATAAAACACATTAAAACGAGCTTTTGTGATAAAATATTTTATGAACTTTTTGTAAATTGAGGACGAAAAGTAAAAACCGCACGGATTTCTCCGTGCGGTTTTTCAATGTCAAAGTGTTTGCGCATATGAAAGAGCTTCATCAATGTTGGGAAGGAAATTCTCTGCGCCGAGTTCATCGTAGAAACCTGCTTTTTTCATAGCTGAAAGAGGCTGCTCATTTGTGTGGGAAAGGATAAGATTCAAACCCGACTTTTTGCAGGTTGAATAAATCTCATACAGCGCACGCATTGCTGTTGAATCGAGTGAAGGCACGTTGCGCATACGGAGAATAACTGTCTTAACACCCTCACCAACGGGGATTGTATTGAATTTTTCGCTTGATGCAAAGAACATAGGTCCGTCAAACTCAACTACAACGGTATTCTGGGGAACTGTCTTAAGGCGCTCACTGTCAGGCGCATCCTCGGTATTCTGAGTCCAGATTCTTACGTTTGCAACGTCCGCCATTCTCTTCATAAAGAGAACAACTGCAATAATCATACCGACAGCTATTGCAACCACAAGGTCAAACACAACGGTAAGAACAAAGGTGATAATAAGAACAATTATATCGCTCTTGGGTGCGGTTTTGCAGATTTTTACAAACTGCCTCCACTCGCACATATTGTAAGCAACCATAAAGAGGATTGCCGCAATAACGGGCATGGGAATCCACGCCGCATAGGGCATAAGCACCACGAGCACAAGCAGCAGCACCGCCGCATGAACCATACCTGCAACAGGAGTGCGTCCGCCGTTTTTAACGTTTGCAGCAGTTCTTGCAATGGCGCCCGTGGCAGGAATTCCGCCAAAAAGACCGGAGCAGATATTGCCGAGGCCCTGAGCGATAAGCTCTGTATTGGAGTTGTGCTTATCATTTATCATTCCGTCGGAAACAACGCAGGAAAGCAGGGATTCTATACCTGCAAGGATAGCTATTGTGCAAGCACTGGGGAGAAGCTGCTTTACGGTATCAAAGCTGAAAGCAGGCAGCTCGAATGCGGGCAGAGAGCGTGAAATGGAGTAAAGGTCGCCAACGGTATTTACCTGCAAATCAAACACCTTGACCGCAACCACACCCAGAACAACCGCAACAAGCGATCCGGGGATTTTCTTGCTGATTTTCGGCCACACAATAAGGATTGCCAGCGCCGCGACGCCTACAAGCAAGGCCTGCCAGTTAAAAGTGCCTATGGATTTTACAATAGCCTCAGCCTTTTCGGCAGTTTCAACCGTGGGCATACCCTCAGGGAAGGTAAGGCCGAGAAAATCCTTGACCTGACCTATAACGATTGTGAGTGCAATACCGGAAGTAAATCCCGTGGTGATGGTGTGGGGTATGTATTTTATGAGCGAGCCGAAGCGGCAAACACCCATAATTATAAGAATAATACCTGCCATAATAGTGGCAACAACAAGTCCGCTTGTGCCGAACTGAGCAACGATACCTGCAACTATTGTTGCAAAAGCCGCGGTGGGACCCGAAATATTTACGCTGCTGCCGCCGAGAAAAGCTATAACAAAGCCTGCAACAATAGCGGTGTAAATACCCTTTTCAGGTGAAACGCCCGAAGCTATTGCAAGCGCAATGGAAAGAGGCAGGGCGATTATTGCAACAATAACACCTGCTACAAGGTCGTTTACAAACTGCTTTTTACTGTAATTCCTTAAAGTTGAAAATACCTTTGGCTGAAATATATTCATAAAATTACTCCAATAAAAAAAGAATCCGAACCTCCCGAAACGGGAAATCCGAACTCTAATTATATCCCTTTTTTTCGCGCTTTCAAGGCTTTTCGAGGAGTTTTTTCAAAAACGTCAGTTTGGGCGAAAACCACAAAAATTTCCGCTCTTTTTTGTGGAATATGATAACGAAATTCAGCCCATTATACGTGCGTTTTACTGTGAAATAACGGTTGTTGCGGTTGTGGGAATGGCGGCATCTTCATCTATCTCTTCATCGGAAGCTACAATCACAATCTCATTTACACCGCCTGAGGTAAAAGCATAATCTCCCTCGGAATCACTGAAGCCAAAACTTACCGTTACCTCTTCTTCACCATCGGGTAAATCCACGCCTGCTCTACCTATATAATAAATATTACCCTCTTTGTCAATCTCCTCGGTTACGTTGATTTGAGCATCCACCTTTTTGCCGTTTACAAACACAGCTATTTTTTTGGAAAACGTTTCAAACGTCTCGCTTACAGCATTTGAAACCGACTCACCAATCGCCCCGTCTGTTGCCGCATTCGCCGCTACAGCCACGCAGCTTAACACAGCAACGACTGCCAACACAACGGCAATAACCCTGCCTGCTCTTATATTTTTTCTTTTTTCTGTCATATTCATTATCCTTTCTTCAAATCCGTCGGAAGGTCGGATATTTGAAAACACCTGCCTGTATTCCTCTTTATTCATCTATCCTTTCCCCCAATCTTTCTTTAATTTTTGTCCGTGCACGGCTTAGCCTTGTTTTGACTGCCGATTCTTTGACCCCGAGCAATTCTGCAATTTCTTTTATCGGCAAATCCTCATAATAAAAAAGATGAACAGCCGTTCTGTACTTTTTCGGCAATTCCATAACGGCATTAAACAGCTCCTGCTGTGAGGAATCGCCGAAGCAATCAGGCGAAGCAAGCTGACAATCCTCAATATTCTGAAAGCTCCTGAAAACCGATTTTATACAGTTTTTGCTTTCGTTCACACATACTGCGGTAAGCCATTTGTCAATATGCTCTCTGCCGGCAAATTCTTTATCATATTTCCAAAGCTTAAGGAACACGTTCTGCACTACATCCTCAGCATCGTATGTACTTTTTGTAAAGGAAAAAGCAATAAGAAAAAGTCTGTGGCTGTTTCTGCTTACCGCTATGCGGAATTCTTCATTTGTCATTGATTCACCGCCTGTCTGAAAGGTCCTTTCACTATTATAACAATTCACATCACCAAAAGGTTACACATTTACCGAATACTTTTTAAAAATTACCGAACGGCCCGTTTTTATTGAATTTTTTCTGCGGCAGGATTAGAATACAAATGAAAGGAGGCCTTTCATGAAACTCAGAATTCTGATTGACAAACAGCAGGAGGAAAAAATCCTGATTTACGCACACGAAAAAACTCCGCTTATAGAGGAGATTGAACGCCTTGTTGAGGACAGCGCCCTCGGCTTTACGGGGTATGAGGAGGATTCTCAATTCAGGCTCAACCCCACCGATATTCATTGCTTCACCGTGGAGGACGGCAGGCTATATGCGCTCACCGATTCGGGCAAGCTGCTTATAAAAATGCGCCTTTATCAGGTTGAGGAAAAGCTCAGCGGCAATTTTGTGAAGATAAATCAATCCTGCATTGCAAACGTTAAAAAAATTGCCCGTTTTGACTCGTCTGTCACGGGCACTCTGCGTGTGATTTTCAAAAACGGATATGAAGATTACGTATCACGCAGGCAAATCAAATCAGTTAAAGAAAGGTTGGGTTTATAATGAACAAATATCTTAAGTCTTTTTTACACCGCGGTCTTTTATTCGGCGGCTTCGGTCCCGTTGTGGCAAGCATTGTTTTTCTTGCCGTCTCGCATACGGTCGATAACTTCAGCCTTAGCGCACAGGAAGTGCTCACCGCCACGCTTTCCACCTATCTGCTTGCATTCGTCCATGCAGGCGCAAGCATTTTTAATCAGATTGAGCACTGGCCGCTCCCGAAATCCCTGCTGTGCCATTTCAGTATGCTCTATGCGGCTTACAGCCTTTGCTACATTGCAAACTCCTGGATTCCCTTCGAGCCTAAGGTGCTGCTGATTTTCAGCCTCATCTTCATAGCGGTTTACTTTGTTATATGGATTACCGTTTACCTGTGCGTGAGAAACACAACAAAAAAATTAAACGGACGCCTCGGATAAAATTTAACGGCACGCTACCGAAAAAATCGGTAACGTGCCGTTTTTTACTTATTTTACTGAGTTACGGTTCTGTCTAGTCTGAAAAGATTTTTAAAGAACGAAATAAGCCTTTTGAAAAATCCTGCATTTACTGCAATCTTCTGCGAATCCGTAATTGTGTTGCCGTCCATATCCGCAAGCTCTTTTCCGTCCTTGTCACAAAGCACTGCCGAAACCTCGCTGCCTGCACTGTCAGGCGTAACAGTTACCGTGTCACCCTTGCCTGCAAGCACTCCGTCAAGATACCAATAAACAGTTTCGCCGTTTGTGCCGTTATGCTCAGCGGTAAGCCTGAGGCTTTCGCCGTAATCAACCGTTGCCGTGCCGGGATTTCTTAAGATACTTAAGCTGAAATCCTCAACCAAAGCATAGTAGCTGAAATGGTCAATGGTGAAAATAAGGTAGTCGCCGGATACGGTAAAGGGGATTTCCTCTTTCTCGTTTGTCTGAGGCTTGACGTAATAAAGATGAGTATATTTTTCCTTGAAGCCCTGAGGCTTGGGAACGTGAACGGTTACAGCACCGCCGGGCTGCACCGTTTCACCGTTACAACTAAGGCTGATATCGTAAAGCTGCTTTTTACGGTTGATAAAAATCTCTGTCTGCAATACAAAATTTGCCTCATCCTTGTCGCATTCTTTTGCTTCAAGGGTTACGTCGCCTTCATAATCCTCTGCATAAAGACCTTCAACAATAATTCCAGACCCGGAATCCTTACGCTCAATGGGGGTTTTGCCGTAATTGAAAATCACGGTATACAGAGAATAATCCATATCGTGCTTGTCAATAAGATTCCATTCCCACTCGTGGCCGCAATAGCGGATTTCGGTATAATCAGCAACAAAATTACGGTCCAGATTTTTCACACTTACGGGCACAATAATATATTCAAGTGAATTGCAGCCGTTGAAAGCGCTGTAACCTACGCTTGTAATACTGTCAGGAAGTTCAACGAATCTAATCGAAGAACACCCGGCAAAAGCGCCTTCTTCAATGTATTCAAGATTGCTTTCCTCTTCAAAAACAAGCGTTGAAAGCTTCTTACATCTGAGGAAAGCATACACTCCTATACTACTGACATTAGACGGTATTTTAATACCGGTAACAGATGTTTCGGCAAAAGCAGTGTCAGGAATACTCTCAACGTTTGAAGTAATATTGATTTCCGTAAGATTCTCACAACCTAAAAACGCATAATACACGCCCTCGCTTGCAATCGTCTCACCGAAAATGACACAATCCGTTGCCTCGTAATCAACCTTTGTAAGACCCTTACAGTTTTCAAAGGCACAAGCCCCTACAAATTTTATTCCTTCGGGGATGTTTGTGCTTCGCAATGCGGTGTTGTTTCTGAAAGCCTCAGCCTGTATCTCCTTGACTGTATCAGGAATAACGTAATCAACTGCAGCCGTGTTACCCTCAGGACAACGGACAAGCAGCGTTTTGTCCGCGTTATACAATACGCCGTATTCATCAACTTTAAAGAATTTGTTTTCCTCATCAACAGTTATCCCGGAAAGTTTGGGGCAGTTTGAGAAAGCTTTGCTTCCTATTTTCTCAACGCTAGCGCCAATCTCAATACTTTCAAGAGATGAACAGCCAAAAAACATAGTATAGCCGTATTCGGTTACACCTTCGGGTATTGAAATATTCTTAAGTTTTACGCATAAAGAAAATACATCTTCTAATTTTTCCAACTTGCTTCCCTCTTCAAATTCAACACTGACAAGAGAAGCACAACTGCTGAAAGCTGCCTGTTTTATTTCCTTTACGCTTGCAGGAATCGTAATATGTTCAACGCCGGACAAATTACTGAACGCACTGATAGCTATTGTTTCAAGCTCGATTCCTTCGGCAAAAGTAAGGCTCTTCACGTTTGGATTGTTCGAAAACGATTGTATATCTATTTCCTTAACGCTTGCGGGAATTGCAATTTCTTCAAGTGCAGTGCAGTTATAAATTGCGTTTCTTCCAACGGTTGTAACCGTATCCGGCAGAATAATCCGAGTAAGATACTCCGCGTCTGAAAAAGCATACGGTGCAATCACCTTTACCCCGTCAGGAATACTGTAAGAGGTTATGTTTAAATTCTTTACGGGATAACGGAACAAAACTGTTTTATCTTTGCTGAAAAGAACCCCGTTTTCATCAATAATAAACGACTCATTTTCAGGCGAAACATATATTTTTTCAAGATTTCGTGCATACCAATTGAAAAAGTCTCTCTGAATTGACGTGAGACTTGCAGGGAAAGAAACGCTTGTGGTGCCGCTTGGCAAATCGCCAAAGAAGCCCTTTGTGCCCTCTTTTATTTCAAAATGCCCGGTTAAAGAAGAATCGGTTTCAATAAGATAATCACCAAGGTAAAGAACACCGTTTGTCCAGTTGCTTTCGTTGCGCTGCAAAGCGGTATTGTAAAAAGCATAATCGCCCATGCTCTCAATGGATTGCGGAAGATTTAATATTCCGTTGAGCTTTACGCAGCAGTAAAAAGCTGCAGCACCCAGAGTTTTCAGCCTACTGTTTTTCGCAAAAGTAACGTTCTCAAGATTTTCGCAATGATAAAAAGCATTTTGCTCAATATTTTCAAGACTTGCAGGCAGCGTGATGCTTTTTATGTGCTCGTTACGCATAAAAGCGCTCGGCTCTATGCAGACAACCCCTTCGGGAACCGAATAAGCAACAACGGATTTTTCCCGAAGCGCCGAAATAAGTTTTGTTTTATCCTTATTGTATAAAACAAAACTTTCATCAAGGTAAAAATGCTCGTTTTCCTCCGGAAGAACAACGTTAGTGAGATTTTCGCAGTCCCTGGTGATTTCAGTACCTACCTGAGAAAGAGAGGCGGAAAGCTTAATACTTCTGAGGTTTTCACACCACGTAAAAATCTCACGTCCCATTTTTTCAACAGAATCAGGGATAACAACCTCTTTAAGATCTTTACAGTAATAAAACGCCATATCACCTATTTCGGTAACCGTATCGGCAATCGTAACACTTTCAAGCTCTCTGCAATAATAAAACGCGTTAACACCAATGCTTGTTACACCGCTGTTTATAACGGCTGATTTTACCCTCAGGTCACACCAAGGAGATGTAACGTGCTCCCAGGACTGCATTCTTCCCGTGCCGCTTATTACAAGCTCACCAGTTGAAGTATCCAGGCGCCAGGTGACGTTTGTTCTTAAATCTTCGCCGCAGATGCCCTCGTAAATCCTGCTCTGGGAATCCGCCGCACCTGCAAACTGTGCAAGCGATAAAATAACCGTAACCGCAAGTAAAACAGCAGTCAGTCTTTTCAAAAGCTTTTTCATCCCACTCAACCTCTCATATAATTATTCTTTGTGAGCAAGTTCATTTTACTATATCTCACCCCATAAAGCAACCGTATTTTACCTTTATAACGATTGATTTGGCCGTGTTATTCTGCTATAATGATTAAAAATTATCGGGAGGCAATTCTATGCAGGAGTTTATGAAGTTTATATATACGGTATTCACCGTTATTTCAGTTTTCTTTTCATCTCTTTTGTCCCCCGCCCCTCTCAGCCCCGAAACTCAGGGGCTTGACCTGACGTATCTGCAATACCCGAAAGAGGCGGTGCTGACCCTTGAGCAGGCAGGTCTTACCGAAGCTGAATTCACCCACCGTGCAAGCGCGGAGCACGCAGAATACGTTCAGTCAGGCGGATATGACGATATAGGCGGCGTTATCGTTTCCCCTTACTACACCGCAAAAATCGGCAACACCGATATCCCCGTTTACGCTTCTATGGTTTTTATCCGTTGTGAAAATACGGGCACACTGCACTCGTTCTCAGAGGTTTACGTGGAGCCTGATAAGGATTTTTCATTCAATATCGTGCTCACCTCAAAGGACGTAAAGCTCAGGAATGCCATAATCCTGCCCGAATCGCTCTCGGTCGGTGCGCAATGCAAAAACGGAGTTGTAACCGCTTCGATAAGCAAACCCGGAATCTACACCTTCCTTTTCAACGGCGCTCAGCAGCTTTACGGCTACACCCTTTTTGTACGCGAAAAAACAGATGAAGATGCAGAAATCGCGGGTTATATCGAGAAATACGGCGAGGAAAACGTAACCGTTTTTGATTCAGGTGTTCACGAGCTTGATTATATCAACTGCGTAGGCAAGGATAACCAGGTAATCTACCTCAGGCAGGGTGCATATCTTGTGGCAAAGCATCATTTTGACATCAACAGTGCTGAGGACGAAAATCTTTACATAGAGGGCAATTCCCCCACCGATAACGCAATCGGGCTTACAAGATATCCGTTTATCAATTTCTATAACTGCAACAATGTAATAATCACAGGGCGCGGCGCAATCGACCTTACCCGCCTTGACCGCCGTGAACGTCGCGGTGTTGTATTCACCTATTGCAACAACGTTTCGGTGAGCGATATAAAAATAATCAATTCCCCCGAGTGGTCGTTCATCACCTACTGCTGCCGTGACGTATCCGTTGAGCAGGTGGATATTCTCGGATACAGAGGAAACGCTGACGGCTTTGCAATCTGCAACACGGAAAACGCGGTAATCAACAACTGCTTTGCAAGAACGGCAGATGATGAATTCGAGGTCAAAGCTCTCGGCGGAACTATGGGCACCAACAACGTAACCTTCACTAACTGCATCGCCTGGGGCGGTTACGCAAGGTGCTTCGGTGTCACAGGAGAGGTTTGCAAAAAAATTTCAAACGTAACCTTCCGCGACTGCGCCGTTATCTACCGCGACGGAATATGGGATAACGACCGCATAGGCTCGCTTGTGGTTGTGGCAGAGCAATGTGACGGAAGCATAGACGGGATTCTGTTTGAAAATATCGAGATTTTCCGTGACGAGGGCAGAGCGATTCTCGTAAAAATCTACGATGAAGAAAAAGAGAATTTTGAAATTAAAAACGTTGAATTCAGAAACATCACCTACACCTCATATATGCCATCCAAAATAGACGGCACTGGCAGTAATACCAACACCGTGCAGGTAAAAGCGGAGAACATAACGGCAAACGGCAAAAAGCTTTCAAAGCCCGGCTCGTCGTTCATTATAGGCGATTTCTGCAACGTGGATTTTTCATAAAACAGCAAAAGGAACTGTCCTGAGCGAGACACTTCGTAAAGAAGTTGTCTCGCTTTTTCTATATAAAAAATGACACTTTCACCAACTGAAAGTGTCATAATGCGTTACATACTTTGAAAAAAGTAAACACTTGCCGAAAATAAAGAGTATCTTTCTCGGCGGGTAAAGTGATATTGCAAACTATCATATTCAGTATTTTTCCTTGCGGCAAAAAAGTGATATGAAGACCTTACGGCTTTCGTGATATTATATTCATCCAAAAACTGTCCACAGAACAATACCGCTATACATAGCATAATATCACTGCAAATCAATATAACTCGCTGCAAGGAGAATATGACTGACAAAAGTACTTGCCGTTGCAAGTACTTTTGTCCGGTACGATTTTTAATAACGGATTCAATGAATAAATTTTCAGATAATCGCTTTGTGATTAGTTTAACGTTCCATCAAGATAAACTATATTCACATTTTTTAGGTGTGTGTTTTCTTTACCGACCTCGATAGTTCCCCATTGTTCCTTGGTACCGTAATAGTAAACGGTATCAAGTTCTTTGTTATCAATAAATGCCTTGTCACCAATCTTTCTGACATTTGAAGTAAATGATATAGTTTTAAGGCTTTCGCAAAAAGAGAAACACGCCTGCGGTATTTCGGCAACTCCTTTTCCGATTGATAAAGACATCATACCCCTGCAACCCGAAAAAGAATTTTTGCCTAAATGTTTTACGCTGTCAGAAATTTCTATGCTTCTCAGGTTGTCGCATCCGCAAAAAGCGCCGTCCTCAATGATTTCAACGCCCGCACCCAGGTCAACCGTCTTTAAATTTTCACACCAATCAAACGCACTCTCACCGATAATCTTAACGGAATCGGGAATGATTAAGTTTTCTATATTTCGATTATTGTTGAAAGCCCAACCGCCTATCAAGGTTGTTCCGTTTTTTATTTCAAGCCTTGACGAACATTTTTCTTCTTTTGAATCAATCAAATAATTGTCAATATACAGAACACCGTTTTCCCAGTTTGATTCATCAAGCCAATAACCGGTGTAACCGAAAACATACCCGCCCAAATGCTTTATATTTGAGCCTATTTTAATATCTGTCAATCCTCTGCTTTCCCAAAATGCCGCTCCGCCGATACTTTCAACACTTTCAGGAATAACCACACTTTTAAGATTATAGGTATCTCCGTAATTTGAAAACGCACCGTAAAAATCATAACCGTTTTCACCAAAAATATATTTTACGGTATTCGGTATTTCATATTTTTCTTTTATAACTCCTGCAAAAAGATTCATAGTTGACTCTGAAAATGATTTTCTCAGCAATGATTCCCACGGAGTTCTTTTCAATAAAGAAAAAACGGAATTGATAAGATTTCCCGTTGCAAGCGATAT
>JAZNUP010000142.1:0-12050 GCA_045592385.1 Acutalibacteraceae bacterium
GCTTTCGGGCGGGAAGGACCCTGATGAAATAATAAGAATAAACGGCCCCGAAAGATTCAGGGATTTGATTGAAGGTGCATCAAACCGCATAGAATACGCTCTTTTGCGGGAGAGAGGGAAGTTTGACATTGCTACAGATGACGGTAAGATGAATTTTCTCAATGCTGCATCTGAAATTCTCGCCGCGTGCGGTGAGATTGAAAGGGATATTTATGCCGGCAGGCTTTCAGAGGAAACGGGAGTATCCAAGGAAGCGATTCTCACCCGTGTGAAGTCCAAAGGCAATGCCATCAAACGCCGTGAACAAGAGGGCAAACGAATTGAACAGCAAAAAATGCTGTTTTCTGCCAAGGATAAAAATAATCCCGAAAGGGAGCATAATATAAAGGCGGCAAGAGCGGAAGAGATAATTATTGCATCCCTTGCAAGGAATCCCGATTTTTATAAAAAGCTCGAGGGCAAGCTGACCCCGGATTTGTTTGTTACCTCATTCAATAAAAGGTTATTTACCGCTCTGTGTGAGAAAATCAAGGAGAATTCAGGGCTTGAGTTGAGTTTCTTTGCAGACGAATTCAATCCGCAGGAAATGGACAGTGTAACCCGGATTTTTCACTCAGGAGTTCAACTGAGCAACACGCTGAAAGAATGTGAGGATTGCATAGAAGTGCTTAAATCCTGCTCGGGCGGCGAAAAACCCAAGGCGTCACAATTAAGTGACGATGAATTTTTAAAACTGTTTAAGAAATAATTTTACATAGGATGTGATCAGAATGGAAGAAAAGACAACAGCAAACGCACCGGCAGAAAAAAAGAATTCCTTCAAAGCTCTTATTGAAAGAGGTAAGGCGGCAGGTAAGATTTCCACTCAGGAAATTGATACGGCTATGATTGAGCTGAATATTGATATCGAAGAGCTGGACAAACTGTACGAAACTCTTGAGAGCCTTAACATTGAGATTGTTGACAACCTCAACGCTGAGGAGCTTGACAATTTTGACGTTGACGTACCCAGAACTCTTGATATCGGCCTTGAAGGCGACGATAAGAACGTAAACGTTGATGACCCCGTAAAGGTTTACCTTAAGGAAATCGGCAGAGTTCAGCTTCTCTCTCCCGAAGAGGAAATTGAGCTTGCAATAAAGATTGCCGATGACGATGAGTACGCCAAAAAGCGCCTTGCGGAGGCAAATCTGCGCCTTGTTGTAAGTATTGCAAAGAGATACGTGGGCAGAGGAATGCATTTCCTTGACCTTATTCAGGAGGGTAACCTCGGACTTATCAAGGCTGTTGATAAGTTTGATTACACCAAGGGATTCAAGTTCTCAACTTATGCTACCTGGTGGATTCGTCAGGCTATTACAAGAGCTATTGCTGATCAGGCAAGAACAATCAGAATTCCCGTTCATATGGTTGAAACAATCAATAAGGTTAAAAAGACAAACAGTCTGCTTCTCCACAAAAACGGCAGAGATCCGTCCCCTGAGGAGATAGCGGCAGAGCTTGATATGCCTACGGAAAAGGTAAGAGAAATTCTCAGAGTTTCTCAGGAGCCCGTTTCGCTTGAAACTCCTATCGGTGAAGAGGAAGACAGCCACCTTGGCGATTTTATTCCCGATGATGACGCTCCCGCTCCCGCAGACGCAGCAGCAATGCTTCTTCTTAAGGAGCAGCTCAACGAAGTGCTCGGAACACTTCAGAAGAGAGAAGCAAAGGTTCTTGAACTGCGCTTCGGTCTTGCTGACGGTCATCCTCACACTCTCGAAGAGGTTGGCAAGGAATTCAACGTTACCAGAGAGAGAATCCGTCAGATAGAGGCAAAGGCACTTCGTAAGCTTCGCGATCCCAGCAGAAGCAAGCGCCTTAAGGATTTCCTCGAAATCAACTGATAACAAGTAAAAAGCGAGGCTGTTATTCTGAGCCGGTTGCTCAGGAAACAGCCTCGCTATTATTTTAAAATAATATTGTACCTAAATTATATATGTAGCTAATTTGCGGATACGATTATATAGCCGACCGTGTCGGGTACAATGTGGGGAACTTGTATGTAGGTGCACAGAATTTTGTAGAAAACAAAATTTGCGTCCTCTCTGCTGAAAGTTTCAATGCAGGTTAAATGAACCTTTGCCCTGAGGAATGTGAGAAGGTCACCGTTTTCGTCGGGACAGCTTCGCGTGTGCTCATAGTCAAACTCAGGAAGTTTGTATGAAAGGCAAAAGGCCTCAAGGTCACCGGGGAAAGTATAATATGCCGTTATTTTGTTGCGGTACAGCCATTTGGCAAGCTCAATGCGAAGTTCATCCTCTGTGAGCAGCGGATTTGAATCCATTACAGACCGAGCTCCTTGCGGCATTTTTCAACTATTTCCTGCATAAGGTCAAATTTCTTTTCCATATCGGCAACAAGGGCAAGCTGAGTGCGTGCTCTGACGAGGTTGTGCTCCTCGTATTCAACCCTGAAATAGAGGTTGCCGTTGAAATAGTCGCCAAGGAAACGCATTCCGCATTCAAGGGTCATAAGCTTGGCGGAGAAGGGGAGCTGCCTGATTTCTTCATCGCAAAGGCTGTGGCCTGCGCACTGGAGAAAACCTCTTGTATAAGCCTCAAAATACTCAAGACTGAGTGAAACCTTGGAGAGATCCTTTTCATCCTCACTTGCGGTGTTGGCGCCGAATCTGATACTGTCACCAAAATCGTAAAGTGAAAGTCCGGGCATAACCGTATCAAGGTCAACAACACAGATGCCTTCGTTTGTATTGCTGTCAAACATAACCTTGTTGAGCTTTGTGTCGTTATGAGTTACCTTTACGGGGAGCTTACCTTCGTTTATAAGATTTACAAGCACGCTGCAGTCAGCCTCTCTTTCGAGGATGAAAGCGGCTTCCTTTTCTGCTGTGTTTACCCTGCCTGCAAGGTCGTCTTTAACAGCCTTTTTGAAGTCTGCAATTCTTGATACAGTGTTGTGAAAATTGGGAATTGTTTCATGCAGGGAGTCAATAGGATAGTCTGCGAGGAGCCCCTGGAACTTTCCGAAAGCTTTTGCGGCATTGTAAAAATCGGTTGCACTTTCAACATTCTGGAGCGAATACGAATCGTAAATATAGTTGAGGCAACGCCAGCAATTATTGTCAGAATCCACAAAATAAGGAGCTCCGTTTTTTGCAAAATAAACATGAAGAGACTCTCTGTCAGGGTCTCCGCCGTTCTCGGTAATCTTCTTTCTGAGGTGCTCCGTAACACCTACAATGTTTTCCATAAGCTGGTCAGGGTTTTTGAAAACATAGGTGTTGATTTTTTGCAGAAGGTACTCTTTTAAAGCACCGTCCGCGGTGGTGAATTCAAGCACAAAGGTGCTGTTGATATGGCCTGATTCTATGCGGCGCATACCGGTGAATTTGCCGTTAAAATGGAAGGCTTCAAGTATTTCATCAAGAGTTTTAATTCCGTATGTGTTCATAAGTTTGCACACCCTTCAAAATTTCTGAGGATAATTTTGCCGAAGTACTCAGGCCTGTGGAAATCAGGCGTCGCACTGCCGACGGGGAAAAATGCACCGTAATGCGGAGAGACCGAATCTTCGGCGCATTTGTAGAAGTTGCCTTTTATTTCGCCTGCCTGTGAGCGGAAATTGCATCCGTAAAGCACGGAAATAAGAGCATCGGGAATGAAGATTTCACATCCCCAGGCTGTTTTGCCGTTATCTGTAAATGAAAACGGTGTAACTTCAGGAGCGATTTCTGTGATTTCTTTAATGAAAACACGGTTTTCTCTTGCGGGACCGATTTGCGAAAGGAAAGCGCCGCGCGGATTAATCTCAAAATTGATATACCTAGGGTCACCCGATACGGGGGCAAGAAAAACCTCGCAGCAACTGTCTCTGTAAACAGGGTCATCCCGCGTGGAAAAAACGCATCTGATATTTTCTTCAAACGACCACATTCGGGCAAAGATGCCCTTATCCTTCACGGCACAAAGCTTGACAAAACTTTCAGGGCGTGAAAAACCTTCTCTTTCCCAAAGAAAAAAGGATAAACGTGCAGCCTTGGTATGCTCCCATAAAGGGGCGGTATTGAATACGTATGAAGAATAGCTCATTTGCGTTTATGCTCCAATACATAATTTTGTTATTATATTATATGCGTAAATATTATACACAATCATACTGATTAAGTCAAGTTTGAGAAACAGCAATAAGATGCGAAAAACGGTTTGCAGGATTTTTCTGCAAACCGTTTTAAATACCTGATTAAAGTGCTTCTGCGATAGCCTTGGTGTCTCTTGCGATAACAAGCTCTTCATCGGTGGGGATTACGAAAACCTTAACCTTTGAAGCAGCGGTTGAAAGCTCGCCGCCCTTACCCTTGCGGAGAACAGCATTCTTTTCCTTGTCAATCTCAATACCGAGGAAGGAGAGATTGTCGCAAACGTTTTCTCTGAGGTCTTCGGTGTTTTCGCCGAGGCCGCCGGTGAATACGATAGCGTCAACACCGTCCATAGCTGCTACGTAGCTGCCGATAAACTTGCGGATCTGATACTGCTGAATCTTTCTTGCAAGAGTGGCTCTTTCGTCGCCTGCTTCCTGAGCGGCAAGAACGTCTCTGTCATCGCTTGAAATGCCTGAAACGCCGAGAACGCCTGATTTTTTATTGAGGATATCGGAAGTGGTTTTGGGATCCCAGCCTTCTTTTTCCTGAAGGAAGGTAACAACTGAGGGGTCGATACCGCCGCAGCGTGTGCCCATTGCGAAACCGTCAAGGGGAGTAAGACCCATACTGGTGTCGATAACCTTGCCGCCCTTAACAGCGGTGATTGATGAACCGTTGCCGAGATGGCAGGTAATTATCTTGAGATCCTTGATATCCTTACCCATAAGGTTTGCACACTCTGCGCTTACAAAACGGTGGGAAGTGCCGTGGAAGCCGTAGCGGCGAACCTGATATTTTTCATAATACTCGTAGGGGATGGGGAAAAGATATGCCTCGGGGGGCATTGTTGAATGGAAAGCGTTATCAAAAACAGCAACCTCGGGAACATCTTTGCCGAAAACATCCATACAAGCACGGATGCCTTCGATGTGGGGAGGATTGTGAAGAGGAGCAAGGTCTGAAAGGCTTTCGATACCTGCGATAACTTCTTCTGTGATAAGGCAGCTTTCATTGAAGAGAGCGCCGCCCTGAACGATTCTGTGGCCTACTGCTGCGATTTCGCTCAGATCGTCAAGAACCTTGCATTCGCCGCTGGTGAGTGCTTTCTTGACTTCAAGGAAAGCGTCGGTGTGATTCTTGAGGGTTACGTCGTATTTGAATTTGAGACCTTCTGCAGTGGAGCCGCTGATACGGCCGTCGATCTTAATGCGTTCGCAGATGCCCTTAGCAACCATCTTTTCATTATCCATATCAATAAGCTGATACTTGAGTGAGGAACTGCCTGCGTTGATAACTAATACTTTCAAATTTAACACTCCAAACAAATTTTTTCTTTTACAGCTTGAAACGGGCTGAAACCTGTTATATTATATACATATCACAAGATTTTTGCAAGTGGCAAATTCCATATATTTAAAGAATCCGCAAAAAAAGAGGTGTTGAAAATGACGGCGGCAGGAATAATTGCAGAGTACAATCCGTTCCATAACGGTCACGCATATATGCTTTCAAAAGTGAAAAGTGAAATTTCAGATGCGGCGGTAATCACAATGAGCACAAGCTTTGTACAAAGAGGAGAGCCTGCTGTTCTGTCAACGCAGGCGAGAGTGAAAGCGGCTCTTGCAAATTCGGCGGATCTGGTGGTGGCGCTGCCTGTGCCCTGGGCGATGTCGGGTGCACAGAATTTTGCGGCAGGCGGAGTGTCTGTTTTAGGATCGTTGGGAGTAGTGCGCAAGCTTGCCTTTGGCAGTGAGTCAGCGGATATGGAACTGCTTGAAAAAGTCAGTAAATGCATAAACAGCGATGCAACTGTTGAACTGCTTAGAAAGTATCTTTCCGAAGGCCTGTCTTTTGCGGCTGCAAGGCAGAGAGCGGTTGAGCAAATATGCCCCGAAGCCGCTTGTGTTCTGGGTAAACCTAACGATATACTCGCCGTTGAATATATGAATGCCGTTAAATCGCTTGGTGTAAATCTTACCCCTCACTGCATAAAACGTCAGGGGGTAGGGCATGACTGCGCAGCCGAGGGCTCAAGTGCGTCTGCAAGCGCAGTCAGGGAGTTGATGCAAACCGACGGTAACATTGCGGATTTCGTGCCCGAGGAAACAGTTTCGATTATTGAAGCAGAGAAAAAACGTGGCAGAGCGCCTGCATCCCTTTCCAATATTGAAAGAGCTGTGCTCTATAAGCTGAGAACGTCTGGTGTACAAGAGATAGCTCAGGCTCCCGACGTTTCGGAGGGGATAGAAAACAGAATTGCTTTTGCGGCTCAGGAGGCTTGCTCGCTTGATGAAGTTTATGCAATGGCAAAAACAAAGCGCTATACGCACGCAAGGATAAGAAGAATCGTAATGAGCACGTTCCTTGGTATAACGGCAAAGGATGCCGAAGGGGTACCTCCCTATATAAGGATTCTCGGCTTTTCAGGTAACGGTAAAGCGCTGCTCAGGCAGGCAAACAGTGATTGCGGATTGCCCGTTGTTATGAAATATTCCGATGTAAAAAAACTTGACGATAAAGCAAAGCGTGTATTTGAGCTCGAGTGCAGGGCGGCGGATATTCATTCTCTTTGTTTTCCTGTGCCTGCTGCCTGTGCAAGTGTTCAGAAATTCACGCCCGTCATACTGAAATAAGAATATCAATCTGTTAAATCAAACCGTTTTTCGGCTTTGCACATTTTGCGTGAAGAGTCGGAGAACGGTTTTTGTTTTATAAAATACACTATTAAAAAAATATTTTTAAAAATATTAATTTTTTACTTGACATCTTGACGACGTTGCTGTATACTATGATGCACGATTATAATGGCAAGATGTGTCTATTGCGATTTTTAGCCCGTTCGCTTTTATAGGGTATAAAAATAAGCACGCTGTCAGGGCACATCGGTTTATGCCGACTTTCCCGCAAAGAATTCGGTGAATTTTTTCGCCGGGACGCAGATTAATGAAACGGAGTGAAATGTCTATGCTGAACTTGAAGCCCGTGGAAAACGGAACCAGTACCAGAATGAGCTACGGAAAAATCAATGAGGCTATGGAAATGCCGAATTTGATAGAAATCCAGAAGGCTTCGTACGATTGGTTCATCAACAAGGGTCTTAAAGAGGTTTTCCGTGATATGGCGGATATTACCGATTACTCAGGCAACTGGGTGTTGAGATTTGTTGATTACCGAATGGACGATAAGCCCAAGTACACCGTACGTGAATGCAAAGAAAGAGATGCCACTTACGCTGCACCCCTGCGCGTAACCGCTCGTCTTCAGAACAAAGAGACCGGAGTTATCAAAGAGTCCGAAGTGTTTATGGGTGATTTCCCCATTATGACCGAAAGCGGCACCTTTGTTATCAACGGCGCAGAGAGAGTTATCGTTTCTCAGCTTGTCCGTTCTCCCGGTGTTTACTTCAATATGGAGCACGACAAAACAGGTATCGAACTTTTCTACAGCACCATCAACCCTAACAGAGGCGCATGGCTTGAGTACGAAACCGACCCCAACGATATTTTCTACGTAAGAATTGATAAGAACAGAAAGCTTTACATCACCACCCTTATCCGTGCACTCGGCAGATGCGCAGATGAGGAAGAGGATATCCACAATTACAACTGCACCCTTAACCTCAGCAGTAACGAAGATATCCGCGCTTTCTTCGGTAACGATGTAAAGATTGAAGCTACCCTCGAAAAGGACGAAACCAGAAACACTGAAGAAGCTCTTCTTGAAGTGTTCAGAAAGCTCCGTCCCGGTGAACCCGCAACTCTTGAATCCGCCAAGCAGCAGATAGACAATTTATTCTTTGATCCGCACCGTTACGATATTTCCAGAGTCGGCAGATATAAGTACAACAAAAAGTTGTCCATGCTCAACCGCCTTCCCGGCTGTGTTGTTGCTCAGCCCGTTATCTCTGAGCTTACCGGCGAGCTTCTTGCAGAGCCCGGTGAGGTTATAACCAAGGCAAAGGCGCTTGAAATCGAGCGCGCAGGCATTATGAAGGTCGTTGTTGACGTTAACGGAAGCGAACTGTTCGTCATCTCCAACGGCATGACAGATATCGAGCCCTTCCTTCCCGACAGCATTACAAAGGAAGAACTCCTCGATGCAGGTATCAACGAAAAGGTACGCTTCAGCGTGCTTCAGGAAGTGCTTGCAAAGTGCGGCGACGATAAGGATGCAATTCTTGAAGAATGCAGACTCCGTGCGGACGACCTTATTCCCAAGCACGTTATCGTTGATGATATCCTTTCATCCATCAACTACGTAAACTGCCTCACCAAAAAAGTGGGCAACCTCGATGACATAGATCACCTCGGCAACAGAAGAATCCGCTGCGTAGGTGAGCTTCTTCAGAATCAGATCAGAATCGGCTTTGCCAGAATGGAAAGAGTTGTCCGTGAAAGAATGACTCTCCAGGCTCAGGAAGATGACGATAAGATCACTCCTCAGTCTCTTATTAACATCCGCCCCGTAACCGTGGCAATCAGAGAGTTCTTCGGTTCATCTCCTCTGTCACAGTTTATGGATCAGACCAACCCTCTTGCAGAGCTTAAGCATAAGCGCCGTCTTTCAGCGCTCGGCCCCGGCGGTCTTACCAGAGACCGTGCAGGCTTCGAGGTTCGTGACGTTCACTATTCTCACTACGGCAGAATGTGCCCCATCGAAACTCCTGAAGGACCGAATATAGGTTTGATATCTTACCTTGCAACGTTTGCAAAAATCAACGAATACGGTTTCATCGAAGCTCCTTTCAGAAAGATTGATAAAGCCACAGGCGAAGTACTCAAGGAAGTTGAGTATATGACTGCGGATATGGAAGATGAGTTTGTTGTTGCTCAGGCTAACGAGCCCCTTGATGAAAACAACCGTTTCGTAAGACCCCAGATTAACGCCCGTTACAGAGACGTAATCCTTGAGTGCGAAAACACCAAGGCTGATTATATGGACGTTTCTCCCAAGATGCTTGTTTCAGTTGCTACCGCAATGATTCCCTTCCTTGAGAACGACGACGCAAACCGTGCACTCATGGGCTCCAACATGCAGGGCCAGGCAGTTCCCCTTATGAAACCCCAGGCTCCTATCGTAGGAACCGGTATGGAATATAAAGCAGCGGTTGACTCAGGCGTATGCGTGCTTGCAAAAGAAGCAGGTACCGTTACCAAGGTCTGCGCTGACAGTGTTGACGTTATGTCCGATTCGGGCGAACACAGACGCTACGAAATCACCAAGTTTATGCGCTCCAACCAGGGCACCTGCGTAAATCAGCGCCCCATCGTAAAGGTTGGCCAGAGAGTTGAAAAGAACGATGTTATCGCAGACGGTCCTGCAACAGACAAGGGCGAGATCAGCCTCGGTAAGAACGCTCTTATCGGCTTTATGACTTGGGAAGGCTACAACTATGAGGACGCTGTTCTCATTAACGAAAAGCTTGTACGTGAAAACGTTTATACGTCAATCCACATTGAAGAATACGAAATCGAAGCAAGAGATACCAAGCTTGGACCGGAAGAAATCACCAGAGATATTCCTAACGTCGGTGACGATGCCCTCGGTAATCTTGACGACAGAGGAATTATCCGCATCGGTGCAGAGGTTCACTCATGCGACATCCTTGTAGGTAAGGTTACTCCCAAGGGCGAAACCGAGCTTACCGCTGAAGAAAGACTTCTGCGTGCAATCTTCGGCGAAAAGGCCAAGGAAGTAAGAGATACTTCTCTTAAGGTTCCTCACGGCGAATACGGTATCGTTGTTAACGTAAAAGAGTTTACAAGAGAGAACAGTGACGAGCTTTCTCCCGGTGTAAACAAGGTAGTTCGCTGCTATATCGCTCAGAAGCGTAAGCTTTCCGTAGGCGATAAGATGGCGGGTCGCCACGGTAACAAGGGCGTTGTTTCAAGAATTCTTCCTCAGGAAGATATGCCCTTCCTTCCCGACGGCACACCGCTTGATATAGTTCTTAACCCCCTCGGCGTTCCTTCCCGAATGAATATCGGTCAGGTACTTGAGGTTCACCTCGGCTATGCTGCAAGAGCGCTCGGTCTCAAGCTTATGACTCCCGTATTTGACGGTGCTCACGAAGCTGACATCAGAGAAGCTCTTAAGGAAGCAGGTCTTCGCGAGGACGGTAAAACCGAGCTCACAGACGGCAGAACCGGCAGAAAGTTCGATAACCCCGTTACAGTCGGTGTTATGTACTTCCTCAAACTCCATCACCTTGTTGACGATAAGATCCACGCCCGTTCAACAGGTCCGTATTCACTCGTTACCCAGCAGCCCCTCGGCGGTAAAGCTCAGTTCGGCGGCCAGCGCTTCGGCGAAATGGAAGTTTGGGCTCTTGAAGCTTACGGCGCCGCTTACACCCTTCAGGAAATCCTCACCGTCAAGTCGGACGATGTTGTCGGTCGCGTAAAGACTTATGAGGCAATCGTTAAGGGTAAGAATGTTCCCACCCCCGGTATTCCCGAATCCTTCAAGGTTCTTATCAAAGAGCTTCAGGCACTTGCGCTTGACGTTAAGGCACTTGATGAGAACGGCATGGAAATCGACCTTAAAGAGGACTATGACGCAGATGACAACTTTGTTCCCGAATCCCGTGCATTCCAGAACGTCAACGACGCTGAAAATGCCGAAGGTTACAACGTTGATTCTGACAGCGAAGCGAACGATGTTTTCATCAGAGATGAAGAGTCTGACGATTACGGTGAGTATGATGATGAATATTCATCCGATTTTGAAGACAGTTTTATGATGGACAGCGGGGACGACCTCGAAGATTACGATTAATTAACACGTGCCAAAATAACTACGGAAGGAGCGTTATTCGATGGAAAATGAGAATAACATCGCGTTTGAATCAATAAAAATCGGTCTTGCTTCGCCTGAACAGATAAGAGAATGGTCTTACGGCGAGGTTAAAAAGCCCGAAACCATAAATTACAGAACCTTAAAGCCCGAAAAGGAAGGCCTTTTCTGTGAAAAGATCTTCGGACCCCAGAAGGACTGGGAGTGCCACTGCGGTAAGTATAAGAGAATCCGCTATAAGGGCAAGGTCTGCGAGCGCTGCGGCGTTGAGATTACCCGTTCCAAGGTTCGCCGTGAAAGAATGGGTCACATCGAGCTTGCAGCTCCCGTATCCCACATCTGGTATTTCAAGGGTATACCTTCAAGAATAGGTCTTATCCTTGATATTACCCCCCGTAACCTTGAAAAAGTGCTCTACTTTGCAACTCATATCGTTATCGATCCCGGCGATACTCCTCTTCAGAAGTATCAGATTCTCGATGAGAAGAACTACGAAGAGTTCCGTCTCAGATATGAGGATGACTTCAAAGCCGGTATGGGCGCTGAGGCTATAAAAGAGCTTCTTGCGGAAATTGACCTTGAGTCGCTTTCCGCTCAGCTCAAGGAAGAGCTTGAAACAACAACCGGTCAGAAGAGAGCCAAGGCTCTTAAGAGACTTGAAGTTGTTGAAGCTTTCCGTCTTTCAGGTAACAGACCTGAGTGGATGATTATGGACGTAATTCCCGTAATCCCTCCCGAGCTTCGCCCCATGGTTCAGCTTGACGGCGGCAGATTTGCAACCTCAGACCTCAACGATCTTTACAGACGCGTTATCAACAGAAATAACCGTCTTGCAAAGCTCCTTGAACTCGGTGCTCCCGATATAATCGTAAGAAACGAAAAGAGAATGCTTCAGGAAGCTGTTGATGCTCTTATTGATAACGGCAGAAGAGGACGCCCCGTAACAGGTCCCAACAACAGATCCCTCAAGTCCCTTTCCGATATGCTTAAGGGTAAGCAGGGCCGTTTCAGACAGAACCTTCTCGGTAAGCGTGTTGACTATTCAGGCCGTTCGGTTATCGTTGTCGGTCCCGAACTCAAGCTTTATCAGTGCGGTCTTCCCAAGGAGATGGCT
>JAZNUP010000143.1:0-32754 GCA_045592385.1 Acutalibacteraceae bacterium
CTGTTATCCCGATATTGAGCTTATTCCGACTATTGCATCATTTTTCGGTATATCAACCGATAAACTTATGGGCATTGACGAGATAACAGAGAAAGAAAACATCGAAAAATATCTTGAACGCTTTCAGTTTGCTATAAGCAAGGGTGAAATTAATGAATGCATTGCAATTGCCCGTGAAGGCGTAAAAGAATATCCAAACAGTTATGTTCTTCTTGACAAGCTGATGTATGCCCTTTTTGCTTCAGGCGATGATGACGGCAATATCCCCGAATGGAAAGAGAATATGGAAAAATATGATGCTGAAATAACCGCTTTGGGTGAAAGGATTATGAAATATTGCCCTGACATTAATCTCAGACTTGAAGCGGCATCAAGGCTTGCGTTCAGCCACATTCTCCACGGCAGAAAAGAACTCGGCAAAAAGATTTATGAAACATTTCCACCTATGGAGCTTTGCAAAGAAAGACAGATGTGGTGGGCATTGGAAAAGAACGAAAAGCTTCCGTTTTTAAGGGATACAATAAAGCAAAGCTACGAATTCTTAAAGTCATTCATCTGGCTTTTGGCTGATGCAGACGTGGTTGATGTCAATACCGAATTTATTGCAATAAACAAGATTTTCGAATTGGAAAAGCTTATTCTTGACGGTAACCGTCCAAAAAACAGCTGGGGTGATGTATGGCTTGACTTTGATATAGCCAAGAGATATGCGCTTATGGGTGATACAGATAACACTTTCAGGCATCTGCGTCTGGCTGTTGATGAAGCAAAGGCTTTTGATAAATTCCCTGACGAACAAAAATACAGCGCTGTTTTAGTAGGCGAAATCACAGAAAGAAAACTTGATTTTGAAACCTCGGATACCCGTCCGCTTTGCGAAATACTCCGCGACAAATGGCTCATTCACGATGAGCTTGATATCGTACGTGACACTGAAGAATTCAAAGCTATTGTAAAATCGTTAAGCTGAAAACAGCCGTCCGTGCCAACCCACGGGCGGCTTCGTCAGCCGTTATTATTCACGTTTCTTCACATTCTTTCAAATATTTTCACGATTTCGCTTGACAAACGTTAACGTTTGTGCTATTTTATACTTGTAGCTACGGCAATACTGTTAATAACCGTTAATGAAAGGGGCAAAAAACTTATGTTTATTGAAGAAAGACATCAGGAAATTCTCAAAATATTATCTGAAAAAGGCAGAATATCAAATTCTGAAATTCAAGAAACATTTCAAATCAGCTATGACTCGGCAAAAAGGGATTTAAGACTTCTTGAAGAACAGGGACTTTTGAAAAGAACTCACGGCGGTGCTATTCCTGCAAGACAAATCGGCGGAAATGCAATTAAAAATCTTTCACCCGATGAGCGTGTTGTTGACATCAAGGAAAACTACCTTGCAATAGCAAAAGAAGCTGTAAAGACAATTGAAGAAAATGACGTTGTTTATATAACCAATGCAAGCATCGGTTATCTTATGGCGCAGAATATAGGCAACGTTATATGCACGGTTGTTACAAACTCAATTTCCATTGCCGAGGAACTTCGCAAAAAGGAAAATATAACAGTTATTCTTGCAGGCGGCGAAATGCAGGCAAACGGCTGTTTTTATGACAGCTTTGCATTATCTTTAATCAACAGACTTCGTTTTGATAAATGCTTTATAACCTCTGCCTGCGTTTCGGCAAGGTTCGGGCTTTCAATCCAGAAATCAAGAAGTGTTGAACTTACAAACGCTATCATAAACAATTCAAAGACGGTTTACGGTTTGTATCCCGTTGAAAAAATCGGATTTGATTCTATAATCAGCATCTGCCCCGCAAACAAGCTTAATTATATTATTACTGACAGCGATTCTTCGGAAGATGATTTAATGCAGTTTGAAGAGCTCGGAGTTAAAATCAAAATCGCCGAATAATCATCCGTTCATTCAGAGCGACTCCCCCTGTTGATTATGACAGAGGGAGTTTTTGTATTGCATTTTTGAAAAAATGTCATATAATATATGTGCGCTAAAACTGTTGAAGAAAAAACCAGGGTTTTGTTCATTTGAAGATTTGAAAAGGAGGAGGATTGATTTGAATTCTCGGGCTGAGAAAAAATTTTCTTTATCAAAAAAGGATATATTTATCATTATACTTATGGCAAGCACCGCGGTGCTTATCACCGTTGCGGGAATTTACTTTAAACAAAACTTTCTGAGATTCCTGCCGCTGTATATTTCGCTGGTAATAGCCCTGCTTCAGTCAAAAGTAAACAGATACAGCAACATCCTCGGCAGTATCAACTCCTTGCTTTACGGCGCAGTTTACATTTATTTCAATCTCTACGGCGCGGCATTTTCCGCTTTTCTTTTCTCGTTTCCCATTCAGCTTCTCACCTTCATACGTTGGAATAAAAACAAATGGGAACACTCCACCGTATTACGCAAAATGAGTTGGAAGCAAAGAATTCTGCTCACTGCAGGATTCGTTGCTGCGTTGGCGGTAATGTGGTTTGCACTTCCGCTGATAGGCTCGCAATACGTTTTTCTTGACAGTGTAACAACCCTGCTCGGCATTCTGATTTATTTCCTTACTATGTTTGCCTACGTTGAATACACGTTTTTAATGATTATAAACGGCATTCTCGGCATAATCCTTTACATAACAATGCTCAAAGACACTCCTGAAATAGCAACCCATCTGATTTTTTCGGTTTATTCGTTTATCTGCATTGTGTTTGCGTTCTTTGAGGCGAACAAGCTTTATAAAGGACAGCAAGAAAAATAAGCGCCTTGCGGTTGTAAAAATATATTAATTGCTTTATAATGAATTTATAATTCACTTTTAAAAGGGAGGATATATGAAAACTGCTGAAAAAATTCTAAAAAATGAAAACCGCGAATTAAGCCGCTTTAAAAAAATGCAGAGCCGCAGTTCGGGCGGCAAATACTTTTTTATTTTGCTTTTGCTTATTGCGGCAGTTAATATTCTTGATGAAGTTACAAGCAATCTCACCGTTACGGTTCAATCCTCATTTATAACGGAATTCTTCGTGAACAACCCCTTTATGGGCAAGTATTACACCTATGAGGACGGACTTGCCTTCCACTCAAGCATAGGTGTTTTCACCTACGTTTTAGGCATATTCACTCCTTTCTACAAAGCTCTTGCCGACAAATGGGGCAGAAAGCCGCTTTTCGTAATTTCAACCCTCGGTATGGCAACAGGTCTTCTGGTAATTCATCTGTCATCAAGCTACATAATGTTCCTTGTCGGCTTTGCCATTATAAGCTTCTTTATGGGTCACGATATTCAGATTATCTATATTCTTGAAGAAGCACCTGACAGGCACCGTGCAAAGATTTACAGTTTTCTCAAAAGCTTCGGCATTTTAGGCGTCATTCTTATCCCCACGCTGCGCGATATGCTTATGGGCGATGACGCAACAAAATGGCGTGAAATCTTCCTTGTGCCTGCCCTTATCGGATTCATTGCAAGCGTGCTTGTAATCCTTTTTGCCAGGGATACAAAGGTATTCATCAACGAAAGAATTGAGTATCTTTCCCGCTCCTATGAAGAGCGTCAGGCGGAAAAGGCGCTCAAAAAACAGCAAAAGCAGGCTCAGAGAAATCAGTCAGGCGTATTCAACGGTGTAAAATATATATTCGCTAACAAAGATACAAAAATGCTCATTATTGCTCACATCATCTTTGATGCCGCAATGCCTGCAATCGCTTTGTATTTTGAATCCTCAATGCACCGCGCAGGAATGAGCACGAGCGACATCACAAAAGCGTTGTTTATGGTGCCTGTAATCTATGCGTCAATCACCTTCCTTTCAGGCTTCATTGCCGACAAGGCAGGCAGAAAAACAACGGTTACTCTTTTCTCAATAACCTGCGTTACGGGATATATCCTTTTTGTTGCAGGAATTCTCAACGGCTGGAATCCCTACCTTATCGGCGCTCTTGCAGGTCTTTATCAGGGTTCATACTGGATTGGCAGAGATTATATGAACGTTATGATGACAGAAAAAGTACCCACAGATATCCGCGCTTCCGTTGTAGGCGCCGAGGGACTTCTTGTTATAATCGGACTCGCAGTAGGTTATTTAAGCACAATAATCGGCATGACGGTTATGCCCATATGGTGGGCTTGCCTTGCTGTATCAATCCCCACGGTTTCGGTTGCTGCAGTTATATTTGCTCTCAGAGTTAAAGAAACAAAGGGCGCAAACCTCGACGAAATCAAATAATTCTTTCGATGGTGACAAAAAATGTACGGATTACTTATTCTTGCGGCTTTACTGTTCGCAACTCAGTTTTTATTCAATCAGCAGTTCCGCTCACTGAGAGGCGACGGACTTGATTCAACAATAATTTTCTCAGGCTATTTCAACGGTGTAAGCTTTCTTATAATGCTTATACTCAACAAATTCCACTTTGAGATTAATTGGTTTTCGTTGCTGATTGCAGTTATTTACTCTGCAGTTATTCTCGGCTATCAGTATGCAGGGCTTAAATCCTTTGCAACGGCAAATCTCTCCGTTTTTTCAATTTTTGCAATGCTCGGCGGAATGCTCCTCCCCTTTGCATACGGAATCATATTCTGCAAAGAGGATTTCACTCTTGCTAAAGCGGCATGTATTATCCTCATAGCCGTTGCTACCGCTATGAGCTTTGAAAAAAGCAATACCAAGGGCAACAATTTCAAATATTACATATCGGTTTTCCTGCTCAACGGTGCAGTTGGCGTTCTTTCAAAAATTCATCAGTCCAACGCTGAACTCGCCGTTGACAGCCGCAGCTTTATGGCTACGGTAAATGCCTGCGTTTTCATTTTCTGCATAGCTTTCCAGCTTATCAAGAACAAAAAGCTTTCCGGTGTTTCTCTTAAGGAATTCGGAAGCATTTCGGGCTATGCTCTGTGCAGCGGAATAGGTAATATGCTTGCCCTTATCGCCCTTACAGCCCTACCGGCATCCGTTCAGTTCCCGATAACAACGGGCGGAGTTATGGTTTTTTCAACCCTCATAAGCCTTATAAGGAAGGAAAAGCCCTCTGTAAGAACACTTATCGCAACGGCGATAGCCTTTGTTTCCACAGTCCTGATTATGTTTTAAAAATAAAGCCTCTGCCCGTGCAGAGGTTTTTGTTTTTATATTGAACTTTTTTTAATAAAGTGCTATATTATAAATGTATGTTTTATGCCTATTAAAGGAGACGTAACGATGAAAGTATTGCTGATTCTTCCTGACGGTATGCGCCCCGATTCATTAACGAATATCCCTCAGGCGCAAAAGACGCTCACGGAGGCTTCGTATTCACTAAATGCCCAAACCGTTTTCCCCTCCGTCACTCTGCCCTGCCATATTTCACTTTTTCACAGCGTTACCCCTCAGAGGCACGGCACAACCACCAATACCTACACGCCTCAGGTGAGACCCATCCCCGGGCTTTGCGAAGTTCTCAGGCAAGCCGATAAAAAATGCGCTCTTTTTTATAACTGGGAGGAAATCCGCGACGTTTCCCGCCCCAACTCTCTCGCTCATGCCTGCTTTTTCGCAGGGCGCAGAATCGGCTACAAAGAGGCAGGCGAGGAATTAACCGATGCCGCCATAAAGTATCTGAAGAAATATGATACAGACTTTACCTTCATCTATTTCGGCTATCCCGATGCCGCGGGTCACAAGCACGGCTGGATGACCGATGAATACCTTGAAGCAATTCAGAGCAGCTGGGATAATATAGAAAAGCTTATGGAACAGCTTGGCGATGAATACACGTACATAATCACGGCAGACCACGGCGGTCACGACCGCACCCACGGCAGTGAAATGCCCGAGGATATGCTTATCCCCATCATCATAAAGGGCAAGGATTTTGAGGCAGGTAAAGTTATAGAAAACGCCTGCATTACCGATATCGCCCCCACTGTGGCAAAGCTTCTCGGCGTATCTCCCGACCCTGAATGGGAAGGCACCTCAATGATATAAAAATAATTTCGGAAGGTGACAATATGAATCTTAAAGAAGAAAGAAAATGGATTGTTGAACAGCTCGACGGTGTAGCTGATTTCTGGCTCAAAAACGGTATGGATAAAGTAAACGGCGGTGTTTACACCTGCCTTGATAAAGACGGCAAGGTTTTTTCAACCGATAAAAGCGTATGGATGCAGGGACGCTGCGGCTGGATTTTCGCTTATCTTTGCCACGTTTACGGTGTAAAGCAGGAATGGCTTGAAGCAAGCAAAAGCTGCCTTGATTTTCTTGAAACTTACTGCATCAACAAAAACGCACCCGGCAGACTTTATTTTACCGTAACGGCTGACGGTAAGCCTCTGCGCCAGCGCAGATACTGCTACTCCGAGGCATTCTACTGCATCGCAAACGCAGAATATTACGGCATCACGGGCGAAACCGAGCACCTCGAAAGAGCACGCAGAGCTTACGATATGTATTGGAATCTCAACCACGGAATGCCCGACCCCACGGGAATGGGCCCCAAAACCGAACCCGAAACCCGCACGGGCAGAGCGCTCGGGATTCCGATGATTCTTCTCAACGTTACCTCCGTAATGCTCAGGGTCGACCCTGAAAATGCTGACCTTTACAATTCACGCGCCAACGAATGCGTTGAAGATATTTTCAGATATCACGTAAAGCCCGAGCTCGGCTGCACCCTCGAATCCGTTGCGCCCGACGGCACACCCAGGCTTGATATAACCGAGGGCAGAGTTATCAACCCCGGCCACGATATAGAATGCAGTTGGTTCCTTATGGAAAGAGCAAACGCAACAGGCGATAAAGAACTTCACAAGAAAGCAATTGAAATTTTTGATATGGCTTTTGAAAAGGGTTGGGATAAGGAATTCGGCGGAATCCTTTACTTTATCGACTGCCTCGGCAATCCTCCCGAAGCTTATGAGCACGATATGAAGCTCTGGTGGCCTCACAATGAAGCACTTATTGCATCCCTTATGATTTACAGAGATACAGGTGATAAAAAGTACCTCGACATCTTTGAACAGCTTCTTGATTACAGTAAAAAATATTTTGCATCCGCTCCCTGCGGCGAATGGTACGGCTATTTAAGGCGCGACGGTAATCCCACTCTGCCCGCCTGCATCGGTTCAACCTTCAAGGGTCCCTTCCACGTACCGAGATGCCTCATTATGCTTGAGCAGATGATAAACGAAATTGAAGGATAAAAGCAATACGAAAGGAAAGAGAACGGAATATGGCATCACTTAAAGATACCTATAATAAATATGCCGCTCAGCTTAAAGCAGTGAATCCCAAGTACGACGTTGTTTACGAGGTTTCAAAGGACGAACCCATCGTTTTCGAGGACAGCGCAAATGTAAAGCTTGCGGCTGCCGCTATTGCGGATACTCATCTGCCCAACAGAGAACAGGCTGAGCTTAACCTTGCAAACACCTTTGAGGATATTTCAAATTCTCCTGAAAAATTTGACGTTTTCCTTATGGCGGGTGATATTGCGGATTACAGCTTCAAAAGCGAATACACACGCTTTTTCAGAGTGCTCGATAAGTTCAAGGATAAAATGACTCTTCTTGTTACCCTCGGTAACCACGATGCCCGTCTTTTCTACAACAAAAGCCGCAAAACCGTTATGGCAAAGGTTGACGAATATCTCAACATCAAAACAAACGGCAAGAGCTACTATTCCTACGACGTAAAGGGATATACTTTTATCGTTATCTGCACGGAAAAGAGAGTGCTTGAAAAAGCTTACATATCCGATGAGCAGATTGCATTCCTTGATAAAGAGCTTGCAAGAGGCACAAAGGACGGCAAGCCCGTATTCGTTATGTGCCATCAGCCCTTTGCTTTCACACACGGTCTGCCCGAGGTCTGGAAAACCGGTGATATGGGTGAACAGAATGATGCAGTAAGAGCTGTAATGGAAAAATACAGAAACGTATTCTTCATCAACGGTCACCTTCACGGCGGCATATGCGATAAAGTGCCCGAAACCATCAACGAAGAAAACGGCGTTTATTCAATCAGCATCCCCGGCTACAGAAAGCCCAACAACTTCGGCATTACTGATTGCGGAGTAGGATATTACTTTGAGGTTTATGCTGACAGAATAGTTTTCAAGGCCCGAAACTTCCTTATGGGCAAAAGTTACAACGGCGATTATACAAGGCTTGAATACAAAATTAAATAATATTGAGTAAAGGAGTGGCTGCTATGGCAAACAAAACCAAATCTGCACCCAAGCTTACCGTAAAGCAAGGATTTCTCAATTTTGTAGACGTGCTTACGGATAACAAAATCTTCTGCATGGCGTGGCTCATTGCAGGCTTCGTGTTCTTCACAGTTTACGGATTTATTGACAATCCCGACCTTGCAAAAACTGCAAGTGTCATAGGCAAAACTCATCCCAGGCTTTTTGTATGGTGGGCTGTTTTCTCAGGTGTTTCCCTCTATCTCAACCTGCAATATCTTTACAAGCTCAATTCTTTCAAAAATGAAAAACTTGCTAAATTCGGCAACATCTGCACCTATCTCGGATTTATCTGCATTTTCGCCTGCGTAAATATCCCCTCCGTTGAGCCTGAGGACGGCAAACCGCTTCAGATGGCTGCGCACTGGTCAACTGCTCTGCTTTTTGCTGCTTTCTTCGCAGCAGCTATAATCGCATTTCTGCTTCATAAAACAATACAGAAAAGCATTAAGCACCTTGTTATGCTTATCACTCTTGCGGCAACGCTCGTGCTGATGGTTGTGCTTCTTGTGCTCTTCGGCAAAAGCGGCGGCATTGAAAGCATCCCGATGTGGGTAGCATACATAATTATTTTTATGCTCAATTACACCAAGCCCTTTCAACCTGCAAAAAATTGATTGACGTAAAGAATGCTCCCTCTGCTCACAAACAGAGGGAGTTAATTATTGCAAGGAGATAATATGAAAAAGAAGACCTTTTATACAGAAATCTCTTATTTTCTGGGCTTGATTATTATGGCTTTCGCCGCAGCCTTCACCGAAAAGGCCGATTTTGGTATGTCTATGGTTGTTGCCCCCACCTACATAATCCATTTAAAGGTATCGCAATATCTGCCGTGGTTTTCCTTTGGTGTGTCGGAGTATTTCTTTCAGGGGCTGCTCATAATACTGACAGCGGTAATCGTGAGAAAATTCAAGCTTTCCTATCTGTTTTCATTTGTAACCGCCGTGCTTTACGGCACCGTGCTTGACTGCGCTATGAGCATAATCGCACCATTGCCCGATGAAAACTTTGTGCTTCGCTGCGTATGGTTTATAACAGGAACGGTTTGCTGCTCGTTTGCAGTATCACTGTTTTTCCACACCTATCTTTCACCTGAAGCATATGAGCTTATAGTAAAAGAGATTTCGCAAAAATTCAACTTCAACATAAACAAGGTTAAAACCGCCTTTGATTTTCTGAGCGTTGTGCTTAGTATAATTCTCTCGTTTAGTTTCTTTGGCTTCGGAGTATTTGAGGGTGTAAAGCTCGGTACTATGCTATGCGCCGCAATCAACGGATTCCTGATAAGCCGATTCACAAAACTGCTCGAACACTTCTTTGAATTCAAGAATAAATTCTCAATCGAAAAATATTTTAAATAATCAAACCGGCAGGCACTGTAATCACTTACGGTGCCTGCCGGTTTTTCATAACTTCGCCACTCGTGCGCATAATAAATAAAAAATCAAAAGGAGCAACTATGTGCACGGCAATTTCATTTAATACATCATCTCATTATTTCGGGCGAAACCTTGATCTGGAAAAATCCTACGGTGAAAGAGCAGTTATAACTCCCCGTAATTTCCCGTTCATCCTGCGGCACTCCGCCCCCGTCACGAGCCACTATGCCCTCGTAGGTATGGCAACCGTTGAGGATAACTTTCCTCTCTATTATGAAGCCACAAACGAAAAAGGGCTGAGTATGGCAGGGCTCAACTTTCCCGATAACGCTTACTATTTTACGCCCTCGCAAGGAAAAGAAAACGTTGCCGTATTCGAGTTCATTTTATGGATTCTCGGCAAATGTAAAAACGTTGAAGAGGCGGTTGAGTTAATCGGCAGCACAAATCTTACCAAAACAGATTTCAGCGAGAAGCTTCCTTCATCTCCCCTGCACTGGCTGATTTCGGACAGCAAAAGAAGCATAACGGTTGAGTGTATGAAAGACGGAATAAGAATTCACGATAATCCTTTCGGCATTCTTACCAACAATCCGCCGTTTGAGTATCACTCTCTCAACCTCAGCAATTATATGAGCCTCAGCCCTCAGCTTGCAAAAAACACCCTGACTGCCGAAACTGCACTTGAAAATTACAGCCTTGGAATGGGCGCTCTCGGTCTGCCCGGCGATTATTCCTCCGCTTCCCGTTTTGTAAGGGCGGTGTTTGTGAAAGAGAATTCTGTTTGCGGTATAGACGAAAAAGAAAGCGTGAATCAGTTTTTTCATATTCTTGAATCGGTTTCAATGCCGAAAGGATGCGTTTTAACAAAATCTGGCGAGTTCGAATACACACGCTACTCCTGCTGCTGCAATACAGATACGGGAGTTTACTATTACAAAACCTATTCGGACACCGCGGTTACCGCTGTTGAAATGCACAGCGTCAATCTTGACGGCAACGAGCTCATACAAAATCCTCTAATCTCCTGCTGAATCCTTGACTTTTGCCCCGCGATATTCTATATTAAAAATATAAAATATTGGAGGGCGCTTTTATGTTAAAACTTATCAGAGCCTTTGTTGCAGTTTTTGTTGCAATAGAGACCCTTTTCACGGGTCTTGCAGGCGGTGCAAAATTCAGCAGGATTGAAATGCCCGAGATTCAGGCAGGCGAATACGGTCAGTTCGTTGACCCGTTTATCGGCACGGGCGGAATTCCGTGGACCTGCGGAATGCTCAGCCCTGCGGCAACCGTACCTTTCGGCGCAGTAAGGCTTGGACCTGACACCTGCTTTGTCGGCGGTGCATATCTCGTTAAAACAAACACTTCGGGCTATTATTACGAGCACGGTCATATTAAGGGCTTCAGCCATACAAGGCTTTCGGGTACGGGTGCAGAGGATTACTGCAACTTCAGGGTAATCCCCGCTATAGGCAATAACGGCCCTGCGGTTATGCCCTATTCCCACTCCAATGAAGAAGCCTCGCCGGGATATTATGCGGTTTATCTCCCCTCTGTCGGCTGCCTTGCCGAAATGACCGCCGCCACTCACACGGGCATTCACCGTTACACGTTCAATACTAACAAGGATTCACACCTTTTTATTGACGTCACAAGCGGAACCGCAAACACCACTTCAAGCGACGGATTTGCAAGTTACGATGAAGAAACGGGAATAATCACGGGTGGCTGCATCCTGCACGGACGTTTTTCTGACAGATTTGAAGGTCTGCCCACTTACTTTGCCGCCGTTGCTGACAAACCGATAAAAAACTGTGAAATATCGGGAGAAGGAACGGATTGCTCCGTTGATATCAATTTCGGTGCACTTAACGGTGAAAGCGTTGAATTAAAAATCGGTGTAAGCTACGTAAGCGCAGAAAACGCACTTCTCAACCTTAAAGCTGAAGCTGACGGACTTACTTTCGACTCAGTGAGAGAAAGTGCCGCCAAGCAGTGGGAAGAACGTCTGTCAGTAATAGATATTGACAGTGACGATGATGAAATCAAAACCGTTTTCTATACCGCTCTTTACCACAATATGATTATGCCCACCAATTTCACTGATGTGAACGGCGAATACCTCGGCTTTGATAAGGAGGTTTCGGTAGCTCAAGGATATACGTACAGAACGGATATGTCCTTGTGGGATACCTGCCGCACCACACATCCGCTTTACACCCTCATTGCCCACGATATTCAGCAGGATTGCCTAAAGAGCCTTGTTGAAATGTCCAAGGCGGGTGTAGGAGTTCTCCCCCGTTGGCCTATGGGTGCAGGATATTCAGGTTCTATGTTCGGTGACTCGGCAAACATTATGATTACCGAAAGCTATCTCAAGGGCTTTACGGATTTTGACGTTGAAGCCGCATACGAAAGTATGAAATACACCTCTGAAAATCCCGTAAACAAATCCGGCAGAGGCTGCATTGAGCATTATAACAAATACGGATACATCCCTCAGGACCTTGCAGGTAACGAAGAATCCGTAAGCCTTACCGTAGAGTTTTCCTGGCAGGATGCCGCAATAGCAAGGCTTGCAGAGGCTCTGGGTAAAACAGAGGACGTTGAGAAATACACCGCAAAATCAATGTACTACAAAAATGTTTTTGACCCTGAAACAAAGTATTTCCGCGCAAGGAATTCAGACGGAAGCTTCGTGTGGAACTTTATGCCCGGTATGACCTCCTTCTACGATATGGTTATGATAAAGAAATTTGCAAATTGCTACGCCGAAGGCAGCGCAAGGCAATGGCGTTGGAACGCTCTGCACGATATTGAAGGTATGATTGAGCTTTTCGGCTCAAAAGAATACTTTGTGAGTGAGCTTGAAGATTTTATGGAGGACGCTTCACTTTCCCGCGCCGCCCTTGACCCCGGTGCAGGCTTCTGGGTAGGTAATCAGCACGATATCCATACCCCTTACCTTTTCAGCAACGCAGGCAGACCTGACCTTACGCAGAAATGGGTGCGCTGGACTCTGAAAAACCGTTTCAGCTCAGATATAAACGGACTTGACGGCAACGACGACGGCGGCACAACCAGCGCCTGGTACGTTTTCTCTGCTCTCGGCTTCTATCCGCTCGCAGGCACTGAAAACTACTGGATCGGCTCACCCAACATTGACAGCGCTCAAATCAAGCTTTCTAACGGCAATGTTCTTAAAATCACTGCAAACAATCAGAGCGATAAAAACGTATACGTAACCGACGTCACCTTTAACGGTGAAAAGCTTGATGGCTGCTATATCACCCACTCTCAGCTTATGAGCGGCGGCGAGCTTGTTTTCAATATGAGCAACAAAGCATAAAAACAAACATAAAAAATGACCTGCAAAGGAAGATCCTTTGCAGGTCTGATTTTTTTATCCCCAGTTAAACGGACGCAGCATAAAGTCCACATCCTCTTTTTCGGGAATTATTCCGAATGAAGAAACACGGTCCATATTATGCGCTTTAAAAGCATCGTAAAGCTCCTCGTTTGCTTTAAGACGGCCGGGATTAAGGAATGAATACTTGCCTATAAACTGATTGGCTTTAAAGTATTCCCAGCTGAGATTGTCAACCTCAATATTGAAGCGCTGTTCATCAGTCACATCAGCTTTAAGTGCCTGTTTCCAGAGTCTGTCAAGACGGTTAACGGTATAGAAAGGATAAAAACCCGACTGATAGTGCCAGTCAAAATCAAACGCGTGGGCGGTTGCCTTGACTTGTGCGGTCTGAATATCAAGGATTTCTCTGATGAAAGGCTCGGCATCCTCGCCGTAATACGCGTTGATGAAATCCGTCATATGGTACTCAACATCACAGTCAACGTCCCACTGAAGCTTGCATAAAAGATAATTTCTCAAATCATTGTAAGCAGCATAATGCCCGTCACCGCAGTTATAGATATAGCCCGTTATTCCTATATCGTGCATATACTGCATAGTGGACTGCATCGTTTCAAAGTTCGAGAAAAACTGAGCAGTATTAAGGAAATTAATGGTGTAATCGTAGATATACGTGGTATCGGCAATCTTTACCCAGTTTGCAAAATCCTGCGCAATCGTAGGCTCGGTATCGCCGAATTCATTCATAAAGGTTTCGTTTTCAACGCCGTCCTTCGAGCCGCACTCGGTAAGCGGATGGCTGCGGCATGCCTTGTGAAGACCGCAAAGCACCGGGGCAACATTGGGTCTGCACCTGAGCGACAAATCTGTGGGAGGTCTGTCCGTTTCATTGTAAGCATAGAAAGTGAACATAAAATCAGGAAATTCATCATCAAGCGCATCTGCAAAAGCGTTTGTAAAAATAAGTACGGGTGCCGAAATACTGCCGTATTTTTCGTGCAGTGCCGTACAGGATTCGCAATGGCAGTAATTCATATTGTCCTTTTGACCGATATGAATATACTTTGCATCCTTCTCGCAGGCGAGTATAGCTTTTCTTGCGTTATCAACTGCAACCTCGAGCACCTGCGGATTTGACAGACACACCTGGTCCTTTGTGCGTGTGCCGTCAGGATTCATTGCAAAATAGTCGGGATGCTCAGCAAAAAGAGCATCGGGCACAAGCCTGTCAAGCGTAACATCCCACAGCACGTAGGTGAGCGCTCCGCCGTATTCGGGCACGTCGTAATGGAATGAAACATTCATTCTGCTTCTAGCTCTGTACGCGTGATTTGTACCCATGGTATCGTTACGGCGCACGGAAAATGACGGCTCAACCACACGGTTAATTGCCGCATCAATTATAACGTCGTCATTCTCGGGCACCTTTTCAAGCTCAGGAGTAAACCAACGCACACCGAGATATTCCTCAAGGAAGGTATACACCCCATAAAGAGTGCCTCTGCTGTCCTCACCTCTGATAAGAAATTTTTCGCCGTCAGAATACAGCAGGAAACCGTCCTCGCCGATTTGCGAATAATCCGTCTGTGTAAGCGCATCGCCGAAATCAGTCTGACCGAGGATTATTGCATTTTCACCCTCTTCGAGCTCAGCCTCGCTCACTATATCAAGCTTAGCACCGCTTATTCTTTCAATATAAGTCTGCAATTCCTCGGATGCGGTCTGTATGCATTCATCGGGCTCATTCTGAGTAACAATCACGAAATCCGATTCTCCGCCCTCCACAAGATACATCGGCGAGGAAATCACAGGAGCTTCATACACGGTTGACGAATAGCTTACCGTATCCGTACTTACGGGAATAATTCCCGTAACCAAAAGAAGCACCTGAATAAAGGACAAAAACGCTTTAACATAACTCATACCTTTTTCCTCCGTTAAACTGTTTTTTTAATAAAATTGCCCTTATCGCACACGTTGCCCACACAGCGTGTCTTAATGCAGTAAGGAGCATCGAATAAGTTAGAGCAGATTTCAGCCTCCCTGAGATATTCGAGCCAGATGCAATGCTCACCGTAAACAGGATTTTTAAAGCTATTGCAGGTGAGTACCAATCTTCCGTGAACAAATTCACCCTTGCTCTCATCCATAACCTTGGGCGAATAGCGGATTACGGACGATTTCTCCCAGGTCTTTGCGTAATCGCAGCTTATAACGGCATTATTGCGGAAGATTATTTCCTTTGTGTAGCCCGATTCAAACCAGAAGTTACAGTCATCCTCAACAAGCAGAGCAGGTCCCCAGAGATTTTCAAATCTGTTATTCTCAATTATAACCTCGCCCCTTGTGGTGCAAAGGATTCCTCTGCCTGCCGTGGGCCCGAAATCACAGTTTCTCACGTAAAGTTCAGGAGTATATGTTGCGTTTTCAACAACATCCTTGCCAACCTCAATTTCAGGCAGTTCTTCGGAAAGCCTGAGTTTTATATCGGTATCGTTTATTTTTTCAAAATCCAGAACCTTTGCCCCGGCATAGGGCTTGAGGGTATCCCACTTTATATACTCAATTTCATCCCCTGCCGCAAATGCCTGAAAGCCCCAGGTTTCAGCGTGCATAAAGCGCACGGTTATGCTTTTTTCAAAACTGTTCGTTTCAACAATCCTCAGGTGCGTACCGTGAACGTTGATATAATCATCCTGAGCACCCCACGCTCTGCAGTTTTCAACCGTAAGCTTTCCGCGGCAGCCCGAAAACTGGAAGAAATCCGCAGTGCTTGCAATTGTTCTGCCCTGTTTCGGAGTGAAATCACAGTTTCGGTAGGTGACGTTTTCGCAAAACTGCGAAACCATACCAAGCCCGTGCATAAACATAACCCTGAGATTTTCAAAGGTAAGATTTTTGCATCTTTCAAACATACTTCCAGTCTGGTCGCGCACAATATTACGCGTCTGCATAATATTCCCTGCAGGGAAATAAACATTTCTATTCTTAAGCACAACCCTGAGTGTGAAATCATCAATCTGCTCAACGGTTTCAAACTCCAAGTCATCGCGCCTGAAATCGCGGCACATACGCTTTTCAGGGTCATAAAGCTTTGTGTAGCGGCGGTTACCGATATAACAGTCCTCCCAATAAGGATTGCCGTTTGCATCTTCCTCGCCCTGCCATATCAGGTTATTGCCCTCCACTCTGAAACGGCAATCAGGATTGATTCTTATAGTGCAATCTCCCCCATTATTGGAGAGAATTTCAAATTCCGTCATAGTCGGGCACGCGTAATCAATTGACAAATCTCTTACGGTGATATTCTCGCATCTGTCAAAAAGCATAGGAGTCATTTTTCCGTGAACTGTTATACGTGCTCCGTTTCCGTCAACAGTTATATTCTTTTTTTCTTTTAGATAAATCGCAACTCTGCGCAATCCCTCAGGGTTTTCGTGCTTCTTCGCGGTGTTGGAGCAAAAATAGCCTTTCATCTCAAAAGAATCGTCCTGGCATACGTGATACTCTCTGCCTTTTTCGAGCTTTACCGTATCGCCGTCATTTATATTCAGAAACAGTTTGCTCAGTTCATTCATAACAACACCGCCTTCCTGTGTTTATTATACTGCACCTTATTACAAAACGCAACGGTTATTAATTGAGTTGATTTTTTCTTTAAAAACCGCTATAATCAAACAAAAAAGAACTTTGCAACCCTCAGTTGACACATTGCAATCTGCCGTTTGGTGGCAGTAAACTGCCAAAAAAGCTACAATACAAGTGACGGCAGAGCTTTGTGCCGAATTTTTCAGAGAGGTGAACATAATGATTTTAGCTGACAAAATTATAAGACTCAGAAAAAAGAACGGTTGGTCCCAGGAGGAGCTTGCAGATAAAATGAACGTTTCAAGGCAAGCTGTTTCAAAATGGGAAAGCGCTCAGACTATTCCCGATATCGGGAAAATCCTGCAGCTTGGCGAGCTTTTCGGAGTAACAACGGATTATCTTCTTAAAGATGAAATCGAAAACGAAGAATTCACAAACAGTGATATTTCCTCAGGCATCAAACGCGTTACTATGGCAGAGGCAAACGAATATATTGAGCACAGAAAAAAAGCATCCCTTATAATAGCCCTCGGCGTATTCCTGTGCATTGTTTCCCCATGCGCTCTCATTATACTTTCAGGCGCTGCCGAATACTTTAAGCTTAACGTCGGCATAGCCGTTACAATCGGAATTGTTGCTCTGCTTCTTATGGTTGCAGCGGCGGTGGGTATGTTTATATACTGCGGATTCAAAAGCGCCGCTTTCAGCTACCTTGACAAGGATTTTGAAACCGAATACGGCGTTTCCGGTATGGTAAAGGAAAAGGATAAGCTTTTCACTCCCTTCGGAGTAATTACCAACGTTATTGCAACCTGCCTTTGCATTATCTCCCCCACACCTATCCTGATTTCCGCATTTCTCGGCAACGGATTTGCCGTTTGTGTATGCGTTGCGGCAACTCTTGCAATTGTCGGAATTGCCGTTATGCTTTACGTTATCGGCACCGTAAGGAGCCGCAGTATGCACCGCCTGCTCAGAGACGGTGATTTTGCCCCCGAAAAAACAAACTCCCAAAGCAAAAGCATTTCCTCGATTTATTGGCTTTGTGCAACCGCCGCATACCTCGCCTGGAGCTTTGCCACTAACGACTGGGATTACACCTGGATTCTCTGGCCCGTTGCGGGAGTTGCTTATCCCGTTGTTTATCTCATCTATCAGCACCTTTCGGGAAAGAAGGAGAAATAATATGACCCTTATGTCCTTTGCGCGCCTTTTGCTTGCAATAATAATGATTCCATATTATCTTTTCAACTACACTTTTAACGATTACGCCTACCCCGCTTACAGTACCTCGGGTGCTTACCTTTTCTGCTATTTTGTAGGCAACGAGCCCGATGAACAGACTATTCATCTTGCCGTAAGCACAGATGGCTACAACTTCAAAGCCCTCAACAATAATGAGGCTGTTATTGAGCAGACCAAGGGCACTCTCTGCGTGCGTGACCCTTACATAATCAAAGGTCCCGATGAAAACGGTAAGGATTGCTATTTCATAATAGCAACGGATATGGATGCCATGCAGGGTTGGACCTCAAACCACGCTCTTATAAGCTGGCGCTCATATGACCTTGTTAACTGGACTGACGAGACAGTTATTGATATAAGGCAGTTTAACGGCTTTGAAAACGCAAACAGAGCCTGGGCACCGCAGGCAATATGGGATGCCGACAAAGGAATGTATATGGTTTACTGGGCAACCTCTACAGTTGAAAACGATTGCGCAGGACATTACTACGCTTACACAAAAGACTTCAAAACTTTTGTCACCGAGCCTCAGGTGCTTTACGGCAGGTGGAATGAGCCTGACCCTGAAACGGGTGAGTTAAGAAATATACAGTGCATTGACGGCGATATAATCTATAACGAAAAAGACGGTTATTATTATCTCTACTTCAAAGAGGATATAACTCAGAAAATTGCCTATGTTAAATCAAAAAATCTCACGGGACCTTACGATGAACCGTACAGCGTCTGCTCACTTAACTGGTTTGGCGTTGAGGGCAGCACAATGTACCGCATAACCGGCACAAATGCATGGATGATGATTATGGACGAATACAGCAATGGCACATTCTTCGCTCAGATGACCCGTGATTTTAAAAAATTCAGGCAAGTGCAAAGGTCCACTTACTCCGTAAACCAACTCAAGCCCCGTCACGGCTCGGTTGTTGCCATCTCTGAGGATGAGTATTTCAGGCTTGTTGATGCCTACGGTATTTCTGAATAACAAATCACAATTTCTATATAACAAACAAAAAGGCTGACCCGTAGGTCAGCCTTAATTTTTTAGTTTTTGTGGCGCTGAATCTTTGCCGTTGTAGTTTTAACAAACTCATTGCGGCGAGCCTTATATTTAACGATGTGCTTGAAGGAAGGAAGTCTGCTGTTTGCAGTGCTAACTGCTTCCTTTACAATAGCGTTAAGCTCATCGTCTGTAAAATCATCAGCAGTTTTCTTATCAGGATACTTTGAAAGAAGATAAGCAAAATCGGGGTAAATCTTAGCTGCTACAACTGTTTCACCCTTCTTGTTCTTGCCGCCGTATACGAGGCATTCGCATACGGAATCTTCAAGGCCGAGATGATACTCAAGCTCTTCGGGGTAGATGTTCTTGCCGTTTGCAGGAATAATAACGTTCTTACTTCTGCCAACAATATAATATCTTCCCTTATCGTCAGTGTAACCGAGGTCGCCCGTGTGAAGGAAACCGTCCTCATCAATTACTTCAGCGGTCTCTTCAGGGTTGTTGTAGTAACCGAGCATTACCATATCGCCCTTAACGCAGATTTCGCCAACGCCGGTCTGCGGATCGGGATAAAGAATCTTAGCCTCGACACCGGGGAGCGGAACACCAATGGATTCTGCAAGGTGAAGACGGTCGTGATTCATAATAGCGAGGGGTGCACATTCGGTAAGACCGTAGCCGAAAACAATCTGAATTCCGAAAGCATCAAAATCCTTGAGAATCTGGGGATTGATGGGAGCTGCGCCGCAGATGATAAGGCGCATATTGCCGCCGAAAACTTCCTGAATCTCACCGAAGAAATGTTTCTTGAGGTCAAGACCTACGTAAGAGCCGGCCTTGCAGAGAACCTTACCGATTTTGAAAAGAGTTTCACCGTGGGGCTTCTTTCTGATAGCCTCAAGGATACGCTTATGAACTGTTTCAAGAATAAGGGGAACGCTTACGAAAACAGAGGGACTGAATTCCTTCATATTCTGAAGAACATACTTGAAGCCCTCACAGAAGGTAACCTTTGCGCCGCAGTAGGGAGCAAAGAAAAGAATGATCGAGCTTTCATAGGTATGATGAAGAGGAAGGAGAGAAATTCCGCAATCCTCAGGCTTGATTTTAATAATGCTCATTGCCGCTTTAACTTCAAAGCAGAAGTTGCGGTGGCAAAGCATAACGCCCTTTGACATACCTGTTGTGCCTGAAGTGAAAAGAAGCGAACACATTGCATTGGGATCAATAGGTGCATCAAGATAACGGCGGTCACCCTGCTTAAGAAGTTCCTCGCCCCTTGCGATAAGCTTCTCAAAAGTGAGCTTATTTTCATCATTATCAGCACCGATATGAACTATTGTCAAATCGCTCTTAAGCTTGTCCTTATTGGGGAGAATCTTATGGATTATTTTTCTGTCACAAAGAAGGAGCTTTACATCAGCAGTTTCAAGAATGGTGTTGATATCCTCAAAGAGGAGTTCCTTATCAATAGGAACAATAACGCCAAGACCGTTTACGGTTGCCATATAGGAAACGCACCATTCATAGCAGTTATCTGCGCAGATTCCGATTTTCTGACCGTTCATACCCATATCGTACAAAGCTGTACCGAGGCACTCAATTTCGTGCTTATAACGGGTATAGCTGATTTCGAAATGTGCTCCGCTTTTGTTTTTAACTTCAAAAGCAGGGCGGTCAGCAAAAAGCTCAGCGCTCATATTGATGAGCTCACGTAAATCATTGAATTCACGCACTTTGTAAAAAGGTTTAGTCATCTCTTTCTTCCTCATTCCACTAATTTGTCCACTTATCTATACTTTTAATATAATAAAAAACCAATACTAACAAAATGTGAGTTAATCGTTAAATTTATGTAAACTCACAAATCCACATACTAATAAATGATACCTTATTTTTTCCGGAAAGTCAAGCAATATCCTGATTATATTTTTTCGCAAAAGAAAAAACGGCTTGCCTCAAAAGAGACAAGCCGAAAAGTTACGAAACTAAATTCTTGCGTTAATTTAACTTACGCAACCTTTTTCTTGGTGCAAACATATGCTGCAGCAGCTGCTACGGAAACAGCAGCGAAAACAGCGATGCCTGTTGTTGCGGATGAACCGGTCTCGGGCTGCTCAGCGGGAACTGTGGGAGCTTCGCTGTTAGGAGCGTAGAAATCCTTGATAGTACCCTTGAGGTTGTCGATGAGATCGGAGATGGTGCCGCTAGAAGTGCTGATGCCTACACTCTCAAGAGAGTCACGAAGACCGTCGATAGCGCCGGCAATATTGTCGGTATCGAGTGCCTTGAGGTCAAGGTTAGCAAGAGCTTCAAGAGCGCCAACAGCTGCATCCTCAATAGTGCCGATGATATCTGCATCTGCGCCTTCAAGAAGGCCGTTAGCGTAGTCAACGATATCGTTTACAGCGCCGGTGATGTCAGAATCAGCAGCAAAAGCCATTGTGGACATTGCAAATGCGAATACAAGTGCAAGTACGAGTGCGAGTGCTTTTTTCATTGTGAACCATTCCTTTCAAATATTTATTGCAAGAGCAACAATTGTTACCTTATATTACCACGGTCAGGGGCTAATGTCAATATTTTTTTAAGAAAAAACTCTGTTATATGCAGGTTTTTATGATTTATACAAAAATCTGACGAACCCCTTACCGATAGTGGTTAAATTACTCAACTAGTCTCTTACGGGAACTGTGATAGTTGTTGTAGTTTTGTCAGCGGGAGCAGTTGTTTCGTAATCGCTGTAGGTTGAATCGTGGATTGAGCGCCAGTCAAACCATACGTCTGCGCCGCTCTGATAGATTGAATCGTAGGAAAGAGCATCCTTGGAGGAAGCGGAGGTGAAGCCCTTCTTCTTCATACCCTTGGTAAAGAGAGTTGCCATTACCTCATCCTTGAAGGTGATGTGTGAAGTCATTCTGAGCTCGGTAATGGGGCTGGAGAATCTGTTGAGAGTGCCGAACCAGAAGCCTGTTGCCCACCAATACTTGGTGTAGTCTCTTGAGAAGAGGTGAGTGTACTTGCCGTCACGGTCATCATCCCAGTAAACGTGCATATCCATATTCAGCCAGTCAGCCTGAGCTGCGCACTGGTAATGGTTGATTTCGTTTTCATTAACCTGTGAGGATGTGAAGTTTTCGGTAGTGTAAACACCGATTTCAGCGCCTACGAATACCCAACCGTACTGACCCTTCCAGAGCTGAATCATCCATGCTCTGTCGTCATAGTCAAATCTGATTCTTACTTCGTCAATGAACATAACGGTAATGGGAGCCATCTGGTCGTAAATTTCGTTATAACCGAAGCCGTACTGCCAGCAGTCCTTATCATCAGTATAGAAGTAGCCCTTTTCGCTGTTGTAGCTATAGCCGAGAACAGCCTGCTGCTCCATGCTGGTAAGACCTCTGTCAAGAGCATCAACGTACCAGATGCCGGTATCTGATGAATCTTCATAAGATACGTCTACCTTACCGCCTGTGTTACCGTTACCGTTTACAACGGGCTTACCGTTATTACCGCCGGGTCTGGTGGTGGTAGTCTTTTTAACCGTCTGCACAACGTTCTGAAGAGTGGTTACGATATTACCCTGTGCATCGGTGATAACCTGATTTTCTGTTACAGAAGGAATTTCGCTGTTAAGAATGGGCTCGGTAGAAATCTGAGTTGTTGTTTCTGTAGTAGTTTCAGGCACGTTTGCTTCCTTCGCATTTTTGATCATCGGTACGGCAACAGCCACGCCTGCAATAAGCACAACGGCAGCAATTACTATTGCCATAATTTTTGATTTGCTCATTATGTACTCCTCCAAATGGGATTTTTTGCACACCTGTGCGCGCATCCAATACAGTATATCAATTATTCCACTCATAGTCAAGAGCTTAAAATACACTGTTAAGGATTTTTTAAGATTTAGTTGATAATATCTCTCCAGGTGAAGATAACGTCGCAGCCGTAACGCTTGTAAGTATCCATTGTATAGGGTGAGAAAGCGGAAACCTCCTGGAAACCGAGCTTTGACATTGCTTCAACGAATTTGTCAGCCATAAGAGTATCCTTGAAGGTGATTCTTGCAAGAACAAAGAGCTCCTGAGTATCTTTCACGTTTTTCATCTGGCCATCAACAAATCCGGTAGGCCACCAATACTTGGTATAGTCTCTTGTAAACTGGGGAGTATAGTTACCTGTGCGATTTTCATCCCAGTACATAGTCATTTCCATACCGAGCCAATCTGCTTCCTTAGCGCAGTTATAATGGCCGATAAGGCTGGGTGTGCCTGCTTTTCTGTTGTAAAGACCGATTTCACAGCCTACTGTTCCTACGTCGCCCGAAATATACTGACCCTTCCAAAGCTGAACAAGCCAGTCTCTTCCGTCGTAATCATAAAACTTGATACGGCAGGTTTTGATATGGAAGTCGATAAGAGCTGCGCCCTTGTCATAAACTTCGTTGTAGCCGAATTCGGACTGAACACAATCCTTATCGTTATTATAAAGATAAGGCTTGAAACCGATAACGTCATAGCCTGCAAGATAAAGACCTGCAAAGGTCATATCAGACGGAAGCTTGCCTGATGAAGTGGAAGGAGTTGAAGCGTGACCGATTTCCATCTCATCAACATCTTCAGCGGCATCCTCAATGGTTCTTGTAGTTTCCTCAGCCTTGGTGGTTGAGGTGGTGGTAACCTTTGTGGTTGCCGTTGTTGACAGTGTTTCAATTACCGTTTCGGTAACCGTCTGAGTAATCTGAGCAAGCGTTGTTGACTGCTCAGGAATCTGCTGAGTTGTGCTTTCAGCAACAGTTGTTGATGAAGTGCTCTGAATTTCAGGCACGGGACTGCCGCCGTCTTTTCTGATAAAGGAAACAATTCCCACACATACAGCTACAACCGCTACTGACGAAATAATCAGCGTTAATGCTTTTTTGTTCATAAACTTCCCCCTTATTTTTTTGTATAAGAATTCGCTTGTGCGAAATGAAGACGTGGTGGAGATGGCGGTAATCGAAACCGCGTCCGAAAAGCCCTCCTCAAGACTTTCTACGAGCGTATACCGTCTTTTGACATTCCCTTTGAAAAGCGCCGGCGGGCAGGCTCAGTTCATCGGTAGCCGCGTATTGCATGACAGGTTACGGGGCACTCCCCTGTTCACGTTCACTGCTGATCGACGCTTCTTATCGGACCGCAGTACTTCCGACAGAAACGGCTGCTTTAGTTAAGCAGCAAGAGCAACTTTATTGTTGTCGTTTAATTTAAAAAGTTTGCGGCTTTTAAAGAGGTTCCGCACCTCTGCTCGCTTATCCGGATTCAGACTCCCCGTCGAAATCCTTTCATCCCCATATATATTTTTTGAAGCCTGCGGTGCGCAATGCGTCTGAACATCACGCACCGCAAGGAAATCGCACACATAATTAAGGTTTTTTATTATTAACTTATTTCTATAACAACGTGTTGTCCCGCTTCGTCAACAACATCGAGAAGCTGACCCGTTACACCTTCATTAATGAGATTGAAAATACTGTCAATCTGCTTACTGTCAAGTGCATCTGTGCCCACGTTGACGATGCTTGCAATCCCAGTGCCGAGCTTTGTGAACTTTTTCACCATAGTCATAGGCAAAGCTACGTTTACGGGCTTTCTGTTTTCACCTGTAACACGTATGCGCAGGCTGAGATTGCTTAAATCTGCTTCAGGCTGAGGTATCTGCTGGGCCTCGGGCTGAGTTTTCACGTTGCCGAGCAACTCATCAATACTGATACCGAGAATCTGCGAAATCTTTGGCAAAAGCATAATGTCAGGGCAGGATAAATCGTTTTCCCATTTTGAAACCGCCTGTGAGGTTACTCCCACAAGCTGAGAAAACTCCTCCTGAGTATAGCCGAGCTTCTTACGTGCAGCGGCAATCCTTGAGCCAACGGTTGATGATTCACTCTGCTGAGTCTGCTCACCCGAAGTGTTTTCACCGTTCGGTTTTCTGTTAAAAAATGTCATTGTAATTTCTCCTTTCGGCTTTTGGAATGTGCCTTAATTCTATCGGAGAATGCGTAAATTTTGAAGCGAACAACAGTTGAAACACACTGTTTTCAGGTAAACCAACGGTTGTTTTCAGGAAAAACCGCCTCAACTAACGGTTGTTTTATCTTCGCGCAGACATTTCTCTTTCAATTTTGCGCTGAGCTTCTTTTTTTGCGGCTGTTTCGCGTTTGTCGTAAAGCTTTTTACCTTTACACAACCCAACCTCAAGCTTTGCTCTGCCTTTTGAAAAATAAACACTTAACGGTATTATTGTAAGCCCCTGCTGCTTCATCTGCCCGAAAAGATGATTGATCTCCTTTTTGTGCATCAGCAGACGGCGTACCCTGATGGGGTCGCGGTTAAAGATGTTGCCCTGTTCATAAGGACTGATATGCATACCGTTTACGAAAATTTCGCCGTTCTTTATAGAGCACCACGAATCCTTGAGATTCACTTTACCCTGGCGCACCGACTTTACCTCAGTGCCGAAAAGCTCAATCCCCGCTTCGTATTTTTCTATCACAAAATAGTCATGGTATGCTTTTTTATTTTGCGCTACAGGTTTAATCTGAGAATTTTTATCCATTTTCTTACCTCTTATGCAGGGGTATTATATCATAAGTTTTTTAATTGTCAATTAACAAACATTTAATTTTAATATAAAAATTTTGCCAAAACAGAAGAATTATTTTGCTGAATTCTTCTTCGCATAAGTCTTTCTGTTCCTGACAATCGCCTTTTCAGTACGCTTTCTGCGCTCCTCAGCCGCTCTTTTTGCCTTAACCCTTGAGAGGGGCTTTGACTGAGTTTTCTTTGCAGCAGGCTTTTTCTTTTTGGATGATTTGTCGCCGTCCTTATCAAGTTCGGGATTTTCCTTATAGAGGATTATACATCCGCCGACAAGCTGAACAACCTCGCTTTCGGTAGCCTCTGCAAGAGTGTCGGCAAGCTCACGGGGAGTTCCAGGTGCGGTATCGAGCAGGATTTTAATCTTTATAAGCTCACGTTTTCTGAGCACGTCGGCAGTTTCCTTGATAAGTGTTTCGGAAATGCCGCCCTTGCCGATATGGAAAACGGGTTCAAGGGTATTTGCCTGAGCTCTGAGAGCTGCTCTTTCTTTACTTGTCACAGTTCTCGCCTCCTAAGATTTCAGCAAGAGCTCTTGATGCCTTGCCCCTGTGGCTTATGGCATCCTTTTGCTCAGCAGTAAGCTGAGCCATAGTAAGCTCGCCGTTATATTCAACGGGTAAAAACAGAGGGTCGTAGCCGAAGCCGCCGTCACCCTTGGGCTCGTAGCCTATTCTTCCCCTGCATTCGCCCCTTACGGTAATCTTTCTTCCGTCAGGGAAAACGCAGCAGATAGCGCTTACGAATGCCGCTCCTCTTTCTTCATCGGGCACACCCTCAAGAGCCTTGAGGAGTTTCTGATTGTTTGCTTCGTCATCACCGTGAACACCCGAGTATCTTGCCGAGTAAACACCGGGAGCACCGTCAAGATAATCAACGGTAAGACCCGAATCATCGGCAACACAGGGCATTCCGCTCTCTCTGCATCCGCTTTCAGCTTTGATGAACGCGTTTTCTTCAAAGGTTGTGCCTGTTTCCTCGGCATCGGTAAGCTCAACGCCTGCCTCCTCCGCAAACAGAACTCTTATACCGAGCGGATTGAGAATTCTGTCAAGCTCATCCCTTTTTTTAACATTATGGGATGCAATTATGTAATCCATTCAAAAACAGTCCTTTCTTAATCGTCAGGGTCCTTATCCTCTTCAAACAGGCCCTCGGCAAACGCTGCAGGAACAAAGGGTCTGAGGTCGTCAATACCCTCACCTACGCCGACAAACTTAACGGGAATTTTAAGTTCATTCCTGATTGCAAGCACAACGCCGCCCTTTGCGGTACCGTCAAGCTTTGTGAGTACAATACCTGTAAGCTCGCAGATATTGCCGAATTCCTTAGCCTGGCTGATTGCATTCTGACCGGTGGTGGCATCAAGAACAAGAAGAATCTCCGTATCGGCATAGGGCAGCTCTCTGTCGATAACCTTATAGATTTTTGAAAGTTCTTCCATAAGGTTCTTTTTGTTATGAAGTCTGCCTGCGGTGTCGCAGATAACAACGTCGGCATTTCTTGCCTTTGCAGCGCTGATTGTATCATAAACAACAGCGGCAGGGTCTGCACCCTCTTTGTGCTTTACCATTTCAACGCCCGCACGGTCCGCCCATACCTGAAGCTGGTCAATCGCCGCTGCACGGAAGGTATCCGCCGCGCCGAGGATAACCTTTTTGCCCTCGGATTTGAAATGAGCCGCCATTTTTCCGATTGAAGTGGTTTTACCAACTCCGTTTACGCCGATAACAAGCAGAACGGAGGGGATTGTTACAAGGTCCATTTCCTCGCCGCCTGAAAGCATATCGGCTACGATTTTCTGAATTTCCTTTTTAACATCCTTTGCCCTGTGGAGCTTCTTTTCCCACACGGCATCCTTGAGCTTTGCAACGATTTCGCCTGCAGTTACAACACCGACGTCGCCCATAACGAGGATTTCCTCAAGGTCATCGTAAAACTCATCATCAATTTCATTCTTGCCGTAAAGCGCAGAGTTGATTGCGCCGGACATATTGTCACGGGTCTTTTTGAGACCCTTGTTCAAACGTTTAAAAAATCCCATCAGCTTTCTCCAACATTCTTAATAATATCGTCAACGGTTGCCTTGAGAGCAGAGTTTGCATCTATCTCTTTCTTTGTTTCCTTTATAGCATAAAGCACCGTTGAATGGTCTCTTCCTCCGAATTTCTCGCCGATTTCTTCGCTTGAAAGGTTAGTCATTTCACGTACGATGTACATAGCGAGCTTTCTCTGGCGGGAAATCTTTGCGTTGCGCTTTTCTGAACGGATATCGGCAGCGTCACCGCCGTAGGTTCTTGCAACCTCATTTATGATTTTGTCAACAGTTACAGATGCAGGTGCGGAATTATTGAGAATATCTTTGATTGCACTCTGCGCTGTTGCAATATTCACAGCCGCTCCGTGAATAGTAACAAAGGCTTCCATCTTCTTTACTGCGCCTTCAAGCTGACGTACGTTGCTTTTGATGTTTTCCGCTATGTATGCAACAACATCGGCAGGCAGCTCAAGGCCGATTGCCTCTGCCTTGCGGTTGATGATAGCCATTCTTGTTTCAACGTCAGGAGCCTTGATATCAGCAATAAGTCCCCATTCAAAACGGGTTCTCAGACGCTCGTTGAGAACATTTATCTCCCTTGGAGGACGGTCCGAAGTAAGAACAATCTGCTTGCCCGCGCTTACAAGAGTATCAAAAGTATTGAAGAACTCCTCCTGAGTGGATTCCTTGCCGCCGAGGAACTGAACATCGTCAACAAGAAGCACGTCTGCATTTCTGTACTTTTCGTGGATATCCGTCATTCTGTGGGTCTGGATACCCTCAACAATAGAGCTTACAAAATTCTCGCAACGGGTATAAACAACGTTGGCATCGGGGTCGTTTTTAAGAATCTCGTGGCTTATGGCGCACATAAGGTGGGTTTTACCGAGGCCTGAATGTCCGTAGATAAAAAGAGGGTTGTATGCAGCACCGGGTTTCGCCGCAACAGCAAGAGCTGCCGCGTGGGCAAATCGGTTTGAAGAGCCTACAACAAAACTTTCAAAGGTGTTGTTTTCGGTATTGGGGAAAGCGCTTTCAACCTTCTTTTCGGGTTTTTTGACCGGAGTCTGAGTATTTGATTCCTCAAATATAATATTAACCTCAAATCCCGTTACCTTCTCAAAAGCCTCCTTAATATTCTTGAGAAATTTCTGCTCGATTATCTTAAGCCTGAAGTTGTCTGTTGAAACAACCGCGTTAATTCCGTCAAAGCTTTCCAGCTTCAGATTACTCATCCACACTTCGTAAATAACTTCTGTAATTCCTGTTTTAATTTCCGCTTGCACAAGAGCCCAAAGCTCGTTTACAGATTCCATTTTTTTCTCCTTTCCTGATTTTTAGGGGCAAAATCCGATTTTAAAGATAACAATACATTATGTATTTTATCACAGCATTTCTTAAATTGCAACTCAAACGGACTCTTTTTTTATAATCATCATTTATGTTACAAGTGTTCAAATTCGGCCATTGTTTTTCGTTAAAAGTCAACAAAACACTTAACTTTGATTTTTTTCTTGACTTTTTTTCGATTATCTGTTATTCTTACTACACAATTTGATATCAAAGGCTGTGAAGAGAAGGAGTAAATGCTATTCCTGCCAACAGAGAGAAGCGGACGGTGGAAGCGTTTCGGATAAGGGAGCATTGAAGTAGTCTTGGAGCTGCAGAAGGAAAGGGCATCCCGCCCGAGTAGACTCTGACGGAAGAATTCCCGCCGTATAATGGGGAAACGGCATAGTTTCACTGTGTCGGCTGAGGCGCAAAGTTAACTGCTCTGCGTGAAATTAGGTGGTAACACGAGTCATTCGTCCTAATGGAATTTCGGGCGAATGGCTTTTTTGCTGTTTGTCCGCATCTAAGGAGAAAACTGATATGGAAATTTTAAACGACTATCTGCCCAGAAGTGAATTTGAAAACTATTCGGACTTCAAAAAGAATTTTAAAATCACTGTCCCCCGCAACTTTGACTTTGCCCGTGACGTTGTTGACAGATGGGCAAACTTTGAGCCGGATAAAAGAGCAGTCCTTTACTGCACCGACGACGGCTTCAGCAAAACTCTTACCTTCACCGATATTTCGGAGATGTCAAAGCGTGCAGCAACTTATTTTATGAGCATCGGCATCAAAAAGGGTGACAGAGTCGTTACTCTTCTGCGCAGACGCTGGGAATACTGGATTTGCGCCGTTGCCCTTCACAGAATCGGTGCGGTTGTTGTTCCTGCATCCATTCAGCTCAATACAAAGGATATAGCCTACCGCATCAAAGCGGCAGAGGCAAAGATGCTACTCGCTATTGATGACAGCTACGTTCTCAGCCAGATTGAGCCCCTCAAGGGTATGTGCCGTTCACTTAAGGAAATCGTTATTGTAAGCGATAATAAAGCTCCCGAACAGTACAGAGATTTCCACGCCGAGTATGCAGAATGTGACTTCTTCAACGGTTACAGCGGCCTCGGTAATGACGATGAAATGGTTATCTATTTCACCTCGGGCACTTCAGGCTATCCCAAAATGGCTGTTCACGACAGAACCTATCCTCTCGGTCACATTGTTACCGCTAAATATATGCAGTGCGTTCAGAACGACGGACTTCATCTCACTCAGGCGGACAGCGGCTGGGCAAAATTCGGCTGGGGCAACATTTACGGTCAGTGGATTTGCGGCAGCGCAATCCTCGCTTACGACCCCATACGCTTCAACCCCTGCGAAATGATGAAGATTATGGAAACTTATAAACCCACTTCCCTTTGCATCCCGCCCACAATGTACCGTTTCCTTCTGCACGACGGCCTTGAGAAAAAGCACGTTGAATCAATCAAGTGGTTCTCCACCGCCGGTGAAGCTCTCTCAGGCGACGTTAACGAAGCTTTCTATAAAATTTCCGGACACCATATCCACGAAGGATACGGTCAGAGTGAAGGCACCCCCATCACCTGCGGCTTCCAGTGGATTTCAGTTCGCCCCTCTTCAATGGGCAAGCCCTCACCTATGTATAAAACCGCTATCATCAGACCCGACGGCAGCCGCTGCAACAAGGGTGAGGAAGGCGAGGTTGTAATCCTCACCGGCACCAAAAAGCAGCTTGGCCTGCTCCGCTGGTACTGCGACGAAAACGGTGAAAGAATCAGCCCTATCGAAAACGGTATTTACCACACAGGCGATACCGCCTACGAGGATGAGGACGGCTACTACTGGTACGTAGGACGTACGGACGATATGATTAAATGCTCAGGCTACCGTATAGGTCCGTTTGAAATCGAAAGCGTTCTTAACACTCATCCCGCAGTAAAGGAAAGTGCAATCGTAGGTTATCCCGATGAAATCCGCGGTCAGATTGTCTGCGCGGCAATCGTTCTCAAGGAAGGCTTTGAGGGCTCCGATGAGCTTACAAAAGAGCTTCAGACCTATGTAAAAAAGAACACTGCGCCCTACAAATATCCCAGAATAGTAAAGTACATTGCAGAAATGCCCAAAACCACTTCCGGCAAAATTGTACGCAAGCAGGTTAAGGAGATTGTCAACCCTCACAGTTAAACACCTTTTCAGGTGCCATAAAATTTGTATGTTATATATAATTTTTAAAAAAAGGTTGACATAATGGCATAAGCTGTTATATAATAACTTTCCGCGGGGTTTCCCGTAAGTAGCTAACCGCAACTTAAACGGTTGTTGAGATTTTTAAAAATGAAACGGAGGTTTGACCAATGAAAAGAACTTATCAGCCCAAGAAGCGTCATCGCAAGATGGAGCATGGCTTCCGCAAAAGAATGGCTGACAGAAACGGCCGCAAGGTTCTTGCCCGCCGCAGAGCTAAGGGCAGAAAGCAGCTCTCTTATTAATCACTGAGAGCAAGAGGTTGATCGCATTGGCCGAAATTGTTTCCTTAAAACAAAATAAGGATTTTCACCGTGCTTATGCCCGGGGCAAAATCAAAACCAATCCTGCGCTGGTTACCTATGTGGTAAAAAACCGCGCAGGTATTTGCCGTGTTGGAATAACCACGAGCAAGAAGATCGGCTGCGCCGTCGAGCGCAACCGCTGCAGGCGCATCATCAGAGCGGCTTATGCTTCTCTAAGCGCCGAATGCTCGGGTTCTTTCGACATAGTTTTTGTTGCAAGGTTTAAAACTAAGAATCTCCTGAGCACTCAGCTTGCCGCCGTAATGCGCGGCCAGCTCAAGGAGCTTGGGGTATTGCGTGAACAGCTATGAAAAAGTTTTTTATTACCTTGATTAAATTTTATCAGAAGCGGATTTCCCCGCATCTGCCGCCTATGTGCAGGTACTACCCTACCTGCTCGCATTATGCAGTTGAGGCAATAGAAGTTCACGGTGCATTCAAAGGCAGTCTGCTTACAATCTGCAGATTATTGCGATGCAACATCCTTTTCCCCGGCGGTTACGACCCTGTACCCGCAAAAAAAGACAAGCCCTGCAAGGGCCATTCAGATTCGGAGGGCAATAAATGACCGGTTTCGTTGATACTCTTTATGCCGTTCTCGGTTATCCGTTCGGCTTTGTTCTGAGATTTATTTACAACTTTATAGCTTTTGAGAATTACGGTTTGTCCCTGATTCTGTTCACTCTTTTTGCCCGTATCCTTATGTTCCCTACCACTGTAATACAGCAGAAGAGTACAGTTAAAACCCAGCGTATTCAGCCCAAAATCCGCAGAATTAACGAAAAGTATAAGGGCGACCAGCAGAGAATTCAGCAGGAAATGCAGAACCTCTACCAGCGCGAAGGCTACAACCCTATGAGCACAGGCTGCGCACCTCTCCTCATTCAGCTTCCCATCATCTACGGCCTTATCGGTGTTATTTATCACCCGCTTAAGTATGCTCTGCTTATTGATTCGGAATACATCACCCTTCTTTCAGAAGCGGCAAAAGCCGTAATGGGCGACGCAGGCGCTCAGGCAAGCCGTTTTATCGAGCTTTACATCATCGAAAACATAGCTAACCTTCAGGGTGTTGCAGGCGTTCCCGAAACAGTTTATGAAACAATTGAGAGCTTCAACTTCTCATTCTTAGGCATCCAGCTCGGTCTTACTCCGAGTGTAAGCGAATTCAATGCGCTTTGGGTTATCCCCGTGCTTTCCTTTATTACTTCACTTGCTTCCGGCTTATTTACCACTATGAGGCAGAAAAAGCAGAATCCCGAAATGTCAAAGAACCCTGCTATGGGCTGCATGACTCTCGGTATGCCTATTTTCTCTCTTATTCTTACTTTCCAGTTCCCCGCCGGTATCGG
>JAZNUP010000144.1:0-4995 GCA_045592385.1 Acutalibacteraceae bacterium
CCAATAAGGTTTTAGAAATTACGGGAGTTGACATTGACAGAGTTGTTGACGGTAAAATTGTCGAGCACGGCGGTTCAACTGAAACCTTTGAGACATTCTGGACAAACGGTTTGATTAAACCAGTATAATACCAATTCCAATTTGACGAGGAGAATGTATATGAAATATAAAGGAACACTTATTGTTGTTAAAGATTGTAATCGTGCGTTAAAGTTCTATAGTGATATGTTTGGATTTCAATTGCTTCAAGACAACGATGGGAATATGGAATTGACGAATAATATATATTTACAGGAATCGGGATATTGGGAACAATTCACAAATAGAAGTATAATTCCAAACAGCAATCAGTCGGAGTTGTATTTTGAAGAACCAAACATAGAACAATTTGTGGAGCGTCTTGAAACACTTTACCCTGAAATCGAATATGTCAATCACCTGATGACACACAGCTGGGGACAAAAGGTGGTCAGATTCTATGATTTGGATGGTAACTTAATTGAAGTAGGAACACCGGTGTAATCAACAAATTCCAATTTATCGAACTATCCTCATAAAAACACTGAACCACCTCTTATCGGTGCTTTCTGCATCGGCAGAGGTGGTTTTGTATCTACCGTTTCTGTAAAAGGTTAAATATTCTGTATATCCTGAAAACTATAAAGAAAAAATGCCCGAAACCACTCTTCCGTGATTTCGGGCATAAACATTATTCAGAATAATTAAGTTTAACAACTCAAACAAGTTTATAGGACGCTATATACTCAAGCTCGGGTGAAGATATGAGTCTGGGATCTTCCTGTACGAAGATCGTGTTAAGACTATTCTCTTTAGCGGTGAGAGCAAAATGGCAAAGCGCAATACCCATATCAACCTTCTGCATATCGAGAGCCGAACTGCCCGAGAAGTTTTTGCTGCGTTTGAGATAAAAATGAACTGTGTTATCTGAAACAACTACTCTCCATGGCTGCTTGTTGACAGCTGAAGGAGAAAGCCTTACCATTTCCAGAGGTTCTGCCAAATCGCCTGCTTTTTCCTTTGTCAGCGAAGTATCGAAATTGCCGTCAAAGAACAATTCTTCAAACGGCAAACGTTCATCAGCCTTGATAGCCTTTCGCATCATGCCTTCACGCAGGGACATCTTTCCCGAAGGATATCCCAGTGCGCTTGCACACGGCATCATCTCATCCGCTTCAAGCTCCATTACCTTTTCATAAGCAGGGCGGTTCATCGTTCCGCCGAGCCAGACAGTTCCGATTCCGAGCGACTGTGCATACAGCACAAGCATTTCAAAAGAATACCCGAAAGCAACATTTGCATTCGGTACACACTTGATTTTTCCGCCCACATATAAATCGGTTCCGACAACAACAGGACAGTTAAGTCCGTTTTCTTTAGCACCCATTAATCTGAACTCCACGGGAATCTCAAACGGATTTTCTGCCGTTTCCATAAATGCGCAAAGACTGTCAATGTCTTTTTGACTGAGTTCACGGCCGTCATAAGTGCGTACACTTCTTCTCTGACGGATTGATTCTTTAATATTGTTCATAAGCTTTTCCCCAACACAAAAATTATATTTGCAAAATCACGGAGTCTTTCCGAGAATTTTATAAAGGATTCCGTACAGCTGCATACCCTCCTCAGGCGTAAGATTTGTGCATCCTGCAATCTGATAAGGAATTTCAACCGCTTTATCCTTAAGCTTTTCGCCCTCATCTGTTATAGCAACCACGAGGTTACGTTCGTCCTTAGCGGAACGCATACGGGTGACATAGCCTTTGGATTCAAGCTTTTTGAGAAGCGGCGTCAGTGTGCCTGAATCAAGATAAAGGCACTCGCCAAGTTCCTTTACGTTTACGCTCTTTCTTTCCCACATTACCATCATGGCAATGTATTGTGTATAGGTAAGACCGATTTCATCGAGAAACGGCTTGTATCTTTTCACAATCTCACGGGAGCAGGCGTAAAGAGGAAAGCAAAGCTGATTTTCAAGTTTTAATGCGTCATATTTTGATTGTTTCATTATATCACCGAAAGCGGTACAATTTACTGCAACGGTGATTTCAATTCAATTATGTTTTTGAATGATCTTTCTGCTCTGCAAAATATTTTTCGCAGGCATTCAGATATTCATTTTCAAATTTTGCTATTGCTTCTTTGCTGACTTTTCTGAACGGTGTGAGCATATCGAATGCGTGAAAACAGTTCGGATAAACATCAACCTTCGCTTCAATTCCTGCACTTTTCAGATTGTCAATGTAAGTCAGCGTTTCGCAATAAAACGGTTCAATATCTCCGACAAACGTGTAAGCGGGCGGAAGATTTGAATAGTCGGTCTGACGGGCGGCAGCCGCATACGGCGGAACATCTTTTCCGTATAAATCGCCGAGATATTTCTTCCAACCGAAATGATTGAGCTTTGTGTTCCATACGGGTGCGTGATTATCCCTTGACGATTCGGTATCGAGATTATCAAGCATCGGATAAAGCGGCATCTGAAACGCTATGTTTACTTCGCCTTCGTCACGGGCATACATACAAAGCGCTGCAACGAGTCCGCCTCCTGCACTTTCACCGCCAACCATAATCTGACTGCTGTTTGCTCCGAGTTCATCACAATGCTCTTTGAGATATTTCAATGCGGCATAGCAATCTTCCAATGCGGCGGGATATGGTGCTTCGTTTGAAAGTCTGTATTCGGGAGTTACAACAATCGCACCGTACTTTTTAACAAGGTCGATGGCTCGTGACATATAAATCATTCTTGCCATACCCGTTATGTACCCGCCTCCGTGAATCCAAAGAATTGCAGGAGTCTTATCTTTAGGCTTGGCATTCAGAGTCGGCTGAAAAATCAGCAATTCAATTTTCTTTCCCGTTGATTCAATTTTTATGCTTTTGGATTTGTAATATTTGCTCATTGAATCACCTTTTTTCTTTTATCGATATAATTATATATCAGACTCACCGTCAATTCAAGTGTTGCAAAAACAATTGCAGGGAATTATAATGAGATTGTCAAATAAAGAGTTTGGTGTGGTGTTAATATGCTTAAAAAGTTTGAATTGCATACCGATGTTCTTGTTCTCGGAAGCGGTCCTTCGGGCTTTGCCGCCGCTTATACAGCGGCAAAAAACGGAGCAAAGGTTATTCTTGTTGAGCAAAACGGAGACGTAGGCGGAATCTCAACTTCAGGTCTTATGAGCCATTGGACAGGCAGTTGTGCAAGTCCTTTGTATTATGAAATTCTGAAAAGAACATCCAAAAACAACGAAGGTGAATTCAAAAATGAAATCACCAATCTGATAGACCCTGAAAAACTGAAAACACTTTATCTTGAAATGCTTTATGAGGTTGGCTGCAAAGTTATGCTTTATACTTTTGCAGAGGATGCAATCTGCGACGGTGACAAAGTGCTCGGTGCAACCGTTATCAACAAATCAGGCAAAACGGATATTTATGCCAAAACCACTGTTGATGCTACCGGTGACGGCGATATTGCATCAAGAGCGGGGGCAGAATTTGTTCTCGGCAGAGAAACTGATAATAAAATGCAGCCCGCAACGCTTATGTTCAAAGTAGGCGGCGTTGACTATGACCGTGCTGTGTTCTTAGGCTCTTTTGAATCCACTTATGAAACACCAAACGGCGAACTCCAGGCTCTTGCGAAGCAGCATATTCCTTATCCTGCAGGGCACATACTCACATATAAAACAACTCTGCCGGGAATTGTTACCTGCAATATGACCAACGCCGTTGAAATTGACGGTACAAATGCAGATGACCTTACACGTGCCACTCTTATATGCCGCAGACAGATGGATGACATAGTTAAATATCTGCGTAAATTTGTTCCGGGTTACGAGAATTGTTATATTATCAGCTCCGCATCCCTTGTGGGTATTCGTGAAACAAGGCATTTTAAGGGCAGATACACCTTGAACGAGCAGGATATTCTTGATGCGAAAGTTTTTGATGATTACGTTGTAAAAGATGCCTTCTTCAATTTTGACGTTCATAACATCACGGGTGCAGGTCTGGACAAAACTGGTGTACAGAAGCACTTTTCTCAGAAAAAAGGATATACGATTCCTTACCGTTGCCTTCTTCCCGAAATCAAAGAAAATCTTTTGCTTTGCGGCAGAAACATTTCAGGCACACATATGGCACATTCAAATTTCAGAGCTATGCCTATATGCCTTGGAATCGGTGAGGCGGCAGGCGCAGCGGCATACATCAGCGTTTCGCATAATTGCAATCTGAATGATATTGATGCAAAAGAAATCAGAGAAATTATAGGGATATAAGAATTGACTGAATTCCAATTTACAGAACAGTTAGATAAATAAGAATTTGTAGGTGTGAATGATGAAAACTTTATATATGATTGGTGGCACTATGGGAGTTGGAAAAACAACTGTGTGCCAACAGCTCAAACAGGATTTACCGAATAGCGTATTTCTTGACGGAGATTGGTGTTGGGATGCAAGTCCGTTCCAAGTAACCGATGAAACAAAAGCAATGGTGACGAATAATATTTGTTACTTACTCAATAATTTTCTGAAGTGTTCTGCATACGAGAATATCATTTTTTGTTGGGTGATGCACGAGCAGAGTATTATCTATTCCATACTTGAGAAGCTGGATACACAGAACTGTGAGGCAAAATGCATCTCGCTTGTAGCGGATGAAAAGACTCTGTATGAAAGATTGGCGATGGATGTAGAAAGAGGTATTCGTTCTGAAGATGTAATTGAGAGAAGCATAGCAAGAATACCGATGTATCAAGCACTCAATACCATTAAAATTGATACCAATGCAAAAACCGTGGCTATGATTGCCAATGAGATTAAGCAGTTGTAATACGATCAAATTCCAATTTTATCGGACAGTTATGTTCTGTTCATATACGTCCCTCCGTCATTTTGACGGAGGGACGTTCTTTATATCCCAAATCAGTCCAAAAGGTAATTGGGAGGCTTTTACGCGTCG
>JAZNUP010000145.1:0-2188 GCA_045592385.1 Acutalibacteraceae bacterium
TACGATCCGACTTGCTGACTCTTATAATCGTTTATTTCTACGTTGCAAGATTCACCAAGCCGCTCGTTGAAATGAACGACGTTACCAAAGATATGGCGGCGCTTAAATTTGAAAGGCGTTGCAGACCTTACGGTAACGATGAAATCGGCGAACTCGGTGAAAGTATAAATATGCTCTCCTCCACGCTCGATTCAACTCTTGTCGATTTGCAGGAGAAAAACATTCAGCTTGAGAAGGATATTGAGCACAGGCTTGCTCTTGACAATGCAAGAAAGCGCTTTATCCATAACGTTTCTCACGAGCTAAAAACTCCTATTGCCATAATTTCAGGCTATGCGGAGGGACTTTCGGCAGGTATCAGCAACGACCCGGAGGTTATCAATGAATACTGCGATATCATTCTTGAAGAAAGCAAAAAAATGAACAGTCTTGTTGTTGAATTGCTTAATTTATCAATGCTGGAGAGTAAAACGCAGTCACTCAATGCATCAAGTTACTCTATTTCGCAGCAGATAAAAGATATGCTCAGCCATTTTTCGTTGCTGTTCTCAAATCATTCCATCAACGTAGTTTCTGACGTTCCCGATAATCTTGATTGCTATGCTCAGCAGGATAAAATCGAAATCGTTCTCAAAAACTATATTTCCAATGCCGTTTTCCATTGCACCGAACCCAACAACATCGCAATCAACTGCAAAGATTGCGGTAACCGCTGGCGCATAAGCGTTTTCAACACGGGCAAGCATATTGCCAAAGAAGATTTTGATCAGCTTTGGGACAGTTTTTACAGAGCCGACCACGCTCACAGCAGAAGCGAAAGCCGTTTTGGGCTCGGATTATCCATTGTAAAAGCCATAATGGAGCTTCACGGTATGCCCTACGGCGCCGCCAACTCAGACGGAGGCGTTACCTTCTGGTTTGAAGTTTTAAAAGAAAAAGATTAGGAAACAGGCTATGATTAAAAAACAAAAACATCCATATTTATTAAGGCTTGCTGCTCTTCTTGCGGCAAGTCTTATGTTGCTTTGCGTCTGTTCTTGCGCAGGCTCACACTCCAAGCAATCAGTATCAACGCTCAACACAATTACCCCTGCCGAAATTGACCCCGTTCTGCATTACAGCAAAACAGAGAATGCACTGAGCGTAAAGGCAGCAGAATCGGGTCTGATTCAGCTCTACGTTGACCCCGAAAGCTGCTCTTTTTCAATCCTTGACACCGCAGGAAACCAGTGCTGGAGCGCCCTCCCTCTCCTCTCCTCAGAGGCTGATACCGATTCTTTGCAGAACACTGCGAGTATGATAAGCCTCGATGTGCTTGCAAACACGGATATTTACAAGCTCAATTCTCAGGATAATTCCCTTGCTTTTTCAACAGCAAAATATGAGCTTGCAGAAAACGGAGCGGTTTTCACTTATAATCTTTTCCCCGATGCTGCCACCGCCTCTAAACAAAGTTTTGAAAAAAGTGACATTGCCTTTTGCGTCAAAATGGCAGTCACTCTGGAAGACGGCAGTATGAACTTAAGCTGCACGTATGAAAACCTGTCAGGAAATACCGATGCAAAAATCATAAACCTTGACGTTCTCAATTATTTCGGAGCTTTCAATCAATCCGAAGAGGATGACTTTGTGCTTGTTCCCGACGGTTGCGGTGCAATAATCAAAACCGCAGTTTATGACGACTCTTTTGAACCTCTTTCCTTTGCTGTTTACGGCAATGATGCCGCAAGCGGCCACAACCACGAGCACAGTGCCTGCATACCTGCGTTCGGTATGAAGCACGCTTCATCCGCTTTCGTTGCGCTTATCACCAAAGGCGATGCCCTCGCCTGCATCAATGCTGACAAGGCAACAAACTCAAGCGAATATAATATTGTAAACGCTCAATTTTCAGTTACTCCCTACGTTTACGAGGACGAAAAACTCTATATTTCGGAGGAAAGCTATTCCTCTGAAGATGGAATTGAGCTTTGCTACCGCTTCCTTTCCGGCGGAAACGCCACGTATTCAGGCCTTGCTTCCGCCTGCAGAGAGCAGCTTATAAGAAACCGCGTGCTTTCAACAAGAACGGTTGAATCGGGCGGATATCTTCCCATGAATCTTTCTGTCATCGGTGCCGCTTATTCTAACACAACCGCAAACACAGGCTTCCTCAGAATCCTTACCGATTTTGAGCAGGCACTCGATA
>JAZNUP010000146.1:0-4210 GCA_045592385.1 Acutalibacteraceae bacterium
CTTGCAACTCCTGTTGCAATTATGGTTGCCACGGGTAAAGCGGCCGAAAACGGTATACTAATCAAATCGGCTGAAAGTCTCGAAAATCTTTGTAAAGTTGATACTGTTGTATTGGACAAAACGGGAACCATAACAGAAGGTAAGCCGCAAGTGACTGACGTAATAGTTATCAATTCCGATTACACTCAGGAGCAATTTTTGGCTCTGTGCGCCGCAGCAGAAAGCGGCAGTGAGCATCCGCTTGCGAGAGCGGTTATCGAAAAGGCTCAGGACTTTGAAATACCTGAAGCTGATGAATTTGAAGCTGTTTCAGGAAAAGGAATTATTGCAACAGTAAATGATGTTAAAATTTATGCCGGAAACGCTAAATTCATAAATGCAGTGTGTAGCATACCCAATTGTGATAGCTATGCACAACACTTGTATTCACAGGGCAAAACGCCTTTGTTTTTCGCTTTTAACGGTGAAATGGCGGGAATTATTGCAGTTGCCGATAAGATTAAAGAAACCAGTGTTGCAGCTGTTGAAGCTATGAAGAAAAGCGGAATTGACGTTATTATGCTTACCGGTGATAATGCGGTCACGGCGCAGACGGTGCAGAGAGAAACAGGAATCAATAAGGTTATTTCCGACGTACTGCCTCAGCAGAAGGAAGCGTGTATCAAAGAATTGCAGGCAAACGGCCACAAGGTTGCTATGGTTGGAGACGGAATTAATGATGCCCCTGCCCTTGCGCGTGCCGATATCGGTATTGCAATCGGTGCAGGAACAGATATTGCAATTGACTGTGCGGATATAGTACTTATGAAAAGCTCTTTGTCTGATGCGGTTACGGCCATTGAACTTAGTAAAGCAACAATGAAAAATATTAAAATGAACCTTTTCTGGGCATTTTTCTATAATGCACTCGGTATTCCGATTGCAGCCGGTGCTTTGTTCCCGTTCTTCGGCTTGCGACTTAATCCGATGATAGGATCTGCCGCAATGAGCCTCAGCTCGGTAAGTGTTGTTATGAATGCATTAAGGCTTAAGAAATTCAAAGGTTCAGTTGTTGCGAGTTCATTTAAGAATGATGAAATAAAAAAGCTTCTCACAGTTGAAGGTATGATGTGTGATCAATGCAGAAAGCACGTTGAAAAAGCTTTGTATGCTGTTGATTCAATCAAGAACGTTGAGGTTAACCTCGATAAAAAAACAGTTACCGTCACTATGAGTAAAAATCTCAACGACGATAATCTGATGAAAATTATAAAAGATGCGGGTTATAAGCCCATTAAGTGTGAACAACTGTAAATTCTGTAAAAATAGGCCTGTACGGTGCAAATTCCGTACAAGCCGATTTTACTTTTTAATCACAGATTTTAATCATCTGATGAATATTAACTTCAGGAACAGTGAATACAGCCTTACCGTTTTTATACTCAAAATCAAGCGCTTCACCTGAGGGCACAAGTGAAATTGCAGACGGAGCACCGTTGCACTTGACCTCACATTTTACGTTATAAAGAGGAACTGTATCCTCAATAACCTCAGTATGCTCACCTCTTACTGTTGTGTGAGCAAACAGAAGATGAAGGATGTTGCGTTTTTCTTCATCTTGCCTTGTATAAGTAACGACGGCCTTATCGGGAATATCAACGCAAACGGTGGTATCGTTGCCGATCAATTCATCAATGACGTAATTAAACAGCTCTTTGAAACAAAGATGGCCGTGGCGCGCATAAGCGGTAAAAATATCCCACCCAATGTAAGCAACGTTATCCTTGATAACCGCACCTGCGAATTGTTCCTGAGGGTTGTTCGGAGCGTGTGCGTGGGAACAAAAATGCTCGGCAGTTCTGTTAAAATAAGGGTTCTGCATATCAGCAATTATCTTGCCGTCAGTTGCTTCCATTTTATACGAGTTGCATCGCATAACGTACTGAGTTGTTCCGTTAGCGGTATGATAGCGAGGAATAAGGTAAGTAGGTGAAAACTCATTAATACCTTTATAATCGGCGCCGGTATCGAGGCTGAACTTACCGTCTTTAATAAGCGCCTCACCGCTTGCTATAATCTTGCCGCCGTTTTTGACGAATGCTCTGATTTTTTCAAGCATTTTATCATCAGTTACAGGCACGTCGGGAAGAATGAGAAGCTTATAGCCCGATAAATCCGCAGAAGCATCAATAAAGTTATACAAATAATTGCCCTCAAGCAACATTCTGTTAGCTCCTACATCGGCTTTTACATCTCGGTTTCCCGTAAGCGCTTCCGCGCTGAGAACAGCTATATCAGCAATGTTTACAGCACCGTTAATCCAAGGTTCTTTTTGCTCAACAAGTGAATATGCCCTGCCGATCAGACTGTACGTTGCCATATTCATTTCACCAAGCGGGTGCATCTGATCACCGACAGAACAGCCTGCTCCGTTTGCAATGCTCAACGAAGTTTCATAAATGAGAGCATTTGGATGCTTAAATCCTCCGAATTCACCCCAGCTGTGGTGGAACTTGCCGGTCATGCCAAGGAATTCGGTATCTTTTAACGTGCGCACGTAAGCCGCAGAAAGTGGAAAATGGTCGTAACCCCAACCGCCTGTAGGAAGACTTTCAAGTTCCAGGTGCGTGTTACTGTTGATAAATCCGTAGTCGCCTTTGGGAATATGGCCGCTGTTGTGGAAAATTGTTGCAGTGTTGCTGTGCTTTCTGACGGCAGCGTTGGTAGCCTCGGTGTATTTTTTGAAAACGTCAATAGCGAATTTCCAACAATCGTCTTTATTGTTGATATCAAGCCCGCGGGCTTTCATATCTGCCCGGCATTTATCACAATAGCAAACCTTAGGAGATATAATATCAAGGAAAATTCCACAGGGATTATAATTTACCATTACCTCTTCAATCTGAGCACAAAGGAAATCAAGATAGCCGGTATTAAAGCAAAGGAGATGAAAATGCACTTCATTTTCATACTCGGCCTGGTCAGCTTCGTCGAGGGAACAGATATAATGCCATTCTGGGCGTTTAACGTATTCCTTTTCATCAAAGCCAGCGGAAATATAAACGGGAGCATTTACACCGATTTCCTTACATGCATCAAGCTGAGCACCGAGAAGATCAAAGTCAAGGCAAGGATGCATTTCATTAGCCTCAGTAGGATGATATGACCAACCGTGATGGCATTTTGAAAATATGGTTATTGAGTCAACGTGGCCGGCTTTTAAAGCAGACTGAAACTGCTCTTTCGAGAAACTTTTACCTACAGGTAAAGTACCGTTGGTGTGAAAATCAAGATGAACCTGTCTTTTTCTTAGCATAATAAGACCTCCAATTCACATAAAAATTACTTAAAAAATGCAGTATATAAGCAAATTCTATTCAATCGTATATCCTTTAACAGTAAGCGTTGAACTTTTTGCCGTTGAGCTTGGGCGGAAGGTTACCGTGCGTTGCTCACCCGGAAGAAGGGAAAAATAATTATCATTAAAAATATATTCACCCTCCAGCTCAACTGCGTGAACGTATCTGTCAGCAGTAACGGTGATTTGGTGATTATCCTGCGATATTATTCGCGCGGCATCGGTTGGGATAATCGGCAGATTTCCTTGCTTATAAAAAGCACGGTCTATAAAGCGGTCAGCTGTTACATCACAAATTAGTATTGCATCTTCAGGTACTGCAGAAAGCGGAAGAGAATATACTTTTTCTGATTCTGCACCCGATATTGAAACTTCAGCAGATGAAATATAAGTTACTTTGCCGTTTTTAATAAAGCTGAAATTAAGGGTAACGCGGTGGTCGTTAAAGCCGTCGTTGCAAAGATAAATCTCGTATTCCTCTGACATATTTACACAAGCAAGTATGGGCTTGGCGCATCTTTTAAAGCTGTAAAAAGATGCTTTGGGCAAGCAGTAATAATCAACAAAAGACCAGCCGCTTGATGCTGGCCAGCAATCATTCCACATCCAGTAAACAATGCCGTTTATAAAGCCGCGGTTGCGTCGAATATTTTCCATAGATACGCGAATCCATTCAAACTGATTGTATTTAAGCTTGAAATATCTGTCCGCCCCGTCTTTGAATTCGCCAAGAACTTTACTTGAAAAAGTCTGAAGCAAATCAAAAAGCGTAAAAGGCAGGCAAGGATTATCCTTTGTATGATATTTCCACATTGAATCAGAGTTGAATATATCATCATCCGTCATAAAACGGCGCAGAGAGGGAAGTGAAAC
>JAZNUP010000147.1:0-4745 GCA_045592385.1 Acutalibacteraceae bacterium
AATTTCAGTAACCCTTGCGGGCGAGAAAGAACTTAAGGAAAACGGTTCTGATAAACAGATTAAGGATAATCAGTTTACGGCTGTTATTACCGCAGATTCTTCCAACAGCAGTGACGGATTTGCTCTTGGCGCAACAAAAGCAGATATTTCAAAGGACGGTAAGTTCGCGTTTGAAAATATTGTTTTCAAAAAAGCAGGAACCTATTTATTTACTGTTACAGAGGAGAATAAGGGTGCCGCAGGCTATACTTACGATTCAAGCTCTTATACAGTAACCTATACGGTTGTTATTGATGCTGCTACAAACACTCTTACAGTTGATAAGCTGGAGGTTGAAAAGGACGGTGAATCCTCCGATTCAATCAGATTTACAAACGTTTACGAAACTCCCGCTCCCGTAAGTGTTGATGTGAAAGGAATTACAACTCTTACAGGCGGCGGAAAAACAAATTCTGATATTTCAACTGCGTTTTTCTCATACACAGTAACTCCGGACGGAGAATATGACAATGTTGAGGGTGTTCCCGAGGGTATTGTTACCGCTCAGGGCGGAGCTCTTGATTTCGGCACATGGGTTTTCTCTGAGGTTGGTGAATACTCGTTTACAGTTTTGGAGAATACTCCTCCTGCGGGTTACAGTGACCTTACGGGTGATGTGAACGTCAGAGTTGTTGTTACTCTTAACGAGGATACAAATACACTTGAGGCTGTTGCCACAAGTACAAACGGAGAGCTTGTGAAAATTGACAATCTTTATAAAGCTCCCGATCCGATTAATGTTCCTCTCACCGGTAAGGTAAGTCTGACGGGCGGTCATAAGGATAACTCCGATATTGTAAAGGATGATTTCACTTTCAACGTTGTTGCTGATGAGGCCAACCCGGCAAGCGGATATACGCCTTTTGCAGGCGCGATTGGCGTTGATGCTGGAGGAAAGCTTGATTTCTCAAAGGCTCAGTTTACTCAGGAAGGTGTTTATAAGTTCAGGATTACTCAGAATGATCTGGGTAAAACAGGATATACCTACGATTCTTCCGAGTACGAAGTAACTGTTACGGTTACTCTTGATAAATCTACCAATACTCTTGTTCCTGAAAAGGTCATAACTCTTGACGGTGATACAAAATCTGAAGTTAAATATAATAACGTATATGTTCCCAATCCCGTCGGCATAACGCTCGGAGCCTCAAAGGGTATTGACGGTTATCCTCTCAAGGATGCTGAATTTGAGTTTATTCTCAGATCTGATTACGATACGTATCCTATGCCCTCAGGCAGTAAGGACGGTGTTTGCGCAGTTAAGCTTACAGGAACGGGCGATATAAGCTTTGGTGAAATTCAGTTCACTCATGCGGGTGTTTATACTTACACCGTATATGAAACTCAGGGTGATATCTGGGCTTATGAATATGATGATACCGTTTATGATGTAAAAGTCACCGTGACCGATGTTAACGGCGATCTTTCAGCAAAGGTTGAAATCGAGGCTGATTCACAGGCGGTTGAATCCATCGTATTTAAGAATGAATACAGTCTGCTTAGGGTTGATAAGCTTGTATCTTCTTTACCTGAGATTGATTTGGGCAGCCTTTCAGATATAAAGATACCTGAAATCAGTCTTCCTGAGCTTAGCTTGCCCGAATTAAGTCTGCCCGGAATCGAACTTCCCGATTTCTCTGCGTCCGAAGATACGCAGGGTGATTCAACTGAAAGCGATGCTACAGAGAATAATCAGCCCTCCGATATTCCTTATACCGGCAGCAACGAAAGCCTTGCTGTGATAATGGGTGCGTTGCTTATTTGCGCAGCAGGAGTTATGATTACTGTACGTAAAAAGAAGACGGCATAACAGCATAAATGATAAATCCGGCCTCCCAAGGAGACCGGATTTATTTTTATTTAGAAATATTGACTTGATTTAGGCTCAGTGGTAAACTAATAAAAAACGTTAAACAGGAGTGGTTAAAATGTCCTTTTTAATATCCGTTGTAGGTTTTATTCTCGCCTTGCTTACTCCGCTGGCATCGTTGGTGTTGACTGACCCTGCGGTGATGTTTGATGATGAAATTCAGATTGTTGAAAACAAAACGGGCGGGTTTATAAGAGGTGTATGCCATCCTGATGATAATTTTGAGCTTATTAAAGATGCTAATATCGAATGGATAAGGGAAGACCTTCCGCTTCCCGTAAACGCAGACGGCTCATCTAATATCCATTATGAAAACTGGAAACGTGAGGCTTCACAGTTTGCAGAAAACGGAATCAGAATTATGGCAATAACTCCGTATCCTGATGATTATATTGAAATAGGTCTTGACCCGAGAGTACCTGAAAACGAGGCTAAGATTAAAGAAATAGCGCAGTTTTACGTAAACGACCTCAAAGATGTAGTCGGTGCTTTTCAGATAACGAATGAAATGGGTGTTGACCGTTTTACATATCCTCTTACTATGGAAGAAGCGGCAAGATTCATCGGCATTCAGCTTGAGGCAATGCAGCCCGTAAAGGGTAATATTATTACGGGTTATAATCTTACGGCGCAGGGATTGCTTGAATTGCCGGGCCTTATGAAGCCCTGGCATCAGTACTGTGATTACGTTGGCCTTGATTTGTACCTCGGATGCTTTGAGGGATTCACAAAAAGCATTGAACAGAATATAGTTGCTTTAAAATATGTACGCAGAGTTACGGGTAAACCTGTAATTATGTGTGAATTCGGATATATCGGCCTTGGTGAGCCTAAAACAGATAAAGAAAGAATTGCTGTCCTTGAAAAGTACGGATATTCGAGCGAAGAAGAAGCGATTGCCGATATTGATAATTTTATTGCAAAGCTTCCCGGCTCTATTCCTGAGGAGTTTGAGCAGTATAAAGAAGAATCTGTTGATTTCAGGGCACAGCTTCTCTTTAACGGAGAATACAGGAATCATATTTACTGCGAGCTTCCCGAAGGCTACGGACTTTACGGTTATGAGCATACACCCGAGGGTCAGGCGAAGTTTTACGAGTATATGCTTGCAAAGGCTGCTGACCTTGATTTTGTTGTAGGTTCGTTTATCTATTGCTGGCAGGACAGTGACGCCTGTTATATCTGCGATCAGGAGGAGTGCCCCGTTGAAACAAAGTGGGGCTTGATTGATTATGCGGGCAATCCCAAGCAGGCATATTATGCCGTTCAGAACGGATACGGAAAAATAAGGGAAAAAGTTAAATAAATCTTTTTTCTGTATTTACTATTCTGAATTTTATTGTATAATATTTTTACACACTGAAATTTCTGATAAGGAGACTTAATATGAAAATGCGTGCTCCGGCTTTGCCGATAATCAATATTGACCCTTATTTTTCAATCTGGGCTCAGGAATCCGTTCTTGATACTACCGTTCATTGGACGGGCAGCCCCAATACAATCCTCGGCCGTGTTTTTGTTGACGGTGAAGAGTTTCGCTTCCTCGGTGACGATGTTAAGGGTTCTGACGTTCCCGAAATGTCAGTTGAAAACATTGAAGTTGATGCTTTTTCAACTGTTATTACATATACCAATGATAAAATAAAGCTTACTGCAAAGTTCACGTCTCCCACTCTTATTACCGACCTTTATTACGTATCCCGTCCCGTTGCTTACTGTAAGGTTTCTTACGCTTCTCTTGACGGCAAAAATCACGACGTTAAGGTGAAGTTTACCTGCAGTGAAGAGCTTGTTCTCAACAAGAAGGGTGAGGGCAGGGCATACAGCCGCAAGGTTGATATAGACGGTGTTACCGCAGTTAAAATGGGCAACGGTGAGCAGAAGGTTCTTTGGAGAAGCGGCGATGACGTACGCATAGACTGGGGATTTTTCTACCTTGGCGCGGTAGGTGAAGCTGAGGTTGATAATACTGCATTCTCCGGAATGTACGGTGTTTTCTGTGAGAAGGAGCTTGATAAAGAAGCACTCTTCTTCTTTGCTTATGATGATATTGACAGTATGGTTTACTTTGGTGATAAGCTTAAGGCTTACTGGAAAAAGGACGGTAAAACCATAGAGGAAGCAATTTCTGAAGCAGTCGGTGATTATTACGATATCGTAGCAAAGTGTGAAGCTTTCTCTGCCAAGGTCAAAGCTGATGCTGAAGCCAAGGGCTCTGAGAAGTATGCTGAGCTTCTTATTCTTGCTTACAGGCAGGTTATGGCGGCTCATAAGCTTGTTGTTGATAACGACGGCAATAATCTTTATATTTCAAAGGAATGCTTCTCAAACGGTTGCGCCGCAACGGTTGACGTAACCTATCCTTCGGCACCGCTTTATCTGCTTTATAATCCTGAGCTTCTTAAGGGAATGCTTCGCCCCGTTATGAAGTATGCGCTCAGTGATGAGTGGAAGTTTGATTTCGCTCCCCACGATGTTGGTCAGTATCCTCTTGTAAACGGTCAGGTTTACGGTCAGAATCTCCTTAAATGGCAGATGCCTGTTGAAGAATGCGGCAATATGATAGTTCTTTTCTCAGCTATCAGTGACGTTGAAAACGATGCTTCTTTCGCAGGTGAATATATTGATACTCTTGATAAATGGAGCGAATACCTTATCCGCTACGGTCTTGACCCCGAGCATCAGATTTGCACCGATGACTTTGCAGGTCACCTTGCTCATAACGTTAACCTTTCAATCAAGGCGATTATGGGTATAGCAGGCTTCAGCAGAATCCTTTCAAGGCTCGGTAATGCCGAAAAGGCTGAAAAGCTTATGGGCATCGCAAAGGAATATG
>JAZNUP010000148.1:0-11750 GCA_045592385.1 Acutalibacteraceae bacterium
AGGGTAATTTTAAATTTTATGAAAACAGACTATACAAAACACCCTCTGAAATTCCAAATAAGTGAGAGAAGTTTTTGCCCTTCATCAAAAAAATAAGGAGTTGATGCCTATGATTTAGTACCAGCCGAAAGGCAAAACAAAGCCACGGCTTTGTCCGTGGCATAAGTCTTAGCGAGCATTGGATTTGTGCATACAAATCCGCACGTTAGGAACTTCTCGCCTGCCGGCTCGGTCGGTGCTTTTGAATGCAAAATGCATTCAAAGGTCTCCACCGGAGACCCGCACCCCTAAAACCCGCAGAAAGGAGGTAGAAATGAAATACACCAAAACAATATTCTTCTATCTGGACGATGAAGAATTAAATGACCTTGATGAAGAAGCAGATATGGCAGGAATAACTCGCTCGCAGTATGTTCGCAGATGTATCAATGAAACGGTTATGAAACCCACGGTAAATATTAATTATGTTGAGCTAACCAATGAGGCATCCGAGCTGGTTGAACAATTTCGAGTTGTTGCTGACCGTGCTTGGCACAGCAAGGTTCTTGATGTCCCGATGTTCAGAACAGTTATTCGTGACACACAAATACTTATGACAAAAATCAATGATGAATTAACAAAGGAGATTAACCATGAGAAACAGAAATAACAGAATTGCAGTCAGAGTTACAAACAAAGAATTTGACCGTATCAATGAAATGGCAAGCAAAAGCATATTCCCTAAAGAAAAGATGATACGCATTATCGTTGAGGGTCACCCGATACAGGAAAAGCCTTCGGATGCTTGTATGCAGCTTTTCTCAGCTTTAAGAAAACTCGCAACAGATATGGGTACTTTGGTGTTCCAAGGAACCGAAGCAAAAGAAAATTCAAACCTTGTGTATGAAACACTGGGTATTTTAAGAAATGCAAATTATGTATCTTACGGCAGAAAGCGTAAGAAAAAGAAAGGAGTAAAATTATGAAAATTGAAAAAGTAAATATCAACAATCTTTTACCGTTTAATGAAAATCCTTACCGTATTCGTGAGGGAGAAGAATTGGAATCGCTGCTTGACAGCATAAGTGAGAACGGAATAATATCACCTCTTGTTGTCAGACCTACGGAGGAGAAAGGCAACTACGAAGTCATATCGGGACACCGCAGATTACACGCTGCCCGTATGCTGAATCTTGAAACCGTTCCCGTTACTGTTTGTGATGTAAGCAGAGAAGAAGCAATGATTATGCTGGTTGACAGTAACCTGCACAGAGAACATATTTTACCAAGTGAAAAGGCTATGGCATACAAGCTGAAACTTGATGCATTGAAAGCACAAGGAAAGAGGACAGATTTAACTTGTGGACAAGCTGTCCACAAGTCCAGAGAAAGTGTTTCAGACACCGACAGCGGCAGGCAGGTACAGCGATATATTCGCTTGACCATGCTAATTCCTGAACTGCTTACTATGGTTGATAAAAACAAAATCGCATTTTCCGTTGCTGTTGAGCTTTCATATCTTGACAAAGGCTCTCAACGGATGCTGCTAAGTGAAATTGAAGAAACGTAATGTACTCCGTCATATTCTCAGGCGAACAGAATGAGAAAACTGTTCCAATCAGGAGAACTGACCGAAAGCTCAATAAAAGCAATTATGAACGAAGAAAAAGCCAACCAAAAGCCGATGTTCAAAATATCTATGGAGAGGTTGCAGAAATACTCGCCGGAATCCGATGAAAGACAGCTGCAGGAGTTCATAATCATGGCTTGTGAATATTACGCAAAGTATCTGGAGAAAAAACAAAGTCGAGGTGCAAGGTAATGAGATTCTGGCAAATTATAAAATCAAAGTTTAATGAAACAATCGGCAATACCCGTGCTGAGCTAAAACTCAACAAAGATAACGATTCAAATGAATATATTATCAATGGTGTCCGCTATATTGTTTCAACCCGTTTCAGCAAGACGGAGAATAAAACTACGAAAGAAAAATTATCAGATTTTATCGGTAGTGATTTCGCACATTTGACAACCACCGAAGATAGAAATACAATACAAGCGGAATATGTATGTTCGACTGCCGGAAAGGAGGACTAATGCAGTCAAATAATATTGGCATTACTGCTCTCTACTGTCATCTTTCAAGAGATGACCGTACGGACAAGGAGAGTAACTCAATCGCCAATCAAAAGAAACTACTCGCTCAGAAGGCAAAAGAGTTGGGACTGTCAAATACCAGATACTATGTTGATGACGGTTACACAGGCACAAACTTCAACCGTCCAGGATTTCAGGATTTACTTGACGATATTGATATGGGATATATCAGCACCATTATGGTGAAAGACTTATCCCGACTCGGCAGAGATTATGTTTCGGTAGGTCATTATACGGACAGCTTCTTTCCTGACCACAACATAAGATTTATTGCAATCAATGATTTGGTTGACAGCGCAGAGGGTGAAAACGAAATCGCACCGTTCAAAAACATAATGAATGAAATGTATGCCCGTGATATTTCAAAGAAAGTCCGTTCAGCTTGCCGTATCAGAGGTAACTGCGGAGAACCGTTGGCACAGCCACCTTACGGATACAACAAAGACCCGCTGAACCCAAAGAAATGGGTAATTGATGTTGAGGCTGCCGAAGTTGTCAGAAGCGTTTTTGAAATGTGTCTTGAGGGCAAGGGCAACGAAACAATCGCACACATTTTGCACGAAAACAGGGTTTTGAAACCAAGAGCATATTGGCAAAGCAAAGGTATCGGCAGAGGCGGCAAAAAGGCTTATGAAGACCCATATAAATGGTTGCCGTCAACCGTGTCGGGAATACTGCATCAGCAAGAATACTGCGGTGATGTGATTAATTTCAAGACTTATTCAAAGTCGTTCAAAAATAAAAGACGGTATATGAATGACCGTGAAAACTGGCTGATATTCAAAGATGTCAATGAGCCTATTATTGACAGAGAGGTTTTTGAAATGGTGCAAGAAAAGAACGCCAAAACCAAACGCAGGGCACCAAAACCTGAAAACGGTGAAAAGAGCATCTTTTGTGATTTTCTCTACTGCGCCGATTGCGGTAAGAAGCTGTGGTCACACGTCAATCCACGAAACAAGGATATTCATTTCTTCAGTTGTTCCAACTACAAGAAGGATTACAGAGGCACTTGTGAAAGCAGACATTATGTGAGAACGGATGCAATAGAACATATTGTTTTGATGGAATTGCGAAAGCTTGTTTCGTTTATGGAGTATGATGAAGAAGCTTTTGCAGAAATACTTTCAAACAAAACCAAGGCTGACATACTTGCACAGAAAAATCATTTACAAGCCGAGTTGAAGAAAACTATTGAGAGAATTGAAACGGTTGAAAGACTTTATCTCAAGCTTTATGAGGATAATTCAAGCGGTAAGGTTACAGACGAATGGTTTATGTGTATGTCACACAAGTATGATGTTGAGAGAGTTGAACTGAAAGCGAAAATTCCCGAACTCCGTACACAGATTGGCTCTTTGGAAAAGACGCAAAAAGGCAAAGAAATCTTTATAGCCGCAATACGGAAGTTTATGCAAATGGAAACCCTGACAGCACCGCTGTTACACGAACTGATTGACCGCATTGAAATTCACGAGATTGAAGGTACGGGCAAAAACAGAACGCAAAGAATTGTTATCCATTACCGATTTGTGGGTTATCTGGAATTACCAACCGTCAGCGAAAACTATAAGGCTGACATACGGCAAGGTGTAGCGGTTGAATATCTGACAGCATAAAACAAGAAAGGTCGCAGACCGTAAAAAGTCTGCGACCAATAAAAACGGTTTTCAGCAAAAAAGAGAGTGCTAATAACTTGAATCCGTTATTAACACTCATAATGGCCCGCCCGAAGGGATTCGAACCCCCGTTCTTCAGAATCGGAATCTGCTGCGTTATCCAACTGCGCCACGGGCGGATATAAGGGGTGCCGCGCACCCCTGATTTTATTGCGGTTATTCTATTATACTGCCTGATTATACGGATATATTCAGTTCAACTTATTTGATTTTTGTTATAACCTGAACACCGTTGAAGCTGTCAATAAACTCCTGAACAGCCTGAGCTGAGGGCATTGCCGCAGAACAGCTGTGAGCAGAAACAAGCATTGATGCGGAAGCGGTTGCGAACTCCAGTGCCTTATCCACGCTCTTGCCCTGAAGAAGTGAATAAATAAATGCGGATGCGTAACCGTCACCGCCGCCGAAGCCCTTGAGCATCTGAACGGGGAAAATGCCTACCTTGTAAGCAGTGCCGTCATTGAGATATGCGCAGGAGCCTTCCTTGCCGTGCTTTATGATAACGATTTTGTTGCCGTAGCCAAACCAGCGTGCAGCCGATTCTTCATCGTTTGCACACTTGCCTTCAAGAGCTTCGGTAAGGTCGAATTCTTCCCTTGAGCCGAGGATTATATCACTGTTCTTTGCAGCGATTGAATAGTAAAGGGAAATTTCATCGGCATTCTTCCAGGTGTAGCTTCTGTAATCTATATCAAAAATTACAACAACGCCGTTTTTCTTTGCAAGGAAAAGAGTTTTGAGCGCAGCTTCTCTTGAGGGGCTGCAGCAAAGAGCCGTGCCGGAGATAACAACTGCCTTTGAGCTCTTTATGTATTCCTCGTCAACGTCGTCAACGTTTACCTGCAAATCCGCAACACCGTCGCGGTACATAAGAATGCTGCTCTGTGTGGGGCTGAGAATCTCAGTGAAAGTAAGACCGAGCTTTTCACCGTTTGTGCATCTTGAAACGTGGGATACGTCAATACCGTCATTCTCAAAATACTTGGTTACGTAATCGCCGAACTGATCATCCGAAACCTTTGCGATAAAGCCGCACTTTGCGCCAAGACGCGCAAGACCTACTGCGATATTGGCAGGTGAGCCGCCTACGTACTTGTTGAAATTGCTGCTCTCGTAAAGAGGACGGTTCATATCAGTGGGGTTAAAGTCGATGGCAATTCTGCCAATCGGGATAACATCAAGGGGCTTGCTTGAATCAAAATTAATAAAGCTCATAATTTCTCTTCCTTTCAAATTTCATCAAGATATGCTTTACCTGCGCATCCGAATATTTCTATGTGCTTAAGGGCATTGAGATACGCGCCCTCTGTTTCCGCCGTCTGTAAATCATAATAGCCCTTGATTTTGCCCGATTCATAAGCAGTTCTTACCGCTCTTTCAACGGAATCAAAGGTGGCGGTGGCTATGTTGATTTTGCTTATTCCAAGGCTGATACACTTTTTAAAATCCGCTTCGCTTATTCCCGTACCGCCGTGAAGCACCAGAGGTACATCCACACTGTTCGCGATTTTTTCAAGAATATCAAACCTGAGCTTCGGCTCTTTTTTATAGTTGCCGTGCGCATTGCCTATCGCAACGGCAAGAGCCTGAATTTTCGCTTTTTTACAAATCTGAACCGCTTCCTCCGGATCGGAGCAGTTTATTGCAATATCCTCGCTGCCGTCCTCACTGCCGCCTACGCAGCCGATTTCACACTCTGTGTCTGCACCGTATTCTTCGGCAATCCTGCGGATTTTTGAGGACATTTTCACATTCTCCTCGAACGGGAGATGCGAGCCGTCAAACATAACGGATGAAAATCCGATATCCAGCGCCTGGCGGATTTTTTCCTCAGTCTTTCCGTGGTCAAAATGCACAGCAACGGGCATTTCACTGTTTTCAGCCGCGGCAACCATAAGCGGACCTATAAGCTCAAGCGGTGAATGATTGAGCCTTACCTCGGCTATCTGAATTATGGCAGGGCTCTGTGTTTCTTCGACCGCTCTGAGCACTCCCTGCACCATTTCCATATTGGCTACTGAAAAGCTTCCTACGGCATATCCGCCGTTTTTTGCTTCTTCAAGAAGCTCACTCATATTTACAAGAGGCATTTTTCTCCCTCCTTTTAACTGTCAATTTAATATTGTAACATCTTTATTTAAAAATCTCAATGCAAAATGCAAATTTTTATTTATGGGAATTAAGCTTAATTTTCATTGAAATTATTGCACATTTTATTATAATTCATTATAATGAATTAAAAGCTATCCTCTGAAATCTATACGTTAAGGGGGCAATTATGGCATACATAAGAGAACGCAGCGAAGAACGCACGGGCTATCAGGCAAGCGCCAAATTATACGGCAAAATTGATTTTCAGTGCGACTTCATTATGTGCTACGGGGTAAACGATACCACGGCTGAAAGAATCGCCGCCGCTAAAGAAAACGGCTACGTTGTTCACCTTATGACGGGTATAGCCTGGGGCGGATACGTTGATTATCTTGACGGCAAGTGGGACAACCGCGAGCACTGGGACGAAAGCCAGACCGACCGCTACGGCAACCCTATTTTGCACGGTGAAAAAACACCTTATATGGTACCGACGGTTTCTTTTGCGGATTATCTGAGCGAAAGGCTGAAAATCGCGGTTGATGCAGGCGTTGAGGCAATCCACGTGGAAGAGCCCGAATTCTGGGACAGAGGCGGGTATTCCGAAGCGTTCAAGCGTGAGTATCTGCTGTTTTACAAAGAACCGTGGATGCCGCCGCATACGGATTTTGACACACGCTACAAATCCGCTCAGCTGAAAGCGTATCTTTACAAAAGAACAATCGAGCGTGTAAGCGCTTACCTCAAAGAATACGCTCTTACCAGATACAACAGGGTATTGCGCTTTTACGTGCCCACCCACAGCCTGCTCAACTACACGCAGTGGAAAATTATGAGCCCTGAGGGCTCGCTCGCTCAGTCCCCTGCAGTTGACGGATTCATAGCTCAGATATGGACCGGCACCTCACGTGAGCCCAACTGCTACGAGGGAATTATAAAAGAACGTACCTTTGAAACGGCTTACCTTGAATACGGTGTAATGCAGGAGCTTGTAAAGGGCACGGGCAAGCGTATGTGGTTTTTGCACGACCCGATTGAGGATAATCCGATTTTCGACTGGAACGATTACCGATACAATTATTTTAAAACGGTAACCGCTTCCCTCCTTCATCCGAGGATAAATCATTACGAAATCTGCCCCTGGCCAAACAGAGTTTTTGACGGCACTTACCCCAAAAACAGCCCCGAGGCAATTTCTATCCCCGAAGAATACGCAACCCTGCTCAACAACAACTTCCAGACTCTCGGCGACGTAGAATGCTGTGAGCCTGACGAAGCGCTCAGAGTAGGTGTGCTTATAAGCGACTCTGCGCTTTATCAGCGTGATTTCCCCGACTGCGCAAACCTCGAGGTCAAGGAGCGTGTTGGCACCGTGCTTGTTGAAGAAGAGGATAAAATCAAGCAGTTTGAAAATCTTCTGTTCAAGGGTAGAGGCACGAAGGAAATGCAGCTTGAATTTATAAGAAGCAACGCTTTTCCGCAGTTTTACGGACTTTGCCTTCCGCTTCTCAAACACGGCATTCCCGTGCGCCCCGTACTGCTTGACAACGCTGGCCGCTACCCCGGTTATCTTGACGATTGCGACGTACTTGTGCTCAGCTACGAATTTATCAAGCCCGATTCTCCCGACCTCAACACAGCACTTGCAAGCTGGGTAAGAGCGGGTGGAATACTCATTTACGTTGGCGACGGTACAGACCCGTACCATTCAATCAGAAGCTGGTGGAACAATAAATATGCATCCCCTGCCGAGCATCTTTTTGAAGCGCTCGAAATTGCTCCCGAAAGCGAAAAAGAGATAATTTCTGTTGGAGCAGGCGCGGTGGGGTTCTGGAAAACAACCCCTGCAACCCTTTGCTACTCAAAGGAAAATGCCGACCGCTACAGAGAGTTTTTCACAAGCGTTCTTGCCTCAAAGGGTAAAGCCGTTGAAAAGAAAAATCACCTTATCCAGCGCAGAGGCGCATATATTTCCGCCGCCGTCTTTGATGAAAGCTTCAGCAACGAACCGCTTGTTTTAAACGGTCTGTTTGCGGATATGTATACTCCGAAATTCGACATCATTACTCAAAAATCGGTTGCACCCGACGAAAACACCCTTTTATTTGACCTCGAAGCAATCGGCAACGGGCCGCGCATTATCGGCACTTCGGCAAGGATATTCTCACTCTGTGATAACGGTGAAAAAATCACTCTCAACGCAAGAGGCGCAAGCGATTTCAAGGCTTACATAAGAGTAAGAGTGCCCCGTCCCTGCTCTGAGGCGGTTTCGGATTCCATACCCGTTTCGTGCGAGTACGACGAAAAAACCAAAACCGTGCTTTTAGGATTTGAGAGCAACGGTAAAGAAATAAACATAACAATTAGATAAGGAGAAATCAAAATGAACTTTTTACTTTCACTTCTCTCGGGCGTAATCAGCGTGCTTTTCTTCTTCACCTCCCTTTTCTCCCCCATCACGGGTCAGTCAATCAAGGTTAAGGATGAGGACAACATCAAGCTCTGCTTTGCCACCATTTCCGACACTCACATCAACAACAGCCCCGCCCGCAACACAATGCTCACCCACGGCTTTGAGGTGCTCAGTCAGGACTGCATTGATGCGATTGTTCACACAGGCGATATGACCGACCACGGCGAACTGAGCGAATTTGAAGATTTATACAAATGCGTCAAAGACGGCGTTGACGGTCCTATGTTCCTTCCCTGCGTAGGTAATCACGACACCTGGAGCGACCTCGGACCCGAGGCTTCATACAGCTACTTTGTTGATTTCTATAACGATTATTCAGGCAGAAATATTGAAAAGAATTACTACTCAACCGACATCAACGGCTATAAAATAATCGTTATGTCAAGCGAGGGTGACAGCACAAGGGCTGACATTTCCGCTGAGCAGATTGCGTGGCTTGATTCAGAGCTTGCAGCCGCCACCGCAAACGGTATGCCCGCATTTGTAATTTGCCACTGGGTAATCGCAGGCACCAACGGCGAGGCTCAGCTCTGGCCTGAGGATGCAACAAGCAGACAGAGCGCAGAGGTTGAAGAAGTTCTTCAGAAATACAAGAACGTCTTCTACTTCTCAGGTCACATTCACTCAGGCTTCAGGGGTGAACTCACTATGAAAACTCAGGGTCATGCCAGCGTTGAAACCCACGGCAACGTTCATTACATCAACCTCCCCTCCTATATGTACTTCAACGCCGACGGCGGCAACCTCATAAGCGGCTGCGGCTACATCGTTGAGGTTTACGACGATTGCGTAATGCTCAGAGCAAGAAACTATGCAATGGAGCACTGGATGGGAATTTATGACGTAACAATAGACCTTGTTTAACAGAATCCACGGCTGCGGATACAAACACATCCGCGGCCGTGTTTTTTCTTGACATAATTTAATTTAAATCTTATAATTATATATTAGACTGGTATATTATCGGCATTAAATATCATTGGAGGCCTCAGGAGTGAAAAAATATTTCAGAAGAACATGGCTGAATATTGATACGGACGCTTTGCGTGAAAATTACGGCGAAATCTGCCGTAAAATTTCTTCAGGCGCTAAAATTATGGCGGTTGTAAAAGCGGATGCTTACGGACACGGAGTTGAATATATCGTAAAAGAGCTTGTCAAGCTCGGCTGTGAGTGGTTTGCCGTTTCCAATCTTGAGGAAGCGATGCAGGTAAAAAGCGTTTCGCCCGACAGTTGCGTGCTCATCCTCGGCTACACTCCGCCCGAATATTCCGTTTCCCTCGCAGTAAACGGCATTTCTCAGGCAGTTTTCAACCCGGAATATGCCGCTGCTCTCTCCGCTGATGCCGAAGCAAACGGCGTTGAGGTAAGAATTCACATAAAAGCAGATACGGGTATGAGCCGCCTTGGATTTATGTTTCACGATTCCGAACTTGATGCAGACACGGCAAAGGATATCGCTGCTGCCTGCTCTCTCCCCGGTCTTTACCCCGAAGGAATTTTCACCCACTTTGCTCTTGCAGATGAAGAAAACGGCGAGGTTTTCACCCGCCTTCAGTACGACCTTTTCTTAAAGCTTATCCACGAGGTTGAGGTTCTCGGCACCAGATTTGAATTAAAGCATTGCTGCAACTCCGCCGCAACCGTAATATACCCCGAAATGCAGCTTGACCTTGTGCGCCCCGGCATCATTCTCTACGGCCTCGCACCCTCCCGTTACGTTGGCAGCCACATTCATTTAAAGCCCGTAATGCAGATGAAAACCGTTATTTCTATGGTAAAAACAATCCCTGCAGGCACCCCCATAAGCTACGGCGGCACTTTCGTTTCGGATAGACCGATGAAGGTTGCAACCGTGCCCGTAGGATATGCCGACGGTCTGCCCCGTAAGCTTTCAGGCCGTGCGTATATGATTGTAAACGGTAAAAAGGTGCCCGTGCTCGGCAGAATCTGTATGGACCAATGTATCCTCGACGTTTCAGATATTGAAGATATTCACGAGGGTATGTCAGTAACCGTTTTCGGAAGCGATATTATAACGGTGGAAGATATTGCAAGCAAATGCGATATGATAAATTACGAAATAATCTGCGGTATCAACAAGAGAGTTCCCCGCGTTTTCCGCGAGGACGGCGGTGTTATCGCTATTTCCGATTATCTTGAAACCTGATTTTCAGAGTTTACAAAATATCCCGAATAAGTTAAAATAAAGTTCATATCGGATTAATATTTAGCGGCTATACTTCAATCAGTCGGAAGTCAAAGGGAGCCGCACCCTTTGCCGACTCTTAAGTCCCAACCGCATGGGACTTACAATACCCCTCCTCAATTCAAAACCCTATGCAAAAGGAAAAGCGTCCTCCTAAAGAGGGCGCTTTTCTGACATAAAAAGTGGATGTAAAAAACACAAGTTTTTTACATCCACTTTTTTTACATTACATTCCTCTGCGTGCTACGCAGTTTTCAAGCTTTATTGCTTCGTAAACACCTTCATCAAACAGCTCGCATACCTCGCGGTATTTATCGAGTGAAAGACTCTCAAGCGTTTCGCCGCTCTTTATACAAAGGGCTACAATCTCACCCGTTGCCTTGTATGCATCTCTGAAAGGAAGACCCTTTGAAACAAGATAATCAGCACAATCCGTTGCATTTATGAATCCGCCTGCAGCCGCTTTTCTCATATTTTCAGGAAGGGCTTTCATTGTATCAATCATAGGAATAAGGGTATCCACGCAAATTTTGACGGTATCAAAAGCATCAAAAATTGCATCCTTATCCTCCTGCATATCCTTATTGTATGCAAGAGGCAATCCCTTCATAACGGTGAGAAGAGTCATAAGGTCGCCGAAAACTCTGCCGGATTTACCTCTTACCAGCTCAGTAATGTCAGGATTTTTCTTCTGAGGCATTATGCTGGAGCCGGTTGAAAAAGCATCGTCAAGCTCAACAAACTTGAATTCCCATGAGCACCAGATTACTATTTCCTCCGAAAGCCTTGAAAGATGCACCATAATTATGGAAAGCACGCTTGCAAGCTCAAGGCAGAAGTCTCTGTCCGAAACGCCGTCAAGAGTACTCAGGGTATAGGAATCAAAGCCGAGCAACTGAGCGGTCATCGCGCGGTCAATGGGATAGGTGGTGCCTGCAAGGGCGCCGCTGCCCAGAGGGGAAACGTTCATCCTCTTTTTTGCATCGGCAAGTCTGCCAAGGTCACGCTTAAGCATTTCAACGTAAGCAGTAAGATGAGCTTTGAATGTAATGGGCTGAGCCCTCTGAAGATGAGTATAGCCGGGCATGATTGCGCCCTTATATTCATCGCCCTTATTTTCAATGGATGCTATAAGCTTTTCAACAAGCTCATAAAGCGCATC
>JAZNUP010000149.1:0-13625 GCA_045592385.1 Acutalibacteraceae bacterium
ACGCTCCGTCGAATCAAAACTGCGACCTTTTCGGTGCTTCGCAGTTTTGAAAGAGCAGATTTTTGTCACAGCAAGGCAAAAATCTGCAGGAATACGAGGTTATTTCAAAGGTTTTTAGCTCAGCTGTGGCGAAAAGATGCCTTTCAAAACCGTATGTAGTTCGAATGCAGTCACTCTAAACAAACAAATCGGAGGAAATTTTTATGAAAAAAAGAATTCTTGCAGTTGTTCTTGCCGCACTTTTCGTAGTGCTCACCCTTTCCTTTGCAGGCTGCTCAAAGACTGACGCTACCGACCTTGAGTACGTTCAGGATAAGGGCACTCTCGTTGTTGGTATTACAGACTATCCTCCCATGGATTACAAAGAAGAAGGCAGCAATGAATGGACCGGATTTGATGCTGAATTTGCGCGTCTCTTCGGCGAAAAGCTCGGCGTAGCTGTTGAGTTCGTTGAGATTGACTGGGACAATAAGTTCTTCGAGCTTGACTCCAAGGCAATCGACTGCATCTGGAACGGTATGACCATCACTGACGAAGCTATGGCAAACGCTTCTGTTTCCGACGCTTACGTTAAGAACGCTCAGGTAGTTGTTATGGCTGAGGATAAGCTTGCTCAGTATGCAACTGTTGAAAGCATCAAGGATCTTACCTTTGCTTGCGAGTCCGGCTCCGCAGGTGAGGATGCTCTTGAAGCAGCAGGCCTTAACTTCACAGCTGTTCTTACCCAGACTAACGCTCTTATGGAAGTTGAAAGCGGCGCTGCTGATGCTTGCGTTATCGACATCACTATGGCTGACGCTATGACCAAGGACGGCGCAAGCTATGCTGACTACGGTTATTCAATCGAGCTTACCTCTGAGGAATACGGCATTGCTTTCAGACAGGGCTCTGACCTCACCGCAGCTGTAAACAGCTATATGGACGAGATTATTGCTGACGGTACTCTCGGCGCTCTCGCTGAAAAGTATGAGCTTACTCTTGTTGGCTGATAAATAAACAATCCGCATCTTCGGGCAGAGGGCGCAAGTCCTCTGCCTTTTGTAACATATATGAAAGGCAAGATGTTCTATGTTTTGGGAAGTAACCCTGAGCCTGCTTGAAGGCTTTCTTTCTACACTTGAAATATTTGCGGTAACTCTGCTCGGCGCAATTCCGCTGGGTCTTATTATCTGCTTTGGCTCAATGAGCAAAATCAAGCCCATAAGCTGGCTTATGCGCGGCCTTGTGTGGATTATAAGAGGCACACCGCTTATGCTTCAGCTTATCATAGTTTATTACGGCCCCGGCCTTGTGGGCAGATGGGCTGAAAGCCAGGAAAGCACCAATTTCCTTATTGAATGGCTTTCCAACTGGCACGTTTTTGACCGTTTCCTTGCGGTTTCAATAGCGTTCATAATCAACTACGCCTGCTACTTCTCCGAGATTTACAGAGGCGGTATTGAATCCATTCCCAAGGGACAGTATGAGGCAGGTCAGGTGCTCGGTCTTTCAAAGAGCAAGGTTTTCTTCAAGATTGTTCTTATGCAGGTTGTAAAGCGTATCGTCCCCCCCATGGGCAACGAAATCATTACCCTTGTAAAGGATACGTCCCTTGCAAGAATTATTGCTGTTTACGAGGTTATCTGGAGTGCGCAGGCCTTTGCAAAATCGGACGGTCTTATCTGGCCTCTTTTCTACACAGGCGCATTCTATCTTATCTTCAACGGCGGACTTACCGTTCTGTTCCGCAAGATTGAGGATAAGCTCAATTATTATCAGAGCTGAGGAGGGTGAAAAATGGCATTTCTTGAAGTGAACTCAATTCACAAGCGTTTCGGCAAAAACCACGTGCTCAAGGGCGTTGATTTTTCACTTGAAAAGGGCAAGGTGCTCTCCATAATCGGCTCCTCGGGCAGCGGCAAAACAACTCTTCTGCGCTGCATAAACTTCCTTGAAAAAGCGGATGAAGGAGTAATAACCGTTGACGGTGAAACCGTTTTCGATGCCGCAAACACCGCCAAGGAAAAGCAGGCTCAGAGAATTGAAAAGCAGAAAAAAATCGGCCTTGTATTCCAGGATTTCCACCTTTTCCCGCAGTACAGCGTTATTGATAACATAACCCTTGCTCCCAGAGAGCACGCCAAGGAAAGAGCGGATTACAAGAAGAATAAGAAGGAAATCCTTGCAAAAATCGAAGCTGAGGCAATGGAGCTGCTTGAAGAAGTAGGCCTCAGCGATAAAAAGGATAATTACCCCTGCCAGCTTTCGGGCGGTCAGAAGCAGAGAGTCAGCATTGCAAGGGCACTTGCGCTCAAGCCTTCAATTCTTTTCTTTGACGAGCCCACTTCGGCGCTTGACCCCGAGCTTACAGGCGAAATTCTCAGGGTTATAAAATCTCTTGCATCAAAAAACAGAACGATGGTTATCGTAACTCACGAGATGAAGTTTGCCCGTGAGGTTTCGGATATGATTATTTTTATGGAAAACGGAGTGGTTGCCGAGTGCGGCACACCGGATGAGCTTTTCGGTGAAAATATGTCCGAGCGTCTCAAGAGCTTCGTAGGTAAAATTGAAGAGATATAAAAATGAGGGACTGTCTTATGAGAGACAGTCCCTTTTACCATACTTTATTATATACCCATTACCGCTTTTACTACTCTTTCGGCGGCTTTGCCGTCAGGTGTGCCGAAGTGGTAAGCGGTGAAATCATTGAGTTTTTGTTCATCAAGCTCAGGGTCGGCTACCGCATCAAGCAAAGCAGGGAAATCCTCAGCGATTTTTCCCGGCACAAGGGTGCGGTAATCCGAATAAAACGAGCGTGAGGAGTTGTAATACTCTAAATCAAATGCGTAAAAAATGCAGGGCTTGCGAAGCAGAACAAAGTCCATACAGATTGAGGAATAATCCGTTATAAGCAGGTCGCAAAGCTGCAGAAGCTGCCCGATGTTTCCATAGCCCGTTGCGTCAACCGCGCCCGTTAAATCGGCAGGTGCGTGCACCTGAGGATGCAGACGGATGAGCAGTGCGTATTCGTCACCGAAGCGGCGGTTGAATGCATCAATGTCGAAATGCGACATAAGAGCACCGTCTTTTTCGGGGTCGTCACGGAAGGTGGGAGCATAAACGGCGAGCTTTTTGCCCTTGCAGGCAGGATACTTTAAATCGAATGAAGCACGCGCGGCGGCATAATCAAAGGGTCTGTAAAGCGCATCCGTGCGCGGTGAGCCGAGGGGGAGAACACGGCTTTCAGGCATATTGAAGGCTTCGGCATAAATCGGCACAACGGCAGGAGACGAGCAAATAAGATACGTATACTTGCCGTAAAGGCGCAATTCACGTTTTTTGATTTCTTCGGGCTGGTTTACGTGAAGCCCGATTTTCTTCAATGCGCCCTCGCCGTGCCAAAGCTGGGTGATTACTGTGCCTTTTTTGAAATTCAGGTCCGCCATCGGCATAAAATTATCATTAAGGAATATGTATTTTGCCCTTGCAAGAGCCATCGCTTTTAAGGTGAAAAAGCGAATAACGCCGAAAAGTGAGGCTTTACCTCTGATTTCGGCGCTTGAAATAAGCAGGAATTCAAAGCCGCCCTTTTCCTCAAGCACGCGCTTAACCTCGCCGAGGGAATCGTTGAAGGATGCATTGTGCGGAGATACGAGGGCAACGAGTTTTTCATTTTGCGACAGAAGTCTGCCGAGGTTAAAAAAGATGCGGTATACAAGATAAAACAGCTTTTTCAAAGTATCATCTCATTCATATTTTATCGGCCTCAAGCAGTTTTTCGGCTATTGCCAGATCCTGCGGCCAGGTGATTTTGATGTTATAAGGGCTGCCCTTTACTATAAATACCTTTTTGCCTCTCATAGCAAAAATCATACAGGCATCCGTAAGCTTCTCCTTTTCTTCACGGGAAAGCTCTGCAAGAGTGTCGGTAAGCAGCCTGAGATTAAAGGATTGCGGAGTCTGGCTGTGGTAGTAAACGCTGCGGTCAGGTACTTCTTCAATAAAAACTCCGTCACGGCTTACTGCAAGAGTGTCCGTTGCGCCCCAGGCGGTGTTGCACGCGCCGTGAAGCGAGGCGGCGGCGATATTTTCGCTGATAATATCAGCGGTGACAAAGGGCCTGACTGCATCGTGAGTGAGAATAACGCTGCCCTCATCGGGGCGCAGATGCTCGTAAATAAAGCCGATTGCATTCTCCAGAGTGGCGTTGCGGGTCTTGCCGCCCTTTGATACAAAAATCTTCCCCTGCGCATCGGGGAGGAATTTTTCAATCAGTGTCTGCGTATAGCTTACCCATTGGGACGGGCACATCACAACCACTTTATCCACCTGCGGGTGATAAAGAAATTTACTGAGCGTATGTATAATAACGGGCTTTGAGCCGAGATTGATAAACTGCTTGGGTACGTCGGTACAGCCCATGCGTGAGCCTGAGCCTCCTGCCATTACGGCGGCTATAACCATTTACCCTCACTCCTTTATTTTTTCTCTGCCGCAAGCTTTTTGTAAAGGTCGCAGATTTCGTTTACCTCGCCGTAAGCAACAACGCGTCCTTTATCAAGGATGATAGCCTTGTTGCATATGCGCCTTACCTGCTCAGTATTATGAGAAACGAAAAGCACGGTAACGCCTTTATCGAGCATGGAGAGGATTTTCTGCTCGCTCTTCTTTTTGAATTTGGCATCGCCTACGGAAAGCACTTCGTCCAGGATAAGCACTTCGGGCTCAACCGCTGATGCGATTGCAAAGCCGAGGCGGGTGCGCATACCGGAGGAATAGTTCTTTACGGGCATTTCAATGAAATGGCCAAGCTCGCTGAATTTGACGATTTCATCATACTTTTCCTGAATATATTTCCTCGAATAGCCCATAGTGGCACCGTAGAGGAATATATTTTCGCGTCCTGAATAGTTCATATCGAAGCCCGCGCCGAGCTCAAGCATAGGAGCAATAACTCCGTTTACCTCAACCGTGCCTTTTGTGGGCTTGAGCACGCCTGCTATAACCTTGAGCAGGGTGCTTTTGCCTGCGCCGTTGAAGCCGAGCACACCCACACGGTCAGACTGCTCTACCGTGAAGGAAACGTCCTGCAAAGCCCAGAATTCGGAATAGTGCAGTTTACGGGTGATGAGCTTTATGAAATATTCCTTTAAGTTATCAACTTTTTCTTTGTTAAGATTGAAAAGCATACTTACGTTTTCAACCTTGATTGCGGGCTTTGCCATAAGGATTCTCCCTCCTTATCAGATGTGAAGAATGAATTTATCCTGTTTTTTGTGGAAAATCAGAATTCCGAGGGCAAGCATTGCAAGGCTGAATCCCAGAGCGTACAGGAAAGTGGACAGCTCAAACATCTCACCGAAAAGCACGCAGCTTCTGAACATTGAAACGATTGAGTAAAGGGGATTTGCCTCAAATGCGAGGCTGATAAATTTATTATCGAGCTTAAGCTGGTCAATATTGTAAACGATAGGGGTTGCATAGAAAAGGAGCATACAGAAAACGTCGTAGAGATACTCCACATCCTTGAAGAAAACCTCAAGCGCAGAAAGGATGAGACCGACACCCATACTCAGGATAAAAAGAAGAACAATCGGCACCCAGGAAAGAAGGATATACGGGGTTATGTTGGGCGGATTATCTGAGAAGAAAGTGTAATAAACGAGGAATAAAACAAGAACGATAAGCGAAATCAAAAAAGTGGAGAAGGTGGAAAGCACGTTTGAAAGGGGATACATATACTTTGGCACGTACACCTTCTTGATTACCGATGCACTGTTTACAACGGAGCGCATTGCGCGCTTTGTTGACTGAGTGAAGAATTCATAAAGCAGGCGGCCGCTGAGCAGGTAAATGGGATAGTTGAGCACCTGAGAGGAATCCTTGCCCAGAAGGTTGCCGAAAACAAGCACCAGCACAAGCGTGGTGAGCAGAGGCTGGAGAAAGGTCCAGAAAACGCCCAGCACGGAGTTGCGGTACTGAAGCTTTATGTTTTTACGCACTATCTCCGAGAGGAGAAAGCGGTATTTATAAAAATCGCTGAAATATTTTTTCATCGTAATCACCTTAAGGGCAATTTATTTCCAGCCCCACTTGTTAAAGTAGCGAATCATGGAGTTGATGTGTATCATACGCAGCTTTTTGCTTTTTTTGGAATCCCTGTGCCACTCGTGGTAAACGGTAGCGAGGGGGAAATATACCGCGCGCTTGCCGCGGCGGCGCACCTCACGGGTGAGGTCGCAATCCTCAAAATACATAAAATAGCGGCTGTCAAATCCGCCGATTTCTTTGAAAAGAGAGGTCCTGATAAGCATAAAGCAGCCCGATGCGTTTTCAATATCCGCAGGGGCGGAAAGGTCGCAATCAAGCATTGCGTATTCACGCAGCTTTTTCTGACAGAATGAAAAATTCCTGAGTCTGCTTGAGAAAAGGTAGACAAGGGTGGGATTACGCTTGCCGAGCACCTGCGCAGTACCGTCAGGGAAACGGATTTGCGGAGAGAGCAGACCGATATCGGGATTTTCATCCATATATTTTACCATAGCGCCGATAACGTCGTCACGCACAAAAATATCGGGGTTGATTATTACGTGATAATCGGAATCAAGGCGGCAAAGCAGAGCGTTGTGCCCTGCGCCGAAGCCGAGGTTCGCGCCCGTTTCGATTACTTCAACGTCGGGGTAGTTGCTTCTTAAATGCTCAGGGGTGGAATCGGCAGAGCCGTTATCCACGGCATAAAGCCTGAAAGGGAGCTTTGTATGCTCAAGCAACGAGGAAACCGCACTGTCGATTGTGTCCATATTATTATAGGTCACAATGCAGCCGGAAACGGTTGACGGATTCATTTTATAAATTCAAATCCTTTCTTAAGGAAACTCACAGCTTTATTAACTCGCTTATTATTCTGATACGCCATTCAAGCATCTTGGCAAAAGAATTTTTTCTGCCTGTTACGGTTTCGCCGTGCCTGCGCCAGTAAATCAGGGATTTTTTGAGCAGCACAACTTTTTTATGCTTTTTCATAGCGGCGAGAGCTATCCACCAATCGTGCATAGGCACATCGGCGGGGAAGGGCAGGCAGAAATCCAGTAATTCCCTGCGGAAAGCCATACAGCAGCCAACGAAGCAGTTGCGCACGATATTGGAAACAAACGAAGCGTTTGAGGAGTGGACGGCAAAATATGAGGGCTCGGTTACGTTAAGGTCGGCATCGGTAACGAAAGCATCGTGAAGCACAAGGTCTGCCCCGTTTTCGATTGCCTTCATCACCTCGGCTACCTTTTCGGGCAGCCAGCAGTCATCCTGGTCACAAAGGAAGATAACGTCGCCGGTGCATCTTCGCAGCGCGTTCTCAAAGTTTGCGCAAACGCCCTTTGAAGCGCCCTCAACATACTCCACACGGCTGTCACCCAGAGAGGCGATGATATCCCTGATTTTACCGTCCGGCAAATCGTCGGAAACCACTACCTGCGAATCGGGTGCAAGCTGAGGGAGTATGGATTCAAGCTGAGCTTTTATATATTTTTCGCCCTTATATGCGGCGAGAGCAACAGAGATTTTCATATTGCATTAAAGGCTCTTCATTGTGGGGAAGAGCAATACGTCTCTGATTGCCTGCGAGTCGGTAAGAAGCATACACATTCTGTCAATTCCGAAGCCGATGCCGCCTGTGGGGGGCATACCGTATTCAAGAGCGGTGAGGAAATCCTCATCGGTGGTGTTGGCTTCATCGTCGCCCTGTGCAAGGAGAGCTTCCTGAGCCTTGAAGCGCTCTCTCTGATCAAGGGGGTCGTTGAGCTCGGAATAAGCGTTAGCCATTTCCCAGCCGTTCATAAAGAATTCAAAGCGCTCAACGTAATCGGGGTCGGAGGGCTTTTTCTTGGTAAGGGGAGAAATCTCGATGGGATGGTCGATAACAAAGGTGGGCTGAATGAGCTTATCCTCTGCATATTCTTCAAAGAACAGAGCAAGAATATCGCCCTTGCCGTGTCTCTTTTCGTATTCGATGTGGTGCTTGTCCGCAAGAGCTCTTGCATCCTCAAGGGTCTTTACCTCGTTCCAGTCAACGTTTGCGTACTTCTTGACAGCGTCAACCATAGTGATGCGCTCAAAGGGCTTGCCGAGATCCATTTCAACACCGTTGAAGGTGATTGTGGTGGTGCCGAGAACAGCCTGAGCAACGTGGCGGTAAAGATTTTCAGTGAGGTCCATCATTCCGTTATAATCGGTGTAAGCCTGATAGAGCTCCATAAGAGTGAATTCGGGGTTGTGGCGGGTGTCGCAGCCTTCGTTTCTGAAAACTCTGCCGATTTCGTAAACCTTCTCCATACCGCCTACGATAAGGCGCTTGAGGTAAAGCTCAAGGGAGATACGGAGCTTGAAATCCTCGTTGAGAGCGTTGTGGTGAGTAACGAAGGGTCTTGCAGCTGCGCCGCCTGCGTTGGAAACGAGAATGGGAGTTTCAACCTCAAGGAAGCCCTGGGAATCAAGATAGTTTCTGATTTCCCTGAGGATAAGGGAACGCTTCATAAAAGTGTCCTTAACGTCGGGATTCATAATGAGGTCAAGGTAACGCTGACGGTAGCGTGTGTCAGTGTTGGTAAGACCGTGGAACTTCTCAGGCAGGGGGAGAAGTGACTTTGTGAGAAGGCGGAGCTTCTTTGCGTGAACGGAGATTTCGCCTCTCCTTGTTCTGAAAACAAAGCCGCTTACCTCAAGGATATCGCCGATATCCCACTTTTTGAAATCAGCAAAGTCTTCCTCGCCGATTTCGTCAATCTTAACGTAAACCTGCATTCTGTCCGTACGGTCACGGATATCAATGAAGTTAGCCTTACCCATATCGCGGCGGCTCATCATTCTGCCGCAGATAACAACGTCGGTATTCTCAAGCTCTTCAAATCTTTCTCTGATTTCAGCGTTGTGGATGCTCTGCTCTGCAAGGGTAATCTGGAAGGGGTCGTTACCTGCTTCGCAGAGGGCTGCGAGCTTGTCAAGCCTTATCTGACGCAGCTCGTTGACGCTCTGTTCTTCTTCAACTTCAACAACTTCGGGGTTTATATTTTCCTGAGCCATAATCAAAATCCTTTCTTAAAAAAAGCGACAGGTAACCTGCCGCCGTGTTATTTTATCTGGAAATAGCAAGTACCTTGAACTGGATAACTTCCTCTGAGGGCAGAGTAACGTCAACAACGTCGCCAACCTTTGCGCCGATAAGAGCGGCACCTACGGGAGACTGATCGGAAATTACGTTGTTTGCAGGGTCACTTTTGCCGAGGATTTTGTACTCAACCTCTTCGTCCTCGTCATAATCGAAAACGAGAACCTTGGAGCCGATGCGTACGGAGTTATTATCGTGGATTTCGTCTTCATCAAGAATGGTTGCGTTTCTGAGGCTTGCCTCAAGCTTTGCAATGTTTGCTTCAAGCTTTGCCTGCTCATTCATGGCTTCATCGTATTCGGCATTTTCCGAAAGGTCACCGAAGGAACGGGCAACTTTGATTTTTTCGGCGATATCGTCTCTGCCTACCGTTTTGAGGCGGTCAAGCTCCTCAACGAGTCTCTTGTGGTCTTCACGGGTTAATACAGTTCTTTTTTCCATAAGTAGAAATCTCCTTTTCTGCCAAAAGCTACATGGTATATTACAGGCATTATACAGCTAATTATAATTAAAAATAATTCTTCTGTCAAGTATTTCCCTTATTAATAAAAAATATATATTTAAGCAGAATTATTGAATATTATTTTTCAGTGTGCTAAAATAAAAAAACAAGTACTCTAACAGAAGAGGAGATTTAATTATGAAGAAAATCAGAATCGGCATTATCGGCAACGGCGGCATCTGCAAGGGCGCTCACGTGCCCACCTACGTTGAGGATGAAAGAGTAGAAATCGTCGGCGTTTGTGACATTATTGAGGAAAGAGCACAGTTCCTTAAGGATAATTACTTCCCCGATGCAAAGGTTTACACTGATTATAAAGAGCTTCTCAAGGATGAGAGCATTGATTCGGTTGATATCTGCACCCCCAACTACCTTCATTCCATAATCGCAGTTGATGCTTTCAAGGCAGGCAAGAACGTTTTCTGCGAAAAGCCCGATGCTATTGACGTTACGGAAGTTCTCAAGATGCAGAAGGCAGCTGACGAAGCAGGCAAGCTTCTTATGGTTATGAGAAACAACCGCTTTGTAGGCGCTTCCAAGTACGCCAAGAAGTACATAAACGACGGTAAAATGGGCGATATCTACTGCGGCAGATGCGGCTGGCAGAGAAGAAGAGGCATTCCCGGCAAGGGCGGCTGGTTTACCACAAAGGAGCAGTCGGGCGGCGGTCCCCTCATCGACCTCGGTGTTCATATGATCGACCTTGCAATCTGGCTTATGGGCAACCCCACTCCCGTTTCCGTAAGCGCAAACACCTACTGCAAGTTTGCTGATAACGATACAAGTGACTCCGTAAACTCCGATTTCGGCGATGCAAACGCAGAGGGCACCTTCGACGTTGAGGACCTTGCAATGGGTATGATCCGTTTTGACAACGGCGCAGTGCTTCAGATTGAATTCTCCTGGGCATCCAATGTCAAGAGAGAAAGACGCTTCGTTGAACTCAGAGGCACAAAGGCAGGCCTCAAGTGGGAGAACGATGAGGTTGAATTCTTCACCGAAGAGGATGGTCAGCTCCTCGACATCAAGCCCACCGGCAATATGGATAACAAGGGTCACCACAACAACCTTACCCATTACCTTGACGTACTTACCAAGGGTGCTGAGCCTTGCTTCAAGCCTCAGCAGGGCGTTGATATGATTAAGATTCTTTGCGCTATTTACGAATCCGCAAAAACAGGCAAGGAAGTAACTCTTTAATTTTAAAGCAAACAAGCAAAGGAGAGTAGTGCGTGCTTCATCCGTTAAAGCATTTCAATACAATAACAAAGCACCGCCATAAGGTTGCGGTTCATTGTTTCAAAGCGGGAATCGGCTTTCAGGGGTTAAGGCACGATTTGTCAAAATACAGCCCCGTGGAGTTTATCCCCGGCATGAAGTATTATCAGGGCACACGCAGCCCCAACGAGCGTGAAAGGGAGCTTTTCGGCCATTCTGCGGCGTGGATGCACCATAAGGGCAGAAACCGCCACCATTTTGAATACTGGAGCGATTACAATCCGCAGACCAAGCTTGTAAGTCCCGTGAAAATGCCCAAGAAATATGTTGTTGAAATGTTTTGTGACCGTGTTGCGGCAAGCAAGATTTATCGCGGTAAGGAATACACGGATTCGCATCCGCTTGAGTATTTTCTCAAAGCAAAAAGCAGGCGTGTAATCCATCCCGAAACTTCCGATTTAATTGAAAAGCTTCTCACAATGCTCGCCGAAAAGGGCGAAAAAGAAACCTTTGCCTACATTCGCAAATTATTGAAAAGCGAAGAGGGCTATTGATAAAGAAGGAGAGTGTAAATTATGATGAAACTCGGCATTATTGAAAGCTGGACCGAAGAAGGCTTCAAGTACGTTAACAGCAAGGGCCTTGAGTGCGTAGAATTCTGCGTAAACCATAACTGGGACAGTGCTGAATTCCTTGCTCAGGTACCTCAGATTAAGGAATGGTCTGAAAAATACAACGTAGCAATCGGCTCGATGGGCCGCTGGGGTGCAAAGAGAATTGATGACAACGGCGAAATCGTTGCATCAGCTCTTCAGGATGATTACAATATCATTGACGCCGCTTCTCAGCTCGGATGCCCCGTTTTCAACTGCGGCTGCAACTACACTGAATCCAAGAGCTTCTTTGAAAACTGCGAAATCGCCAAGGGCTATTTTGCAAAGCTTATCGAATACGGCAAGCAGAAGAACGTTAAAATTGCCGTATACAACTGCGATTGGGCAAACTTTGTCCACGAGCAGAAGAGCTGGGCATACATCCTCGGCGCTCTTCCCGAGCTCGGAATCAAATACGACCCCTCCCACTGCATCAACAGAAGAGGCGATTACCTCAAGGAGATGAAGGACTGGGGCGAAAGATTCTATCACTTCCACGTAAAGGGTACTCTTTACGTTGAGGGTGAGCATTATGACGACCCGCCCGCAGGCCTTGACCAGACTGACTGGCGCTCCGTTATGGCAATGCTTTACATCAAGAATTACAGCGGTATGCTTTCAATTGAGCCTCATTCGGGCAACTGGCGCGGCGAAAAGGGCGATTGGGGAGTAGATTACACAATCAACTTCATCAGACCCTTCGTTATGCCTGCAAAATAATCAAGATAATAAAAAAACAGGGCTGTTTCAACTTCGTGTAAAAGAAAAATTGGCTTGTGCAGGATTTTCTTCCCGCACAAGCCAAAAATTTTTTCACGGTTGTTTCTTTTGGTCTTCGCTTATTGAGCAGCCCTGAAATTTTTAAAAAGTTATTCCGATAAGTTCAAAAATACTTCCCGTAAGGAAACCGAAAAGATAAAGCGTAACAAGGATTACAAGGTTTTCCCTGAGATTCTTGTTAGTTCTGAAAAGCAGAAGCAAGCCCATACCCGAGCCGGTGAGCACACCTGCAAGCATTGCGCCCATACTGATAACTCCTGAAAGGTAAAGCTCGGTTATCACAACGGAGGCTGCGCAGTTTGGGATAAGACCCACGAGCGCCGACAAAGCCGAGCCGACTATGGGAGTGTTGGTGAAAAGGGAGGAGAGTCTGTCCTCTCCAATAAATTCAATGACAAAGTTAAGAGCAAGGCTTATTACGAAAATAAACGTGAAAATCTTAACGGTGTGAATAAGCGAGGATTTAAAAATGCTTTCTTCGCAGTGGCAATGGTCGTGCTCGCAAAGGGAGTGTACCTCCACCTCTTTCTGCGGCTTTTTAAGCAGACGGAAAGCAAGGTCAACGAGAAATCCGAGCACAATGCCTATGGCGGCTTTGACGCCGAGGATTTTAAGAATTACGGATATTTCAACCTTATTTGAGAGAAGAATCGGCAGCATCTCGTCAGAGGTTGAAAGGAAGATTGCAAAAAGAGTACCGAGGGATATAATCCTTCCCGAATAAAGGCTTGAAGCGGCGGCGGAGAATCCGCACTGGGGAATTATTCCGAGCAATCCGCCTGCAACCGGACCGAAAACTCCCGCTTTTGAGATTGCGGATTTTGATTTTTCGGAAGTTTTGTGCTCGATGAATTCCATGAGCAGATACGTTAAAAATAAGAACGGAAGCAACGGCAGAGAATCAATAACCGTATGCTTTATGATATGTATAATTTCGTGCAAATCAAAAAACCTCTCTGACTGAAGAATATAGGTAATAATACCCCAATATTATAGCCGTGTCAATAAATGACGGGAGGAAATTTTAAAAAAGTTTAAAAATAAAAGAAAAAGTGATTGACAAATGCAAAAGTATTTGTTAATATATTTGCGTTCACAATTCCTATGGGCCATTAGCTCAGTTGGTTAGAGCAACCGGCTCATAACCGGTTGGTCCGGGGTTCGAGTCCCTGATGGCCCACCATTAAACATATATAGGGGTATAGCTCAGTTGGTAGAGCAGCGGTCTCCAAAACCGCGTGCCGAGGGTTCAAGTCCTTCTGCCCCTGCCATTCAAGTCCCGAAACCGTTGATACACAAGGGTTTCGGGATTTCTCTTTTCGAAAAATAA
>JAZNUP010000150.1:0-42543 GCA_045592385.1 Acutalibacteraceae bacterium
GTTGGTCTTTCTACGTGTGGGATGCTCTTGAGGGTAAGGAAAACGTTGCCATAGAGGATAAAATCAATCTTCTTAAGGGTGACAGTTCTTACGGAGTTTGTGCTTTTAAGAGCGATAATAATGTTGTTGACCATCAGAGCGTTCTCGTTCAGTTTAAAAGCGGTGCAACGGGTACTCATAATATGGTTGGCGGCTCCAGTACCGGTAAAAGAACCATACATATCGTTGGAACAAAGGGTGAAATTGACGGCGATTTTGAAACAGGAGTATTCAGCGTTTCCCTCATAGACCCTTCTCCGGAATGTGAGTTCAGACGTGAGACTGTTGACGTAAATGTTGCCAATGACAGTCACGGCGGCGGCGACCTGGCGCTTGCAAGCGATTTTGTTGATTACGTCAGGGGAGATGAAACCACGCTTTCCTGCACGTCAATAGAAGATTCCTTTGCGGGTCATCTCGTTGTTTTCCTTGCGGACAGTTCAAGAGAAAACGGCGGCAGAGTTGAAAAGGTGATTTTGTGATAAACGGTTTACTGAGTAAAAAATCCTCGTGGGAAAAGCTTGCGGAAAGTAAAAATCCCATTGTGATTTACGGTATGGGCAACGGTGCCGATAAAGTGCTCGATGAGCTTTACCGCCTGGGCATCAGAGTCGAAGGCGTTTTTGCAAGCGATGCCTTTGTAAGAGGGCAGAGCTTCAGAGGTTTTAATGTAAAGAAGCTGAGCGATTTTGAACGGGAGTTCGGAGCTCTTACCGTTGCAGTTGCTTTTGCCACCTGTATTGATGAAGTGATTGAAAACGTGCTTTCAATTGCTGAGAGGCACACCGTTCTTGTGCCTTGTGTTCCCGTTTACGGGGATGAGATTTTTAACCGCGGCTTTGTTGAACGGCATATTGTAGAGCTCGAAGCGGCACATTCTCTTATGAGCGACGTTAAATCCAAAGAGGTTTTTAAGGGCTGCGTGCAGTTCCTTTTCGGCGGAGAGCTTGGTGACCTTATGCGCATTACATCGGATAAGGACGAAGCGTTCAACGGTATATTAAAGCTCGGTGTCAGTGAGGATTATCTCGACCTTGGCGCGTATAAAGGCGATACGGTCGAAGAGTTTCTTCACTATACGGGCAACCGTTATTCTTCCGTTACGGCAGTTGAAGCGGACAGAAAAACCTTTGCAAAGCTTGAAAAGTATCTTGCAGACGTGGAAAACTCAAGAGCAATAAGGGCTGCTGTTTGCGAAAAGGACGGCAATGTATGCTTTGATTCAGCGGCGGGGCGTCAGTCTGCAATAAGCAAAAGCGGAGAAGAAACGGCGGCTGTTTGTGTGGACTCACTGTGTGACGGCAGAAGAGTTTCCTATATAAAAGCGGATGTTGAGGGTGCGGAGAGTGCTATGCTCGACGGTGCACGCAAAACTCTCGCTCAATGGAAACCCAAGCTTAACGTTGCCGCGTATCACCGTTCGTACGACATTTTTTCTCTCGTGCTGAAAATAAACGAAATCAATCCTGATTACAAAATATATCTCAGGCGCCATAAATACATCCCTTGCTGGGATATGAACTTATATTGCATATAAAAAACGACCGATTCTGCTGAATCGGTCGTTTTTGGCTGTTAAAATGAATTTACGGTTACTGTTTGCTTGTTGAGCAGCTCGATAGGATGATATGCAAGCTTTGCCTTGCGTAAACCTTCGTCGCCCGCATCATCTTCTCTGTTTACAAAGAGCACCTCAGGCTTTAAAAACATCTGAAGGTATGAGTTTGTAAGCATCTGATAAACACCGTCATATGCAATGTTTGCTTTTTCAATATGAACAGCGAGTGTATCTCCCGTTGTTTCTCCGCAAGAAAAGCCTACGATTTCTCCGTCGACTCTCAGAATTCCCGAATCGAATCCGTATGCATCTAAGTTTTCAAGCACCTCAATGACCTTTTGGCGCTCCTCCAGGGCTGATTCGGAATCCTTAAGAGCAATTTTGTTGAGAAGAAAATCAATGCATTCCTTTGCTGTTTGGGCGGTCATTTTTTCAAAACTGCTGTTGGGGTAGAGACGCTTGAATTTGTTTATGTGGTTCCTCTGCGCACTGTATTTTCTGCCTGCAAGAGTTTTTAATGCTTCTGCCGAGTAGATATAGTCTGCCCAGTCACGCTCGCTGTGTGATGAAAAATCAGGGAAGAGTTTTTTAAGCTTTTTAAGATTTGAGTCTGTAACAACGCAGAAAATCAGCGGTATGGAGTGAGCGGTGCAGTACTCTTTTATTTGACCGCAGGCACCTTCAAAATCCTCACCCACGGGGCAGGTGAAAGCAACCTGAGAATCAAGGTAATCAACCTTGAATATTAAAGTGTTATTGAATATCGCATACTCGCTGCCGAAATAATCGCGCCACATAAAAACTCCACCTATTGTCAAATCGCAGGAGCGGCAGGGGTGTTTCAGAAAATATTCTCTTATTACAGGGATATCCTCGAGGGAAAGTTTTTTGAATTCCAGCATATTTTATCCGTCCATTTATATTTCTCAGTAAATATTATTACCTTTAATCCACGGTGTCAAGCGAAGAAACAAAAATCCGTTGAAATTACCAAAATTGTTATTGAAACAAAGTAAGGCTTCTGTTATAATTATAATACTTATATTAATAGGAGAAGTAATATGAAAAATACTTACACTCTTAAACCCCATTTATGCAGGTTTTCAAAGTTTTACAAGAAGGACAGTGCCGAAGTGCCTTCGGCTCTTTTTGAAGTAAAGAGCGAAGCGCCTGATCTTTCCGATTTTCCGCTTCCTCTTCCTTCAAGAAAAAGCGATTACTGCTGCTTTGCCGAGGCTGCGGACGGTGCAATGTGGTACGGCGCATCCAACGGTCTTACAAGGTATGATTCAAAAGCGGAAAGAAAAGCTGATGCCGTTATGTATTTTGCGGCAGACAGAGACTTACCCGACAACAGCGTAAAGGCTCTTTATGCAGATGAAAAGGGTATGTGGGTGCTTACCGAAAACGGCGTAACTCTTATTGAACTCAGGATGATTTCAGCCCGCGAAAAGGCAGACATTCTTCTTGAAGAAACCACAAAGTACGTTGACAGAAGAGGTATGATAACTCAGAAGCATCTTGCCGTTCCCGGTGACGTAACTTCTGCCGTTCCTTACGGCCATTCTGATAACGACGGTTGCTTTACCGCATCTTTTACAATGGGTGAGCTTTACAGATATGCAGTTCTTAAGAGAGAAAAGGGCGCAGATCATCCCGAAACAATAAAAGCAAAAGCTGTTGCAACCCGTTCAGCTGAGGCCGTTCTGCTTCTTACATATATTCACGGCAGAGGCAACGGATTTGTTGCAAGAACGTATCTTTGCGCGGATGAACCGCTGCCTGATGACGGACTTTTCTTCAGAAAAACGGGAGGAAAAGCAACTTGCCTTAAAACTTCTTTCTCCGAAAAGAAGGGAATTTCCGGGCTTGAAATTGATGCAAGCGCTCCCATTCCCGACAGATTGGCTCATCTTTATAAAGACCTCGGCTATACGGATGACGATATAGTCTACAAGGCAGACACAAGCAGTGACGAAATCAGTACTCACTATCTTTTTATGCTTGTTGCTCACGAAATCCTCGGTGAGGACGATCCTGAACTTGATGCTATCATTAAGGAAACTGTTATACGCATAACGGATTTCATTATTGACAACGGCTATCAGCTTCTGGACTACTCAGATGAACCCACCACCTGGGCAAAGTGGAATACCGAATATTTTGAAACTCCGTTCGGCTGGGTAGATGCCTGCCTCAATTCCGCTGAAATGCTTATGTATCTCAAGGTTGCAATGGCAATTGCGGGTGAAGAGGAAAGATGGCAGAAATCCTATGAAGAGCTTATTGAAAAAGGTTATGCCGATTTGCCGATGAAGCATTTTGACCGTCTTTATCAGTCCTGCCTTTCAATGGGCTGCGCTTTTGAGGAAGAGATTATGTACGGCGATCATATGCTTGCCACAGTATCCCTCTTCGGTCTTTGCACCCTTGAAAAGGATGAAGAACTGCTTGCAAAATACCGCAAGGCATATAAAACATGGAGAACATCCATTGCAAGAGAACATAACCCCGGCTACGATTTCCCCTATGCCGTTGCTTGCCCTGATGAAGAACTTGATATGGATACAATTGCAACCTGGTTCTACAGAACAAATGCAAGCCGACTTGCAGCAGGCGTTTCTCTTGTCGGCAGAAAGGATGTTGCGGTAATCCGCCATTCTGAGGAGTACAAAGAGGTTGCGAGCGTGCTTCCTCCCGATGAATGCTTCATTTCCAAGTATGACAGAAATACGCTCGAATACAAAAACGAGGATTCCGGCGGATTGAACGTTGTTGAAAGCTGCTACGTTTACAGTTATGCCTACTGGATGGGCAGATATTACGGATTTATAAAAGACGAAGGAGAGAATATCAATGGATAAAAAACTTCATCTTATCGGCAATGCTCACCTTGACCCCATCTGGCTCTGGCGTTGGCAGGAGGGCTGCGGCGAAGTGCTCCAGACCTTCCGCAGTGCGCTTGACAGACTCAATGAATATGACGATTTTGTTTTCACCTGTTCCTCGGCCGCTTATTACAGATGGGTTGAGGAGATTGACCCTGAAATGTTTGCCGAAATCAAAAGAATGGTACGTAAGGGCAGGTGGGTGCCTGTAAACGGCTGGTGGGTCCAGCCGGACTGTAATATGCCCAGCGGCGAAAGCTTCGCCCGTCAGGCTCTTTACAGCCAGCTTTATTACTATGAGAAGTTCGGCAAAATCTGCAATAGTGGATATAATGTTGACTCTTTCGGCCATAACGCAATGATTCCTCAGCTCCTTGTCAAGGGCGGTATGAAATATTACGTTATGATGCGCCCCGATTTAAGAGAAAATCCCGATGCTCCTTCTCCTCTCTTCTGGTGGGAAAGCGCAGACGGCTCAAGAGTTCTTACCTACCGTATTCCTACGGGCTATGCGGGCGACGGCAAAAAGACTCTTGATTATAAAGTTGAAACTCTTTCTGATATTTCTGAGAAAAAAGGTCACGATTGTATGCTCTTCTATGGCGTTGGCAATCACGGCGGCGGACCTACCAAGGGCGATATAGAGCATCTTATAGAAAAATCGGAAAACGGTGAGGCTGAGCTTGAATTCTCATCACCTGACGATTACTTTGAGTCAATCTGCGCAAGTGCGGTTGATCTGCCTGTGTGGAGCGATGAGCTTCAGCATCATGCAAGCGGCTGCTATTCCGCTACTTCTATGGTAAAGCAGCTTAACAGAAAAGCTGAAGGCTGGCTTGCTGCGGCTGAAAAGTGGAATACCATCGCTTCAAAAACTCTCGGCATCAAAGCACAGACTGAGAATTTTGCAGAGGCCTGGAGAAACGTCTGCTTTAATCAGTTCCACGATATTCTCTGCGGCTGCTCTATAATGGAGGCTTATGAGGACGTGCGCGACACTATGGGCTACGCTATGACCGTTGCCGCAAACGCCGAGAATAACGCTTTGCTTAAGATTTCGTCAAATATTGATACCTGGATTGACGGTGTTTCCGATTCTGTTTCGTGCAATGACCGTCATCATTGCCGCAATCTTAAATATCCCAGACCCGTTGTTGTATTCAATCCTCATTCGTGGGAAATCGAGGTGCCCGTACGCACCTATCATCCCTCCAAGAAGGTTGAGGATTGGCAGCATAACGAGATTCCTTATCAGAATGTACGCTCATCCCGTTCAAACGACAGTCATATGGATACTCTTTTCGTTGCAAAGGTTCCTGCTATGGGTTATGCCGTTTACTGGCTCTGGCTCATTGATTTTGACGAAGATGATGAATACGATTACACCAAGGAAACCGACGTTAAGGCAAGCGAGGCAAACGGTGCAATAACTGTTGAGAATAAGTATATCAAGGTTACCTTTAATTCTGAAACAGGCGGCATCTCAAGCCTTGTAAATAAAGAGGACGGCGAAGAATACGCAGGTGCTGAGAATTTCTGCGTTCCCACTGTTTTTGATAATACCAAGCCCGATACCTGGGCTCATAATATTTTCAAGTTTGATACAGTAGTTGATACAATGAAGCTTGAAAGTATCAGGCTTGTTGAAGAAGGTCCCGTAAGAAGCGTTGTAAGAACAGTACATAAGTATAACGATTCAGTTCTTACTCAGGATTTCATTCTTGCATCAGAGCAGAAAGAGCTCAGGGTAAAGTGCAAGGCAATCTGGCAGGAGCCCCTTACAATCCTCAAAATGCCCTTCCCCATGCAGGGTGAGGACGGAATTTCAACCTACGAAATTCCTGCAGGCTTCATAAAGCGTCCCTGCAACGGCGAGGAAGAGCCCGCACTCAAGTGGGGTGACCTTACCGTTACAGCCAACGGCGTACGCAAGGGTATTGCGGTAATGAGTGATTCTAAATACAGCTATTCCTGCCCTGAAAACGAGCTGAGAATAACTCTTCTGAGGAACTCCATTTTTGCCGATCATTATTCGTACAGACCTGATGCATTGTTCAACTATACCGACGAGGGACTTCAGCGCTTTGAATATGCAGTTTATCCCCATTCGGGCGATGTAAAACCCTGCGAAGCAACTGCCCATTCAGAGGTGTTTACCTATAAACCTGTAACCGTGCCTGCAAGCTATCATAAGGGCTCGTTGCCCCAGCGCAAGAGCTACATCACGGTTGATGCCGCAAACGTTATTGTTAATGCGGTTAAATTCTGTGAGGACGGTTCAGGTGACGCAATAATCCGTTGCACCGAAACCTGCGGTAAGGTAACTAAGGCTATGATAAAGTGCGATATATTCGATGCCGCATTTTATGCTGAATTCAAGCCCAATGAAATCAAAACCTTCAGAGTTGATTCAGAGGGATTTGTTACCCAGACCAATTTCCTTGAAGGAATTCCCGAGGACTGATAAAAAACAAGAACGCGGCAAGCGAAAGCTTGCGGGGTAATTTTTATGCGAATGGTTAAGCGGGTTTAGCAGCCTCTGCAAGAGCTTCTTCCTTTGCTTTGGCAAGCTTTCTGGTTGTTTCACGGGCATCAACCCATACAACAACTTCAAGCTCAAGGAGAGCGCCGAGCATATGCCAGGTGGAGTGACCGTGGAAGTTGCCGAGTGCGAAATCAGCGATTTCATTGTCGCCCCAGATGGAGGTAATGATGAATGCGATAAGAATTGTGCCGATAAGAAGAAGGAAAAGAGAAAGCTCTGTTTTGGTCATCTTCTTTAAGTTTGCGAAGAGGAGATAGAGGATGGGGAGAGCGGTGATGAAGCAGCCGAGTTCTGCGATTGAAAGGCCGCCTGTCTTACCGTCCATGGGAGCTCCGCCGCCGCCGAAATAGAGGGGACGGTTGTGGATAACAAATACTTCGTATGTAAGAATTCCTATAACAGCCAGCATTATAACCGTGTCAAAAATCAGGAATTTGTTCCTGAGTTTTTTGTTATCCTCATAGAATTCAAAAGCAAAGCAGCAAACGCCGGACCATGCAACGAGCTCTGTAAAGGACATATCAACGTAGCTTGCAAGAAGCTTTGTTGTAAGCACGAAGGGCTGGAATTCGCCGTAGTTAGCGGTGTGCATGCCTACGGATGTTACGGACATAATCATGAAAAGTGAAAGGAAAATGTACCAGTACCACTTCTTGTTCTTTTTGAGAAGAAGGATGATGATACCGATAATGCCGGCATAGGTGTATGCCCAGTTGGTTTGTACAGCGGAATACTGAGCGCAGTATTCTGCAAGCGACATTGCGCCGTCAAAGAGCGGAATGTCTTTGAATGAGAGCCAATCAATGAAGTTGATTGACAGCATCGGGAGATGAAGCATCTTCAAAAGACCCCTTCCTTAAATATTAGTGTGTTAATTATAAACGCATTTTTTCTGTTTTTCAATACTAAATCACTAAAAAAGCAAACAGTTTTTATTATTGTAATTAATTGGAAATTTTGGCTTTTTGAAGTAAAAAACGGAACTGCCTTTTGCGGACAGTTCCGTTTTGTTGCTTTTTACTTATTTATTGTGCCCGTGATTCTGTAAAAATCACGTTTTCTGCCGAAGGCGAGGCGTTTTGCCCACATAGAATCAAAGCTTTTTACGTATTCGTTGCCGTGAAGCTCAATGTTCTCAATTTCAAAGCCTTTTTCCTTGAGTATATTGCGGTAATCGCCGTTGAAATATTCAAGACTCAGGGCAGGCAGACCTCTGCTTTCTATTGTGGCTTCTTCGCAGGAGTCGGAATATGTGGTTATAAATTCAAAGTCAGCCTTATCTTTAGCGGCAAAAGAAACTGCGCTGAGAATCTGTTCGGTCGGTTTGACTATTCCCTCAAGCAGAGTGCCCCAGGGAAAAAGCACCGTAACGCATTGTGCAATGCTTTCCAGTTCGCAGGGCATATTTTCTGCGCTTGCAATTACAAGCAGAACGTTTTCAAGTCCGCCCTTGGCAGGCTTCTTTTTTAGCTTTGAAGATATTTCAAGCATATTGTCCCTTACAGGGTCGATTCCTATAAACAGAGTGTCGGGGTTGAGCTTTGCCTTGCGGTAAACGTTTCGTCCGTCTCCCGTGCCGAGGTCAACCACTGTCTTGCTGTACTTTGATGCAAGTTCGGTCAATTCCTGCAAAGTTATGCTTTTTTCATTTTTACCGTCAAGAACAGTCATATCTTATACCTTGGGAAGTCCTTCTTTGTCATACATACAAACGGTTTCAACAAGTATTTCTATACCTGCGGCAAGAGCATCTTCGCGAAGATTTTCAACGTTGTCAAGCCTTGTGTGGTAATACTTGGGCGGAGTGGGGTCCATAGCAGCAAAGCCTGTGGCAGGGATGCCCTTCTGAGTGAATGCGGCCGCATCGCAGGCGCCGAGGTAAATTGAAGCAAATTCAAGCTCGTAGCCGCAGTTTGCAGCAGCGTTCTTAACGAGATTTTTTGCACCTGCGTGGTGCTTTACCGTACCGCTGAGGTCACGGTCGTAAACAGCCATATCCTCAAGGTCGCGGAAGGTATCGCAACCGATAACTACTGTTTCGATTTCCTTAAGCTCTTTTTCGTGAGCTTTTACGTATGCCTTAGCACCTCTGAGACCTGCTTCTTCCGAACCTGAGCAGATGATTACGACCTCTGTATTCTCAAAGCGGACGTCAGCTTCTTCGAGAGCCTTGGGAATGCTCATTGAAACAAAGCAGCCGGAAAGGTTATCGGATGCGCCGGGAACGCTCTTGGTGTAGCTCTGGAAGAACAGGAAAGCAATCTGGAAGGGAATGAAAACGCAGCCTACAACAAAAGCGAAAATCATAAATTTATGTATGCCGCCTTCGGTTGCGCCGAGAGCTCCGCTGTTACCTGCAAAAACAATGCCGAGGATGGCAATGATGAGGTCTGCAACAAGACCTACAACTGCGGGAATAAGCACAAGCTTCATTCCGACACCGCCGAGAAGGTAGTTGAGAGTCCATTCGAACTGGCTGTCAGCGTGACCTACAAGGATGATTCTTTTTTTGATTTCACCCTTGGGTGCTCTTCTTGCAATAACGTTGTGACTGGGGTGACCCTTGAAGAGAGGATCGCAGAACTGCTTATACATAAGGAACTCAAGGATAAGCGGAATGAATCCTGCAACAACGATAACAGCCGAAACAATGGGGCTGACGAATGCAAACATAAAAACGCTCAGGATAGCGCAAGCAACCGTGAAGGGGATAAATCCCATAAAAGCCTGGCGGTGAACGGTAAATTCTTCAATATCAACCTTTTCGCAGTAGTTGGAAAGATCTTTGCCCATCCACTGCTGAGCGCGGAGCTCTTCCGGTGAGCCGGGCTTACGGGGGCCGATTTTTTCGCAGATTTTAGCAATGCCTCTGTAAGCGTATCTTGCCTGAGCGGCAATGTCAAATTTTTCGCTGTACTCCAATGCAACTTTCATTTTTAAACAACACCTTTCTTTATAGACTATTTATTAAAATAACATAAATCATTAAATAAATCAATAGGCACACAGCTTAATGCCGTGTGCCTTTTTTGATTATTAAATATTCCAGTTGAGTGCATCAACGTCAGCTTTTGCTACGGTGATTCTGGTTTTGCCGCCGATTGAAACAATGTAATTGTCTTTGTTGTATTCGTAAAGCTCAAACTGCGTTTCACCGGAATCGGAAACCGCCCTCGCTTTCATTACTGCATCACCTGAGACGGGAAAATCTTCGCTGAGATATTCAGTGCCTTTGATATCGAAGAAAGCATAAAAGAAATCGTCGCAAGCGGCGGAATCTGCCTCTTTTGCGTTGAGGGTGTATACGTCTGAAGGTGTTTCTTCACCGTTTTCATCGGTTGATATATCACGAACAACGCTGAAGTTATACTGCTTGCCCTTGTAGGTGATATCAAGGTCAGAAACGTTGTAGTAAACCTCTCTGCACATATCGAGTGCATAGATTTCCTCCGCGTCGTCAATGAGAAGAGTGGATATCACCGAATCGGATACGGTATAAATCATACCGCTGCCTTCAATGCAGGCGTAGTAGCTGCCGTCATCGGTAGCGGTGCCGATAAGAAGATTGAATTTGCCGTCCTTTCCGTCACTGTCAGTATAAGAAATACCGATTCTGTATGAGGGCTTATCAAGCCCGAAATCCTCATATCTTCCCGTGTAGTCAACGCATTCGTTCCACGTAACGGAGGAAACATCAGTTTCAATCGCGTAAGCCATATCCGAATCAACAGGAATATAATCACTGCCGTTAACAACGAAATACTTATATAAATCCGTGTATGAATACTCGCTGCCGTCAAGTGCCTCAATAACAGTGGATTTATCGCCTGCTGTAATTTCGAGCTTGGTGAAGTCGGACATTGAAGGAATAGCTTCGTATTCGATTATGCTGAGAAGTTCATTACTGAAAAGAGTCGGCATAGTGTCGTCAACAAGATAAACCGAAGCGGATGCCGAGGTTTTGAAATAGTACGCACCCGCTGCAGAAGAGTAGTTTCCTATATAGTATTCCATGCTGCTGCCGTCGGAAAACTGCATTACCGCTTTGTATTCTGAAGGGTCAAGACCGTACTGAGCAAGGTCCTCTGCGGTTTCGCTTACAACTCTTGATGCCGTAACCTCGCTTACCGCTTTGAGAATTTCTTCGGGATAGGTCTGGTCAACGGGAAAGCCGCTGTCCTCAATATACTGCCATTCGTTTTCGTTAAGAACAAGGTTAATCTCGGTGTTGCTGTTTTTCCAACTAAAAGAGGTGATTGCAGATGAATCAAGCGAAGCGGCAATTATGAGCTGTTCCTCCTGTGCTTCATCCTGCCCGTCTTTTGCTGAATTAAAATGCTTTACAGCTGCATAGCCTCCTGTTAAAAACGCAAGCACAAGCACAAGAATGAGCAGCTTAACGGATTTTTTCATCAGCGTTTTCTCCTTTTAATGAAGATTACCAGACCGACAACAAGAAGAATTGCGGGGATAATGAAGATGAAGAGAATTTTCAGGATATTTGCCGACGCTTCATCAACGGTGAGGGATTCAATCTGCATACTTTTTGCAGGGATGCTCAGGGAAGCTTCCTTTTCAGTGAGCCATCCGAATGAGTTCACGAATACCATGGAGTTTGCGCCCGTAACGTCATATTCGGCGCTCATAAACGTGCTCGAAGGAAAATATACAAGCATACCGGGAGAGTCGGCACTTACGGAAGAATCCGTTACCGCAAATCCGAGACCGAAGCCGAGCTCGGGAGCGGAAATATCGTTTTCGCCTGCCTCAAGGCTTTCTTTTGATTCAAAATCAACTGCGGAATACGCTTTGCCGGAGGATGAAAGAAGGGTGTATACCGAAACGCCTTCGCGCTTTTCTTCTGCAAGAGTTGCGCCCTGGGTGCCGGGAAGAAGTACGTCGTAATTCTCCATACCGCTCATAATTTCGTGCGTGCCGAAATCGGGCAGAAGGAAGGTGTAGTACATATAACACATACTTGTATCCGTTTCAACCACAGTGCCTTCAACAGGCTGAATTCCGTAGTGCTCTATGAAGGAGCAAAGATTGGGGTGGCTTTCCTTTGTTACGTTGTCCGAGGTAAGGAAAAGCTTGCCTGAGTTTGCAACGTAATCTTCAAGCAGCTTTACGTCGTTTTCAGAAAAGTCGGAAGCGGGGGAAATGATTGCTACGCAGTCCGCTTCTTCGGGGATGCCTTCTGAGCCGAGAAGGCTGAATTTTTCGGTAAGATAGTTTGCGCTTGAAAGAGCGGAGGCGAAGGATGCTTCAAGCTCTGCTTCGCCGTGACCGGTTACAAAATATACCGTGGGAAGATTGTCGTTTGTAACGTAGTCGATTGCGTTTGTAAGAGCATTTTCGCCCTTGAATGCCGTAGTCTGGTATGAATATGATGAGTAGTCCATCTGATAATCATACATATCGTTGTAGCTTACGCACTTTGAACGTTCACCGTTAACAACGATAAGGCTGTTATCCGTCAGTTCACCGTCGGTATATTTTGAGGTGAAAGCAGGATTTACAACGGGGTCAACGGCTTTTACCGTGATTTTATCGGAGAGCTCATCATACTGTTCAATAAGGTTGGTGACGTAGGAATCCTCATTTCCTTCCTGGCAAACGTGGTAAACAGTGATGTCACTGCCAATGGTGGAAAGGAAATCCGTGGTCTGAGAGCTGACTGAAAAAGTATCGTCAAGAGTGAGGTCAAAGCTTGTGTAATCGGAGGGCAGGGCAGAGATTATAAGGTTTGCAACAATAATTATTACAAGAATTACTGCCGAAACAGCAAGACTGAAGCCGCCTGCTTTTGATGCTTTTGAGGAAAAAGCTTCTTTAAATCCGACCTGCTGAGAGTTTTTCTTCTTTTTCATCAAGCCCACCTCCTTTTTTCAAGTGAAACAACGCTCATATGATTGAACAAAACAACAACGCTCAGGAACATTACAACAGTGCCCAGGTCAAACAGACCGTAAACCATATTGTAGAACCCGTCAAAAAGAGCCAGCTTGTTGAGTATTTCGGGAGCAACACCCTCAAGGAGTGAAGCGTCAATAAGGAAAACCGCAAGCAAAGCCGCAAGCAGAACGATTGCCACGATTTCCGCAAGCAGTTTGTTCTTGGTGAGGTAATTAACAATAAGTGCGAGAACTATTATTACCGCCATAAGGAAAAGGCAGGAAGCGAATCCCGTGCCTGAAACAAAGCCGGAAAGATTGGAAATGAAATAATTGATAAATACCACGATGAATGAAATGATTGCGGCGAGAATCTGATTTTCTGTAAGCGAAGATACAAACATACACACTGCGATGAGTGCCGCACCGAGGAGGAAGAATGCCAGCAGGGAAACAAAAACTATTTTAAGATTAACGTTTCCGTAAAGCGAAAGAATGAAAGGATAAATACCTGTTATTGCGCAGGGGACTGCGAGCACCGTAACTGCAGCGAGGTATTTGCCCGCAACAATGGATGACATTTTTAAAGGCAGGCAGTAAAGAAGCTGTTCTGTTTTCTGCTTTCTTTCCTCTGCAAAAATTCTCATTGTGAGGATGGGAATTATGATAAGATAAATGAAGGATACTGCGCCGTAAACGTATTCATAGGTTGCGTACTGATAGGAAAGATTATAAATCATAGTGTAAATGCCTGTGGTTACAAGCAAAACAGCCATAAACACGTAAGCAATAGGGCCCGTGAAATAGCTTTTGAGCTCTTTTCTGTAAATTGCACTCATACTTCTTCATCCTCCTTTTCTACGGTTTCCTGAGCATTGGTTTCAGTGCTTTCTTCTGCGTTCTGTTCGGCAGTTTCCGCCTCGCCCGTTAAAACGCCGATGTTTTCGCTCGTAACCTCAAGGAAAATATCCTCAAGGCTTGCTTTTACGGTATTCATTGAAAGCATAAGGGCTCCGCTTTCTACGATTTTCTGAGCAATACTCTGCCTGATATCTTCATTACTCGGAATGTGCAGGAAAAGCTTTGCAGTGCCGTCTTCGGAAGAGTCGTCAATCTCAATCTTGGAAATCTCATCAATTGAGGCAAGGGCGTTCGCGCAGGCCTCTACATCACCTGAGATTACAAGCTCGGTAACTGTTTCGGGGTTGAATTTCTTTATAAGATTTTCTGCAGTGTCGGATGCAACGAGCTTTCCGTTTGAAATAATAAGGATTTCGTCACAGATTTCGCTTACCTCAGGCAGAATATGGCTGCTGAGGATAACGGTGTGCTCCTTGCTCAATTCTCTTATAAGTGAACGGATTTCAACAATCTGAATGGGATCAAGGCCTACTGTAGGTTCGTCGAGTATAATCACCTTGGGATTGCCCAGGATTGCCTGGGCAATGCCTACTCTCTGCTTGTAGCCCTTTGAAAGATTCTTGATAAGCCTTGAGCGTACGTCAAAAATATCCGTTTTTTCCATTACGGATGTAACTGCGGAAGAAAGCTCTGATTTTTTGATGCTCTTTGCTCTGCCCACGAAAGTGAGAAATTCAAGGGGAGTCATATCCGTATAAAGCGGAGGGATTTCGGGAAGATAACCGATGCATTTTTTTGCACCTATGGGGTCGTCAAAAATATCGTGACCGTCAACGGTTACCGTACCTGATGTGGCGGAGAGGCAGCCTGTTATAATGTTCATTGTTGTGCTTTTACCTGCACCGTTCGGACCGAGAAAGCCGTAAATTTTACCTGCTTCGACAGTGAAGCTGATGTCGTTTACGGCAACAACGTCACCGTAATTTTTAGTAAGATTTTTAACTTCAATCAAAACAATTCCTCCATTCGGTTGAAACTGAATTTTATAATACAACTAATTATAAATTATATCATAAACAAAATATAAAGTAAAGATTAACAATCTGTAAATTGAACAACGAAAGCAAGCATCCCGGCTTTCAGTTGACATTAAATTAAAATCAATGTATACTAAACTGTAAATATTATTGGATTATAAAGTGGGGATGCGGTATGTTTAAAAGAATACTGAGTATTTTCCTTTGTGTTTGCACTGTGATTTCAGCGTGTGCGGCGGTGCCTGCATCTGCGCAGGAAACCCGCAGTTTTACTCAAAACGATATGCTTACGACAAGGGGCAGAAAAATAGTCAACCAAAGCGGTAAAAAAGTTACCCTCAAGGGTGTAAATCTTGGCGGCTGGCTTGTTCAGGAAAGCTGGATGTGCCCCGTTGATTCAAGCGAGGATAATCTTACAACGTTTAAAATTCTTACTGAGCGTTTCGGCGCGGACGCTGCATATCAACTGATAAACCGTTACCAGAACAACTGGATTACCGGAGAGGATCTTGATACAATTGCTCAGCTTGGTTATAACTGCGTCAGAGTTCCGTTCTGGTACAGGAATTTTTACAGCGATGAGCAGGGAACTAAAATCCTTGATGAAAACGGTGACTGGGATTTCAGCCGTCTTGATTGGATAGTTTCTGAATGTTCAAAGCGCGGACTGTACGTTATTCTCGATTTGCACGGTGCTCAGGGTTCACAGAATGCGGCCCAGCATTCTGGCACAATGGGAGTATATGAGCTTTATTCAGATTCCGAATACGGCGAGCTTTGCAGGAAGCTTACCGCCGAGCTTTGGCGATACGTTGCAAAGAGATATAAAGGCAATCCTGCAGTGGCAATGTTTGATTTGCTTAATGAGCCTATGGGTGACGTTCACGGGCTGAGCACTCAGCAAAAGGATGAGTATATTGCCGAGATGTACGCTTATCTTTACGATGCCGTGCGCGAAGAGGACCCTGACCGTATTGTTACAATGTGCGGAATATGGAGGATTAATAATCTTCCTCTGCCTTCAACAATGGGATGGGAGAACGTTGTTTATCAGCTTCATCTTTATGATGCTGCAAATATCGGGTATTTCTTTATAGCCCTGATGACCCGTCTTCATCCTTCGGCAGTTCCCGTTTTTATCGGTGAATTCAAGCCTATGGGTGCGGCTACCTGGAGCAGTGTGCTCGGCATTTTCAATTTCTTCGGTTTTTCGTGGACTACCTGGAGCTATAAAGGAGCAGGCAACGGTGCCGACACTTCCGACTGGTTTGTTTACGGCTCCTCAAGTGCTGAAAGGGCTGACGTAAAGAACGATTCTTATGAAGAAATAGAACGCAAATGGGGCGAAAATCTCCGTACAGGCAAAAGTTTCAGCTATACGGGGCTTGCCGATACTGTTTGTAAATATTTTTAAAGGAGTAAAACGATGAAAACTGTAACTAAAATTTCTGCACTTGTTCTGTGCGTGATTATGCTTGTACTTTCCCTTGCGTCTTGCTCACCCAAAGGTATTGATGTCAACAACACTGTTGTCCTTTCGGGAAAGGTAACGGATATGAAAGGCAATCCCGCAAGCGGCAGATTTATTGTATTCTATTCCGATTACAAAACGCTCAGATGCGAAATTGCCGAGGATGGCAGTTATACGGTTGACGGTATTATTCTGGACGATACGTCGGCTGTTGTAATTGAGGATAAAATCGGTAATATTTATAACGAAATCACATATTTTTCACTCATTGAAGGGGATAAAACAGGCTTCTCCGGCAAAGACGGCAAGCACGTTTCCGGCTACATAAACGTTTATGCTGATAAGGATGCCGAAACCGTTTATATTGATTTTGAACGCGGTGAAGACGATTATATTAACTGCTCTTACGTTTCTGAAACACCCAACAAATAAAACACAAAACGGCTGACTTTTACGGTCGGCCGTTTTTACTTAAATAATGATTATTCCGCCCAATTCTTCCAGCTCAACGGGGATTTCTATTGAGCCCAGATAATTCGGTGCTATGCTGCCGGTGGGGAATATAACGGTAAGGATTTCTCCGTCAAGAGTCCAGAAAACCTCGCGGGAAATAATTGAATTGAGAGCGTCATCCGTTGATACGTCTGCGATTTTTCCGTCTTTCTCCATTTGAGCAAGCGACTCTGTAACGGTCTGCACAAGCTTTGTGTTTAGCTCTGCGGTGTTGTTTGCCAAATCATCAAGCTCAAGCTTTTCTCCGCTTTCCTTGGAAAAACAAAGCCCTGATTTATATTCGTAGCCACTTATAGCGCACGCTTCGTGAATGTAAGTATCCACGCGGAAAGAAATAATTCTGTCGTCCGAATAGAGGTCGGTTATTGCAACTGATATTTCAGCGTTGCTGAAGTAATCAAGCCCGTCTGCTTTGTAGCTTTCGTATTCAGCAATATAATCCTTTTCAGGGGAGAGGATTTTGTTTATTTCCTGCTCAAAATAAGCGTTGATTTTTTTCTGAGATGCTGTATTGTCGTTTATCACGATTTCGGGATATGCCACAGTTGCTTTATAAACAAGAGTACCGTCGTCTGCGCGGATTTCCGTTTCGTCAGCGGTGCTGCTGAAAGATATGTTTTCCTGCTCTGCTTCGTTTTGGGGCTGATTGGTTGTGTCACAGGAGCAAAGCGATAATATGATTAACAGGATTGCGCAAAGTACTAATGATTTTTTCATTGCTTACCTCCGCTCGGATTATATTTGAATCATAGCAGGTTGAAAAATAAAAATCAACACCGTCAGCGTATATTCACATAAATAATATTGATAAAATAATTCGGATATGATACAATAACACTAAATGTTTTGATGGGAGGAAGTAATATGACAAATATTGATAATAACGCGATTTATAAACTTTCTTACGGCTTGTTTGTACTTACTGCAAAGCAGGGGGATAAGGATAACGGCTGTATAATAAATACAGCAATGCAGGTAACTGCAACCCCTTTGCAGCTCGTTATTGCAGTTAATAAAGATAATTTTACTCACGATATGATTGCCGCTGAGGGAGAATTCAATCTTTCCGTTATCAGCACCGCCGCAAGCTTTGACCTTTTTAAACATTTCGGTTTCCAGAGCGGAAGAAATACCGATAAGTTTGAGGGGTTTACGTCTTTTGAACGCTCGGAAAACGGTGTGGCATATATAACGCAGGGCACAAATGCCGTGCTCGGCGCAAGGGTTGTTTCAAGCGTTGATTGCGGTACTCATACTCTTTTTATGGCTGAAGTTACTTTTGCAAAAGAGCTGAGTAAGGATTCGTCTATGACTTATGAATATTACTTTGCCAACGTTAAGCCCAAGCCTGCGGCAAACGGCGGTACAAAGAAGAAGTATGTATGCAAAATCTGCGGTTACGTCCACGAGGCGGAGGAGCTGCCTGCCGATTTTGTGTGCCCGCTGTGCAAGCATCCTGCATCGGATTTTGAAGAGGTGCCTGCTGAAAAGAAAAAGAAAAAATTTGTCTGCAAAATCTGCGGTTACGTCCACGAGGCGGAGGAGTTACCTGCCGATTTCGTGTGCCCGTTGTGCAAGCATCCCGCATCGGATTTTGAAGAGGTTTGACGGAGGATAAAATGAGCAGAAAAACAAATGAAATAAGGCTTAATCAGGACGGTAAGCTTGTAATAATGCAGGTGAGCGACCCTCAGGATATGGTGCACGTACGCAAGGCGATGGTTCAGATGCTTGACAGTGCTTACGATAAAGTCAAGCCTGACCTTGTGCTTTTTACTGGTGACAATATCCTCGGCAACCACTTGCTTGACGCAAGGTTCGGAACACGTCAGGTGGCTTCAGGCTGGCAGGCTACTTATGACAGGATTGAAAAATCCCTTGCTCATATCCTTGAACCGCTTGAGAAAAGAGGAATTCCCTTTGCAATGGTTTACGGCAACCACGATGACTGCAACTGCGTAACGAAGCAGGAGCATATTGAGGCTTACAGAAAATATTCAATGTGCCTTCCTATGAATGATTCTGACCGCAGGGTTGACTGCGATACATACAATATTCCCGTTTTGTCAAACGACGGCTCAAAAACCGTATTTAATCTCTGGATGCTTGACAGTGCATGGCACGATCATCAGCAGGACAGAGGCTATGCGGCAATAAAGAAAGAAACCGTTGAATGGTATAAGGAAAAAAGCGCTCAGCTTAAAGAAGAAAACGGCGGCAAGCTTGTTAAATCCTTGCTTTTTCAGCATATTCCGCTTAACCAGACTCTTGAGCTTCTTAAGGAATGTAAGGCAACAAAACGCGGTGCAGTCAAAGCTTATGACAGTAACAAATATTATTGCCTTGATACGGAAAAGGCAAGCGGTTTCCTCGGCGAGTATTTCAACGGTTGCGATGATGAGTTCGGTCTGTTTGAAGCAATAAAAGAAACGGGTGATGTTATGGCGGTGGTTACGGGCCACGACCATTGCAACAACTTTGTGGGCGAGGTTGACGGTGTTAAATTCGTTGCAACTCCCGCCGCTTCTTTCAGATGCTACGGAAATGACCAGCGTGGAGTAAGAGTGTTTATACTTGATGAAAACAAGCCCGATGAGTTTGAAACCTATACTCTCGATTATACCGATTTGTGCGGTGATTCTCTTGGTGCAAATCTGCGTTATATCTGGGATGCGGATGATAAAATCCTTGAAAAAGGAATTCTTATCGCAGGCTCGGTCTGCGCTGCTGCCGCAATTACTTTCAAAACAGTAAAAGCACTGAAAAAGATTTTTGATTAAAAAAATATCCCAACTCAGAGCAAGTTGCCTTGAGTTGGGATTTTAATTTTTAGTCAAGTGCTTTGATAAGCTCAGGGAGAACAGGCTCAAATCTTGCGCCGTACCAGTGGCTTTCGTCACCCTGAGTCGTTTCAATGCATTTTACTGCATAGTCAGCGGCGATTTTTGCAGCGTCAACCGCACATTTACCTCTCATAAGAGCGCCGGTGAAAGCAGAGGCATAAATATCACCCGTGCCGTGGCAGCCCTTTGCGAGTTTCTTGTGCTTGTAGTAGTTGTATTCGCCGTTTTCGTATATAACAACGCCGGTACTGTCGGAATCGTAAGCTATGCCGGTAAGCACAACGTTCTTTGCACCAAGAGCGCAGAGTTTATCAAGAATGGTGTCAATGAATTCTCTGTCATATTCAGCGGTGTAGGGGGTATCGGTAAGCAGGCAGGCCTCAGTGATATTGGGGAGTACGTAGTCTGCTTTTGCGCAAAGAGTTTTCATTGCGTTTGCAAAAGCGGCATCAAAGCCCGTATAAAGCTTGCCGTTGTCAGCCATAGCAGGGTCAACGATTTTAATACAGTCGTCTGCGGCTACCGAGTTGAAAAGGTCGTCAACGTATTCAATCTGTTTTTCGCTGCCGAGATATCCGGTGTAAATTGCGTTGAATTTGATTCCTTCGCTTTCCCAGTGCTTACGGATAAGCGGGATGTCTTCTGTAAGGTCACGGAAGGTGAAGCCCTTGAAACCGCCCGTGTGAGTGGAAAGTACAGCGGAGGGCAGCACGCAGGTTTCAAGTCCGCAAGCGGAAATGATGGGCAGAGCAACCGTGAGGGAGCACTGTCCGTAGCAGGAGATATCCTGAACGGTGAGAACTTTTTTGTTAGACATATTTTTTGCTCCTTTACAAATTTTCTGATTTCAATTATAATACAAATTGGTGATGTTTAAATAGTCAAAAAAGGAGAATTTTATATAACCAGATGGCTGATAAAAAATACTTGGAACTTTACCAAAAGGAAAAGAAAAAGATAATAAGCGGCGAATACAGGGCAAATGAGCGCCTTCCCTCGAAGCGTGTTGCAGCCGATAAAGCGGGATGCAGCACCGTTACGGTTGAGGCCGCATACAGAAGACTTGCCGACGAAGGCTTTATAACGCCTAGGGAACGCAGCGGATATTACGTTAATGCGGCAACGGATTTTTATGCTCCGTCAGAGACTGTGCCCGTATCGCCTCTTGTTTTGCTGGAGGATGAAAACTCAGGCGAAAAAACTGATTTTGAGTATTCGGTGTGGTTTAAAACAATCAGAAAAGTTATTGCCGATAACGGCGAAAGACTTTTTGAGAAATCTCCGAACAAAGGGTGTGCAGTGCTGAGAAATGCGATTTCCGAGTATCTTCTGCGTTACAGAAGTATGCTTGCTCAGCCTGAAAGCATAATAATCGGTTCGGGTTCGGAGCAGCTTTACGAATCCGTTATAAGAATTCTGGGTATGGATAAAGTGTTCGGAATAGAGGATCCGTCATACCGTCAGATTGAAGCCGTCTATACGGCGGCAGGAGTAAAAACGGTAAAACTCAAAATGGGAGCGGACGGGATAGAAAGCTCATACCTTGAAAAAACCGATATGGACGTGCTCCACGTTACACCGTTTCACAGCTATCCCTCAGGTGTTACTGCGAGCTTTTCAAAAAGATGTGAATACCTTGGTTGGGCAAAGAAAAACTCAGGTTACATAGTGGAGGATGACTTCGAGAGCGAGTTTTTTATGCCGGGTAATCCCATAGAATCACTTTATTCCATTGATAAGCATCAGCGTGTAATCTATATGAACACCTTTTCAAAAAGCCTTTCTCCGTCAATGAGAATGGGCTATATGATTTTATCTGAAGAGCTTATGAAAATATACGATGAAAAGCTCGGACACAACTCCTGCACTGTTCCCGTTCTTGATCAGTACGTGCTTGCGGAATTTATAACAAGCGGCAGTTTTGAAAGGCATCTTAACCGTACCCGCCGAAAGATGAGAAGAACGGAAAAGGATTTGTAAGGAGTATATAAATGCTGCTTATTGTTTTTGGATAAAATGACAGTAAGTATACATCTGCTTGAAAAAAGCGAAGAGCTTGTGATATAATTACAAATACAAAAAGTAATCGGGAAAGGTATGATTTTATGTCAAATGAACCCCGTGTTATACCGGATGAAGGCGGATATGTAAAAACCAAAAATCTTTTATCCTATGCTGTGGGTCTGGCGGGTCAGAATATGACTTACAGTTATATTTCGGGCTGGCTGTTCTATTATTGCGCATCCGTTCTCAAGATAGCACCCAAAACTGTAGGCTACATAACAAGTATCACCAGAGCGTGGGATTCTGTAGACGACCCTGTTATCGGCGCTATGGTTGACAGGCACAGGTTCAAAAACGGCGAAAAGCTTCGCCCGTATCTTGTTTATCTGCCGCCTGTTATAGGCGTTCTTTCAGCGCTTATGTTCATCAATTTCGGCTTGAACCCTACAGCTACTGTTGTGCTGATTTTTGTTGAATATCTGCTTTGGGATTTGTTCTATTCAGTGCAGGACGTTGCTTTGTGGGGAATGGTTGCTGTATCGTCGCCAAGTTCAAAGGAACGCGCAAAGGTTTCGCAGTGGGTAACAATCGGCGCAGGCGCAGGTTCGATTATTGCAGGCGCTTTTCAGATGATACGTTCCTTTGTATCGGGAACTTTCGGTTGGGATGACGTTACTGTTTTTGCAGTGTTTGCGCTTGTTTTCGGCTTTGGCGGAGAGATGTTATCAATGTCTGCTCACTCTATGAAAGAGAGGGTGGAAACTCCCAAAACAAACGAAAGCATCTTTGAAGCAATTTTTGTGCTCAGGCATAATAAAACGCTGCTTCTTATATCTCTTGCAAGATTTCTCAGCAACATTACTTCGGCGCTTTTGCCCTGGGCGTATTTCTTTGAAAGCAGAGAGAGTTTCAATTTCGGATTTGCAAGCTTTGACGGCGGCACCTCTCAGGTCGTTTACAGCATTCTTATGGGTGCCCCCGGCGCCATTGCTATTTTCTTTGCTACAAAAATATCGGATAAGGTTGGCGGAATGAAGAGGATTCTCATCATTGCGCAGGGTATTTCCATTGTACTTCGAACAATCAGCTATTTTGTAGGCTTTGAAAGCGTGGGAGCCATTTACGTTGTTTGTGCTCTTATGGCGATAGTTGCGATCCCTTCAAATATGATGGACGTTGCTCACCGCTCACTTACAAGCGATTCCATTGACTACGTTGAGTACAAAACAGGTAAACGTACTGAAGGAATTTCGTTCTCGATTCAGAATTTCATTACAAAAATCGCCTCCGCGGTCAATCTTCTGCTCAGCGGCTTGATTCTTGACTGGATTAAGTATGACGGCTCGCTCAAGAATCACCAGCAGGGTCCTCTTTATATGAAATGGCAGTGGCCCATTTTTATGCTCGGTCCCGTTATAGGTCAGATTCTTTACGTTATCGTTATTATGTTTGTTAAGGATGATAAGGAGCAGAGAGCCTTTATTGAGGCAGAGCTTAAAAAACGCAGAGAGCTTATGGCATCAAAAGAAGAAAAAATCAATGCATAAAAATGAGGCTGTATCAGCACCTTACGGTTGCCGATACAGCCTTTAAAAATATGTTCAATGAGTTTTTGAGAGAACGAAGCAGGTCCAGAGGGCTATTACGAAAAAGCCTTCTGCAGGGATTGCGAGCTTGGTGTAGGGGCATTTCCAGCCTTTGTCAACGCAGAGGAAAATTGTTCTTGTAACAAAAACGGTTGTTGCAAAGAATAAACCGCCTACGAGTGAGTAAAATGCCGTGCCGAGTGATACTGTGAGGAAAAGCAGAAAAGCGCCGAGTGCAAAGGATATTCCGCCGTAGTAAACACGGATTTCCGTTTTGCCTGCATTGTCAACAGGTTTTACCGAAAAGCTTTCAGCGTTTTTGATGGGGTTTGTGATGAAAACGATTGCCATACCGAAGAAATAACCGATAAGGCAGATTACCGCAAAAGCGGCGTACGGGTCAGCGGACCAGATCTGTTTGAATAATTCCATAAAAATCTCCTTTATTTTTCGCTTTTTGCAATAGCGATAATTGACAGAATAATGTTTTCTGCAAATACTGCAAGAGATACGAGGGCACTTATTACGAAAGCATCATAAAATCTTTCAAGCGACCACATACTGTCACCGAAATAAACGTGTCCGGGGATGATGACGCTGAACATACCGAGTCCGTCGTTTCCCATCGGAGCGGTGTTGCCGAGGAAATTGAAGAGTAAATCAATGCTTACAACAGAAGTGATTGCAAGAAGAATCAGCGATGCTATGCGGAGTTTTTTCATAAAACCAACCTCGCTTACGATTTTGTCGGGATAATTGTACCACATAAACCGGTTGTTTTCAACAAAAATGTAAATTCATTGACAAAAGTGAATTTATAATATATAATACAAAAGGTTATTAAAAAATCGACTGTTTTATTATGGTTGGTTTTTATTTTTTTGGAAAGAGAGGAACAGACTATGAAAAGAGTTATTTCAATTTTACTGTCAGTTGTGCTCGTGTTCAGCTTTATGCTGCCTGCTTTTTCGGGAGTCAATATTGACGAAACCAAGAGCCAGATCCCCGTTATCCGTATTTCCGGTGACGGCGAGGCACTTTACGATGCTGACGGAAACAAAATTTTCCATTACAATGACCTGACAAAGCTTTTTTCAAGCGAAGGTGTAAACGGCACTGACAACAGCGAGATGTACAAATCAATGGCAAAAACTCTTTTGCCTGCTCTTGCAAAGGGTCTCACCCTTAATAGCTGGGATGACCTTTATGCAGGTCTTGAAACGGAAATCAGCAAGATTTTTGCCAATTCACTGCTTGATAAAGACGGTAACGTAACCAACGGCTCAGGTCTTTCCGAAGCCCGTAAGCAGGAAATGGAAGATAAAAGACATAACGACAGAAAAGGCGCAAAGGGTTATTATTCATGGATTGATTACTGGTTTTATTATGACTGGAGATTGGATCCCATGGAGTCGGCAGATCTCTTCCACGAGTATATTCAGGATCTGAAAGCATCAACCGGCTGTGAAAAGGTAGGCGTTACGGCAACCTGCCTCGGTACCAATGTTTTCCTTGCTTACGTTTCAAAGTACGGTGTTAAAGATATCCAGGGTGTAGGAATTGACGGCAGCGTTGTAGGCGGCGCTGAAATCCTCAGCGAGGTTATCTGCGCAAAGTTTGACGTTGCTCCTCCCGCGCTTATGAGAGTTCTTAAGGACGTTGAAGGCCTCGGAATGTTCAGTATTGATGATTTTATTATGGAAACCATTGATATGCTTGTTCAGACCGGTCTTCTCGAAGGTGTCATCAGCACTACTGAAAATATCTTCTATGACAAACTTGTTGAGGGTGTAACCTCAGCGCTTGCTCTTTCAACCTTCTATACCTGGCCCAACTACTGGGCATGCGTTTCTCCCGAGGATTATGAAGATGCAAAGTTTTACGTTTTCGGTGAAGAAGGCAGCGAAAAGAGAAAAGAATATGCAGGTCTTATTGCAAAGCTTGATAATTATGACAGAGAAGTTCGCCAGAGAGTTCCCGAGCTTCTTAAGGAAATCAAGGACGGCGGCGCAAATTTAGGCATTATTTCAAAGTACGGCTATCAGATAATTCCTATCTGCGCAAGCTCTGATAAGGTAGCGGATCAGTTTGCTTCCGTTGAGCGTTCATCCTTCGGTGCAACAACCTCAAGCGTTTATGAAACTCTTTCAGAGGATTATATTGCAAAGAGAGTAGCCGAAGGTAAGGGCAAGTATATTTCTCCCGATAAGCTTATAGATGCTTCAACCTGCCTTTTCCCTGATCTTACCTGGTTCATAAAGGGTGCAAGCCACTCTAACTGGACTACTTATGAGCTGCAAATGCTTTATGATATTTGCTCTGCTGACAGACAGTTGACCATTGAAGATTTCCCCTATTCACAGTTTATGCTTTATAACACTCAGGAAGATCTTCTTTTCCCGATGACCGAGGAAAACTGCGATGTTGAATTTTGGGATGCTGACCCTGAGATTTATAAGCCTGAAACAATTTTTGATAAAATAAGGGTAGCAATCAATTCATTTGTACGTTGGTTCAAGCTCTTTATTGAATTCATTCAGACTAATTTAAACAGTGGCGAAGCGCAGTAATGTCTGAACAATATGAACAATAATTAAAATAATCCGGATCTGTCTTCTTTGCGGAAGCTCAGATCCGGATTTGTTTTTTGTTAATGATTGTACTCTTTATATGAATCTTAGTATATACACTGCACTGATTAAGCTGGTTTTTGCAGCGGCTTTTGCATAAAAAACGAACCGACAGTCGATTGTTGTATCAACTGTCAGTTCAGTTATGGTGCCGGTGGTGGGACTCGAACCCACACGGTATCGCTACCAACGGATTTTGAGTCCGTCACGTCTGCCAATTCCATCACACCGGCGCTTGATGCTTTGTGTATTATATCGCAAAGCGTTTCAAAAATCAAGTGTTTGTACACAAAATAATTCCTTTGGATATATTAAATGTTATTTATTAAAAATATTTGATTTTTTATTAATATATTTCTTGAAATAAGTCGATGTTTGTAGTATATTAAGTAGTGTATTTATGAGTTTTGCACGTGGAGGGATACGGTGAAGATTCTTAAGGAAAGAATCCTGAAGGACGGTAAGGTTTTTCCGGGCAATGTTTTAAAAGTTGACAGTTTCATAAATCATCAGATTGATACGGCACTGTTGGCTGAAATAGGCGAAGAATTCAAGCGCCGTTATGATAATTGCGGTATAACAAAGGTGCTTACCATTGAAGCTTCGGGCATTGCGATAGCAAGCTTTGTTGCTTATAAAATGGGTGTTCCGCTTGTTTTTGCAAAAAAAACACAGACCAAAAACATAGCATCCGATGTTTACACTGCAAAGGTTACCTCTTACACTCATAGCAGGGTATACGATGTAATTGTATCCAAGGAGTTTATAACTTCGGCGGATAAAGTCCTCATTATCGACGATTTCCTTGCCAACGGTCAGGCTTTGCTTGGCCTTATCGAAATAGTCAAAAGCGCAGGTGCCGAGGTGGCGGGTGCAGGGATTGTTATTGAAAAAAGCTTCCAGGACGGCGGCAGGCTTATACGCAATAGCGGAGTAAGAGTTGAGTCTCTTGCAATGGTATCGTCTCTTGAAAACGGTACGGTGATTTTTGAGGATTAAAATGGGCAATAATTAAAATTGCAATATAATTTTGAAAATCAGGAGGAAAATCATGAAAAAATTATTAGCACTTCTCATGGCTGCTGTTCTTCTCTTTGGGCTTGCTGCTTGCGGTGGTTCAGGTGACGACAACGGCGAAAACACAGGCGCTGCTTCGATTAAGGTGGGCGCTATCCTTGTCGGTGACGAAACCGAGGGCTACACACTCGCTCATATGAACGGTATAGAGGCAGCCGCTGCAGCTCTTGAAGCTGAAGGCGCAACTGTTACAATCGAGTACAAGAAGAAGATTCCTGAGGACACCTCCGTTGAAACAAACGCAAATAACCTTATCGCAAGCGGATGCGATGTTATCATCACAAACTCTTACGGCCACCAGTTCAATATGGGTACCGTTATTGAGGATAACCCTGACATCACCTTCGTTTCTATGACAGGCGACCTTGCTGCAGGCACAGGCCTTCCCAACTATGTAAACGCTTTTACAGACGTTTATGAGTCAAGATATATCTCCGGTGTTATCGCAGGTACAAAGCTTAAGGCTCTCCTTGATTCAGGCGAACTCAATGCAGACGATTATCCCAACGCTTATACCGAGAACGGTGCTATCAAGGTTGGTTATGTAGGTGCATTCAACTATGCAGAAGTTGTTTCGGGCTACACAGCATTCTATCTTGGCATCAAGAGCGTTGTTGAAAACGTTGAAATGATTGTTAAGTACACAAACTCCTGGTTCAGCGAGGAGAGAGAGGCTGCTGTTGGCGAATATCTTCTTGAGCAGGGTTGTGTAATTATCGGCCAGCATGCTGACTCAACAGGTGCTCCCGCAGCTGTTCAGAAGGCACACGCTGCAGGTACCAACACTATGTGCTTCTCTGTTGGTTACAACGTATCTATGCTTGATGTTGCTCCCGACGTAGCTCTTACATCTGCTTCTAACAATTGGGAAGCTTATTATGAAATTCTCTTCAGAGCGGTTCTTGAGGGTAAGCAGGTTCCTCAGGATTGGTCCGAAGGCTACAGTGAAGCTGCTGTTTGCTGCACAGACCTCGGTTCTGCTTGCGCAGAGGGCACCAAGGAAGCCGCCGATGCTGCTATTGCAGCTATTGAGGATGGATCCCTTAAAGTATTTGATTGCTCTAAGTTCACTGTTGACGGCAAGAATCTTACCACTTACACCGCAGCTTACGGTATGAACGGTGCAGAATGCATTAAGACAGAAAACGGTGTTACCTATTTTGAGGAGTCAGTTCTCCGTTCCGCACCTTATTTCGATATCCGCATTGACGGTATCACAGAAATCGCTTCCGATTACGAAGCTGAATAAGTTATAATTTTTAAACTGCACGGAGGGGAGCCTTCAAAAGGAGGCTCCCCTCTTTTGGGTTAACAGTATTTCAGATGCACAGATGTGAGGGAAGAATATGGAGCAAAAACAAAAGCAAATTGCAGTCGAAATGCGCAACATCACCAAAACCTTCGGCTCCGTTGTTGCAAATAAGGATGTAGATTTTATTACTTATAAGGGTGAAATTCTCTCTCTGCTGGGTGAAAACGGCAGCGGTAAAACAACCCTTATGAATATGCTTTCAGGCATATATTTCCCTGATAAGGGCGAAATTTTAATCAAAGGCGAGCAGGTTTCAATCCGCTCACCCAAGGATGCCTTTGAAAACGGCATCGGAATGATTCATCAGCATTTTAAATTGGTAGATATTTTCACGGCGGTGGAGAATGTGGCCCTTGCTATGAGTGAAAAGGGCAGATACAGTCTTAAGGCTGTTGCCGCCAGAATTAAAGATATATGCAATAAGTACGGCTTTGATCTTGACCCTGAGCAGAAGGTTTATAATATGAGCGTTTCGCAGAAGCAGACGCTTGAGATTATAAAAGTTCTTTACAGGGGAGCGGATATTCTTATTCTTGATGAGCCCACCGCCGTTCTTACTCCGCAGGAAACTGAAAGACTCTTCAAGGTTATACGTAATATGCGTGATGACGGTAAGAGTATAATCATTATTACACACAAGCTTAATGAAGTGCTTTCTGTTTCGGACAGAGTTACGATCCTTCGCAAGGGTGAGCTTGCAGGAACGGTTGAAACCAAAGACGCTACTGAAATGTCGCTTACCGAGATGATGGTAGGCCAGAAGGTAGACCTTGATATTGAACGCTCCGAACCTGTTGACCCTAAACCCAGACTTATTGTAAAGAACCTTACCTGTAAAAATTCAGATGGCATTTCCGTGCTTGATAATATTTCCTTTACCGCCAACAGCGGTGAAGTTCTCGGTATTGCAGGTATTTCGGGCTGCGGTCAGAAGGAGCTGCTTGAGGCTATTGCGGGCTTGCAGGCTGCGGCACCCGGCTCAAGCATAACTTACTATCCCGAGGGAAGCACAAAATCCAAGGAGCTTATAGGCAAATCCCCCAGAAAAATCCGTGAGCTCGGCGTTGCGCTTTCGTTTGTGCCTGAGGACAGACTCGGTATGGGTCTTGTCGGCTCAATGGGTATGACCGAAAATATGATGCTTCGTTATTATAAACGCGGCAAGGGTATTTTTGCCGATAAAAAGTATTCGCGTAAGCTTGCAAATGAGATTAAGGAAGAGCTTGAGGTTGTAACCCCCGGTATTGATACTCCTATCAGGAATCTTTCCGGTGGTAACGTTCAGAAAGTTCTTATCGGAAGAGAGATTGCTGCAACCCCCAGTGTGCTTATGACCGCTTATGCGGTGAGAGGTCTTGATATCAACACGTCACTGACCATCTATCATCTTCTTGACGAACAGAAGAAAAAGGGCGTAGCAGTTATTTTCGTAGGCGAGGATCTTGACGTTCTGCTTGCGTTTGCTGATAAAATTATGGTTCTTTGTGCAGGCAAGGTGAACGGTATTGTTGATGCAAGAACCGCCACAAAGGCCGAAATCGGTCTGCTTATGACTAATATGAGAGAGGAGGAGACTCTTTAATGGCTAAAGCAAAAAAACACGAGGAGGTCAACCGTGAGCCTTTTGTGCGTATTGTCAAAAAGGGAACTCCTTCCCGTAAACGCTCTGTAGCGGTAAGAGCGGGCTCACTCCTTGCGGCGCTTCTCATCTGCTCGGCATACATACTTATAGTCGGCAGGGGCGAAATTTCAATAGGTGAAGCTCTCAGCCAGATGTGGAACGGTACTTTCGGTATCCCCGGCAACGAAAGAAGTATGCGTATTATGATGTGGGATACCGCAATTTACGCCGCAAAGCTTCTTTGTATCTCTGTTGCTCTTACTCCTGCATTCAAAATGAAATTCTGGAATATCGGCGCAGAGGGCCAGGTGGTAATCGGCGGCCTTGCAACCGCGATTATTATGCACGATTATGCAGGCAGTATGTCAAAGCCTGTGATGCTTGTTGTTATGATTACCGTTTGCATTATTTCCGGCGCTTTGTGGGGAATTATTCCCGCTGTTTTCAAGGCATATTTCGGTACGAACGAAACCCTCTTCACGCTTATGATGAACTATGTTGCGATGAAGATAATGGACTATTTCTATAATATGTGGAAGGGCAAGCTTTCCGCTCTCCCCACTTTTGATAAAGAAACCTGGTTCCCTTCGTTGCTTGACCACAGCTATACCTGGAACATTATAATTTTCGTGGCTCTTGCATTTATAATGTATTTCTATCTTAAGAAAACAAAGCACGGCTACGAAATCTCTGTTATCGGTGACTCTGCAAATACCGCAAGGTACGCAGGCATCAACGTTAAAAAGGTCATAATCAGAACTATGGCAATTTCGGGTGCAATCTGCGGCCTTTGCGGCGGCCTTACCGTTGCGGCTCAGAATCACTCCATTGCCTATTCTGCTGAAGCGGTGCACACTGTTACAAACGGCTACGGTTTTACTGCAATCATTGTTGCGTGGCTTGCAAACTTCAACACAATAGGTATGATTTTTATTTCGTTGCTTATTCTTTTCCTTGAAAAAGGAACGGGTCAGCTCGGCAACAGCTTCCCCGAATTCTCTGTCGGTGCGGGTAACGTAATGATAGGCATTGTTCTTTTCTGCATCATCGGCGGCGCATTCTTCCTCAATTACCGCCTCGTTTTCTGCGATTCGGTTAAGAATATCTTTAAGAAAAAATCAGCCAAGGGAGGTGCGCAGAATGCTTAGTACAGTACTGTCATGGATAGTAAGAGCTATTCTTTTCGGCGCTGTTATAATGTATGGCTCCTTGGGTGAAACGCTTACCGAAAAATCAGGTAATATGAACCTTGGAACACCCGGTATTATGTGTATCGGCGGCGCTTTCGGATTCGGCTGCACCTACCTTTACGAGATGAATACTGAGAATCCCAACCCTGTTCTTACCATTGCAATTGCTCTTTTCTGTGCGTTCTTTTTCTCTGCGCTGGCAGGAGTGCTTTTCTGCTTCCTTACCACAACTCTCAGGGCTAATCAGAACGTTACGGGTCTTGCAATGACTATTTTTGGCACGGGACTTGCAAAGTTCTTTGGCACTTTCATTATTCCCGAAGGTGTTGTCACCGTTAAGGCTACTTATGCAAACAGTCTTTTCTGCAAAACCATTCCTCTTGATTTCGGTGAAAGCACGGCGGCACAGATTGCAGAGGCATTCATTTGCTCTCACGGATTTATGCTCTATCTTGCGATAATCATTGCTGTTGTTATGGCTTTCTTCCTCAAGAAAACCAAGGCCGGCCTCAACCTCAGAGCGGTTGGCGAAAACCCTGCAACCGCAGATGCTGCAGGTATCAACGTGTCCAAGTATAAGTATCTTGCTACTTCCATAGGCGCAGGCATTGCTGGTCTCGGCGGTGCATATTACATTCTTGATTATAACTACGGCGGCTGGTCCACGGGTGCGGCAGGCGGTCTTCAGGCACTTGGCTGGCTTGCGGTAGCACTCGTAATTTTCGCCGTATGGCGTCCCATCAATCTTATCTGGGGTTCATTCATTTTCGGTCTTTGCTATTGGCTTTATAATTACATTGTTGTTTTCGGTATCAAGATGACCTCTGCTCAAAGCTCGTTGCTTGAGGCAGTGCCTTACCTTGTAACAATAATCGTTCTTATAATTTCAAGTGTTCATAAGAAGAAAGAAAATCAGCCTCCTTCAGCTCTCGGACTTGCGTATTTCCGCGAAGAACGCTGAAAAAACCTGTTAAACTCAAACAGCCTGTGTGTCAAAGCATACACAGGCTGTTAAAATTGTTAAATAATTATTAAAAAAATCAAAATCGTCAATTTATCGGTTGACCTTAATTGCTTTTAAATCTATAATGATGGGGATTAATAATCGGAGGAATAATAATGAAGAAGAGAATTAAAGCTTTGGCCTGTGCAATAGTTATGCTTTGCACAATGGTTGCGGGCGCAACCGTAAGCCGTGCTCAGGTGCCTGAGGATGCACTTGTTTTCGGCAATAATGCTTACTATGTTTTTTATGATTCGGAAAAAAGAGATGACGCTCAGGAATACTGTGAAAAAATGTCCGGTCATCTTGTATATATTGAAAGCGCGGCAGAGCAGGAATTTATCCTGAAGAATGTTTCGGGATATTGCTGGATTGGTGCCGTAAATGAAAGAAACACTGTCTGGACTTGGGGTGAATACGGCCCGGTTATTGAGTATTCAAAATGGTCATCGGGCAATGCTCCCGCTGCAACGGATGATATATATGCGAAAATCAACGGCAAAAGCGGTGATTGGCTTACAGGCACAGGTGATGAAAAGTGCGCTTATATCTGTGAGTGGGAAAACGGTGCAGCTGCATTGACCACTACTACAACTACCGCCACAACTACCGAATCCGCCACCGCTACCGCTCCCGATGAAACAAATACTTCTGAGCAATCTTCGCAGGATTCAACCTCACAGCAGAGCACCACCTATCCCGTTGAGGAAACTCAGCAGAGTACCGAAGCTCAGGGTGAAAGCACTTCTGCTCAGTCAACAACCGCTAATAGACCCACCACAACAAGACGTAACATTATTACCACAAGACCCGTTACCGTAACTGCGTTGCCTGATACCGGAATATCAACTTCAGCTCAGGATGTTGAGATAGGTGACACAATATATATCCACGAGGGAACTTTCTATTATCAGATAGTTGAAGGCAAATCGGTTATGATTTCTTACTATATCGGCGGTGAGTCTGACGTTGTAATTCCTCCCGAGATTGATTCAAAGCCTGTTACGCATCTTGGAGCGCGTGCATTCCAGGAGGTTACGGCAAAGAGTGCCATAATTCCTGACAGTGTTGTTTCTATTGATGAATCAACCTTCAGCAACGTTGATAAGGACTTTATAGTTTACGGCAAGGCAGGTTCCGCCGCTGAAACCTTTGCAAACAGTATGGGGTATGCTTTTTCGGAGCAGTCGCTTCCTGTTGTTCAGAACACTGTTGAGTTCACAACTGCTGAGAGTGAGCCTGATTCCGATTCAAAAGAAAACAACCTTCGTTACGTCTTTATTGCAATTGTTGTTCTTGCAGCTATTGCAGCAGTAGCGGCGGTTGTGATTATTAAAAAGAAAAAGGTCGAAACAGCTCCTGCAGCGGCATCGGATTCTTCACCTATAGCCGAAGAAACCGTAAAGCTCGATGAAACAGAGCAGAACGAAAACAAAAGCGAAGAATAAAAAATCAGAGGGCAGTTCATGGTGAACTGTCCTCTTTTTAATAAACTGCCGCAAGGATGCGGTTTTTTCCTTTTTTGGTCTGCAGTTTTATTCCTTTATAAATGAATCTTCCGTAGCCTCTTACGCTTACGATATCCTCCGCTTTGAGTGAGGCTTCGGGATTTTCGCAAAGAGAACTGTTGATGAAGACAAGCTTTTGAGAAAAGAGCTTTTGGCTGTTTGCTCTTGAAAGAGAGTAAACTGCGGCAACTATCGCATCGCATCTTTCACTTGCAACAACAAATTCCTGCGCATCGGGTTCGGTAATGCAGATTTCAGGTAACTCTGTTTCAACGGTGCATTTTACCGTTGTGTGCTTTACCTGAGTAAGATTTTCCGTGATATAAGCGGAGATGTTTTCGAGGCAGAAGAGATATGCTGTGTTTTCATCGGTTACAATATCGCCAAGCACTTCTCTGCGAATACCTAATCCCATAAGCGATCCGAGAAAGTCTCGGTGAGTAAGATTATCTGCAAAACGCATTGAAACTGGGGAGATTTTTATAACGGAAACAGGCGGCTCCTCCTCATATCCGCAGATATCTTCACTGCCAAAGCATGCAATTTTTCTCTGCGCATCCCTGATTCCTCCGTATAAAGTGTATCTGTTCTGTGGCAGGGTTTTCGTAAGAATATCTTGCTCAGCGAGGGTGAGAAATTCCGTGTAAGTGTAGCAGCCTCTCGAGTATGAGCGTTCACTCAGCTCTGTGAATCGCTTTTTCAACTGTAATTCTTCGTTCATAGTTACCGTTCCTTGAATTTACAGCCTGCACCTTTTGGTGCAGGCTGAGCTTATTTTATGGCGCTTTCAATTTCTTCAAGGGTCATTTCGGTTAAAGTGCCGCGTTTTGCCTTGAAGCATTTTTCGCCAAGGCGGAAAATGTGAATATCGCTTTTCAAATCGTCCGAATAAACGTTTCTGAAAACGGCATCGGGTAATTTTTCTTTAATCCGCTTGATTTTTTCTTTATCTTTGCAGTTTTTCCCAATGATTTTTCCGTTTCTTATGTCCATTTGTGTTGCAATAACTACGTCGATTCCGTGCTTTTTGCAAATGGGGGTGATAAGAAATTCGGGAGAAGCAGAGCACACTACACTGGGATAATTCCTGTTATCTTTGTAGAAGAAAGGATAAATCAGCTTTTCGTGGCGTTTCCAGAATTTTTTAACAAGTTTTTCGCCGTTTACAAATTTCAGGAAAATAAAGCATTTCCCCTTGTATTTGCCGCCGAAGCCGAGAAAATAAAGCGTTATGCACACCAGTTGATAAGGGATAAGAAAAAACAGCCAGGGATGTGTGAGCATTGTTTCAAAAAGAAAAACGGTTTCGCAGTCATAGGGAAAGGCGGTCAGATCAAAATCGTAAAGGTCGTATTTCATTATGCATCAAAGGTTTCGGGCTTTGAGGAAAGCGAGATTTTCTTCTCTTCGCCGTTGTATACTACCGATATATCGCCTTTGCCGTTGAGGGTATAGCTCTTGAGCTTGCCGTTTTCCCAAACTATATCAACGATAATATTGCCCTTTGCAAGCAGACCCTTGATTTCTCCGTTTTTCCAGGAGGAGGGCAGGGCGGGGAGAAGATAGATTTTACCGTCGCGTGACTGCATAAGCATTTCAGTTATACCGCTTGTTGCGCCGAAGTTGCCGTCGATCTGGAAGGGGGGGTGAGCGTCAAAAAGATTTTCGTATGTTCCGCCGCCTTTGCTGTATTTGATGCCGATGCTCTTAACGGGGCGAAGCTGCATCTCGATAAGCTTGAGAGCGTGATCACCGTCAAAAAGTCTTGCCCAGAAGTTGATTTTCCAACCGAGGCTCCAGCCCGTGCCGTTATCTCCTCTGCCTTCAAGGGTTTTTCTGCAGGCAGCGGCAAGGTCGGGGGTGCCGTCAGCAGTGATGAGGCTTGCGGGATGCAGAGCATAAAGATGCGAAACGTGGCGGTGGTGGGGATCTTCTTCAACGTATTCATCATCCCACTCAAGGAGCTGACCCTTTGAGCCGATTTCAAAACCGAGCATATTATCAAGAGCATTCTGAAGCTTTGCGGCAAACTCGCCGTCAGCTTCAAGAATATTGCTTGCTTTAACGCAGGCAGTGAACAAATCCTTGATGATGCTCATTGTCATAGTTGAGGTTTTGCCGATTGCGCAGTTATCTTTGCCCTGAACAAAGAGATTTTCGGGCGAGGTTCCGGCGGGGAAAATAAGCTTTCCGTTGCCGTTATCAGCGAGCTGTGAAAGATAAAACTCTGCTGCCTTTTTCATAACGGGGTAAGCGGTGTTTCTGAGGAAATCAACGTCAGTTGTGTACTCGTAATGCTCAAACAGATGGCGGCAAAGCCAGCCTGATGAACCGGGCCAGAAGCTCCATGAAGCACACCCGGGCACGGGTGTGGTAAGACGCCAGAGGTCAACGTTGTGGTGGCTTACAAAGCCGGGGGCATCATAGAATACCTTTGCGGTCTTTTCGCCCTTTACCGAGAGTTCTTCAACCATTTTTACAAGAGGAAGGTTTACCTCAGGCATACGGCACATAAGCACGGGCCAGTAGTTCATTTCGGTGTTGATGTTTACGGTGTAGTTTGAATTCCAAGGGGGATTTACGCGGTGATTCCATATGCCCTGAAGGGTTGAGGGCTGGGAGCCTTCACGTGAGGATGAAACGGCAAGATATCTGCCGTAGTTATATATAAGAGCAATAAGAGATGGGTCGTTTTTTGTGGATGCGAATTTTTTGAGTCGCTTATCGGTAGGAAGAGAGGAATGCTCACTTTCGCCGAGGTCAAGGTTTACTCTGTTGTAAATACCGGTATAGTCAGCAAGGTGGTTTTTCTTGACAGTTTCATAATCAGAAACATTTTCAAGAATATCAGCGCAGGGCTTTTTATATTCTTTGCCTTCAAGATAAGGCTTTTTATCATAGCCGTTAAAGCTTGTAACGCAGGTGAAGAAGAAGGTTACCTCACTTGCATCTGCAACAGTGATTCCGTCATCAGCATAGGTTACTTTACCGTCAGCGGTGAGCTTTACGCCGGCTCTGAACTGAATTCCTCTGCACTCATCGTCATCAATGTAGCGGTTTTTGCCTGTTTCCATATTTTCGCAATTATCTGAGGGGCACTCACCGTCAAGCCAGAGCACATTGTTGCGGGTGAAAGCAAATGACTTGAGCTTGCTTGTGAGAGAAAGAGTAAAGTTGAGCGCAGGCTTGCTTGCGGTGAATTTAGCGGCTATAACCTTGTCAGGATAAGAAGCAAAGTATTCTCTTCTGAATTCAACACCGGCCTTGGTATATTCAACGCTTGCAACGGCATTTGCGATATCAAGGCTTCTTTTGTAGTTGTGTGCGCGATTGCAGGATGTGAAGTCTATTTTAATATCGCCCAAAGGCATATAAGCTTGGCTCCAACGGCTCTGGAAGCCGTCCTCACAAACTTTCTGACCCTCTGCGAATTTTCCCTGCATTATGAGCTCACGGGTCTTTTTGAGGGCTTCAGGGGCATTTTTTACGTAATTAGTGTCTTCGGGATAACCGGTCCACAGCTCATCGTGGTTAAGAGAGAGAAGTTCACTGCCTACGGTGCCGTAAATCATAGCGCCGAGTGTACCGTTACCGATGGGAAGGCTCTGGGTCCATGCCTTTGAGGGCTGGCTGTACCACAGGAGAGAATCAAACTGCTTCATATATTCAACATCCTTTCGGGATATATTTTTTTTATTATATCATACAGGCATACTCATTTCAATAAAAATCCGCCCATAAGAATGGGCGGACGAAAAAACATTTTTTACTTTAAAACTATTGCGAGGAACTGTAAATCCTTACCGCCTACTGCTTTTTCGGCATGGGGAATGCTTGAATCAAAATAAACACTGTCACCCTTGCTGAGCTCATAGCAGATGTCGCCGATGTAGAATTTCATATTGCCGTGAAGCACGTAATTGAACTCCTGACCTTCGTGGTCGTGCATAACGGGCGGATCATCGCTGGGAGAAACGGTAACAAGCAGGGGATCTGCTTTAGCGTCTCTGAAGGTGTGGGCAAGATGTCTGTAATCGTTGCCGGTGTTACGGTTGATGGGGAAACCGTGACCTTTTTTAACAACCGTGCAGGTGGAAAGCTTGGGGCTGACTCCGCTTATGATTTCAAGCACGTCAATGCCGAGAATTGCCGCTGCATTAAGAATGAAGCTGAAGGAAAAATCCGCTTCGCCCTTTTCGCAAGCGAGGTAATTCTCGGTGCTCATATTGAGCTTTGATGCCATTTCTTCTGCGGTAATATCATTGATATCGCGTAAGACTGAAAGTCTTTTGCCGATTTCTTTGAGTTCGTACGTCATACTAATTTTCCTCTCCTGATGGATTGATGATTAATAGTTGTAACCAAGCTCAACAGCAGCAATGTTTGAATCAAGAAGATTCTGGCGCTTTGCGGAAACGATTTTGCCCATAGCAGTGTCAATATTGTCACGTGTAAAGTCGCCCTTGCTGAGAAGGTGACCGATCATAACCATATTTGCAAGGGTCTGGAAGCCGTTTTCGCTTGCAAGTCTTGTTGCGGGGATGTAGAAAACGTCAACGTCATCTCTGTTGACCTTGCGCTCGATAAGAGTGCTGTCAACGAAAATCTGACCGCCGGGAACAACTGCGTTTTCAAATTTGTCAAGCGAGGGGAGGTTCATAGCTATAAGGATGTCGGGATTGGTAACGATGGGTGAACCAATCTGTCTGTCACTGAGGATAACACTGCAGTTGCAGGTGCCGCCTCTCATTTCGGGGCCGTATGAGGGAAGCCAGCTTACTTCATTTCCTTCAATAAGACCTTTGTAAGCAAGGAACTTTCCGCTGAAAAGAATGCCCTGACCGCCGAAACCTGCAAGAAGAATTGATTTTGTCATATTATTTGCCCTCCTCGCTGTACTTATCCTTGTATACGCCGAGAGGGTAATAAGGAATCATGTTTTCCTCAAGCCACTTGAGAGCCTTGTCGGGTGTAAGACCCCAGTTTGTGGGGCAGGTGGAAAGAACTTCTATAAGGGAGAAGCCTTTGCCTTCAAGCTGGTTCTGGAAAGCACGCTTGATAGCCTTCTTGGCATTTCTTACGTTCTTAACGTTGTTTACCGCAACTCTTTCAAGGTAGGATGCGCCGTCAACCTGTGAAAGCATTTCGCAAACCTTGATGGGGAGACCTACGGTATTTACGTCTCTGCCGTAGGGAGAGGTCTGGGTAATCTGACCGGGGAGTGATGTGGGAGCCATCTGACCGCCGGTCATACCGTAGATTGTGTTGTTGATAAAGATGATGGTGATGTTTTCGTTTCTTGCGGCAGCGTGAACGGTTTCACAGGTGCCTATTGAAGCGAGGTCGCCGTCACCCTGATAGGTGAATACGATATTGTCGGGGTCAGCTCTTTTAACGCCGGTAGGAACAGCGGGAGCACGGCCGTGGGCAGCCTCAATCATATCACAGTTAAAATAATTGTAAGCAAAAACGGAGCAGCCAACGGGTGCGATGCCTACAGTTTTGCCTTCAATGCCGAGTTCATCAATAACCTCTGCAACAAGACGGTGAACGATGCCGTGAGTGCAGCCGGGGCAATAATGAAGGGGGACGTCGGCGAGAGCCTTGGGTTTGTCAAAAACTATCATTATTTGTCACCTCCGACAGAGTTTGCTTTATTAATGGATGCAAGAACATCCTCGGTAGTGGGAATCATACCGCCTGCACGGTTGCAAAGAAGAACGGGTTTCTTGCAGCTTGTAGCAAGCTGAACGTCCTCAATAAGCTGACCCATGGAAAGCTCAACGCTGATGAATGCCTTAACCTTATCGGCAGCAGCATTAAGAACAGCCTTGGGGAAGGGCCAGAGGGTGGTGGGTCTTATCATACCGACTTTGATTCCCTGCTCACGTGCTTTATCAACAGCGTTCTGTGAAACTCTTGCAGCAACGCCGTAAGCAACTATGCAGATTTCTGCATCTTCCATGCAGTATTCGGAATACATAACTTCGTTGGCTTCGATGTGAGCGTAACGCTCATAGCGTTCAAAGTTGTATCTTTCAAGCTCATCGGGCTGGATGAAAAGAGAGTTTACAACGTTGTGTTCTCTTTCACATTTTGTGCCGTTGGTAGCCCAGGAAGATTTGTCGTATTCCTTAACTTCGCCCATATCAAGGCTTACGGGCTCCATCATTTGACCCATTGTGCCGTCGGAAAGGAGCATAACGGGTGAACGGTATTTGTCAGCAAGGTCAAAGCCCTTGAAGGTGAGGTCAACCATTTCCTGAACGGAAGCGGGAGCGAGAACGATCATATGGAAGTCACCGTGGCCTGCGCCTCTTGTTGCGTGGAAATAGTCAGACTGTGAGGGCTGGATGCCGCCGAGACCCGGGCCGCCTCTCTGAACGTTGATGATAAGTGCGGGAAGGTCAGAGCCTGCAAGGTAAGAGAGACCTTCGCTCTTAAGGGCAATTCCGGGGCTTGAGCTCGAAGTCATAGCTCTTTTGCCTGCTGCAGCTGCGCCGTAAACCATATTGATAGCGGCGATTTCGCTTTCAGCCTGAAGGAATGTGCCGCCGATTTTAGGCATTCTCTTTGCCATATAAGCAGCGATTTCAGTCTGAGGGGTGATGGGGTAACCGAAATAGTGGCGGCAGCCTGCCATAATAGCAGCTTCTGCAAGCGCCTCGTTACCTTTCATTAATACTTTTTCAGCCATTTTAACTCTCCTTCCTTACTTTTCTACCTTGATTACGCAATCAGGGCACATAGTTGCGCAGAAAGCACAGCCGATGCACTTTTCCTGGTCGGTAATACCTGCGGGATGATAGCCTTTTGCGTTAATAACGTCGTCAAGCAGAGCAACGATTCCTTTAGGGCAAGCGCCAACGCAAAGACCGCAGCCCTTACATAAATCGGTTTTAAAAGTTACCTTTGCCATTAGTGTTTTTCCTCCTGTATAGTCCAGGACTGTTTAACGTACAGTCTTATGGGCATAAGATTATCAATTTTATCGCTGAGTTCACAGTAGAGTTCTTCCCTTACCGTTGTCATTTTAACGGGAAGATTTGTGGCTTCAGCTACTTTGCGGGCATAATCAACGCTTGAAAGAACGTCCTGCGCACATGTTTCGTCACCGAGATTTGAATTGTTTACAATTCCGGTGAACTGAATACCGCAGGCCTGTTCGATTTCACGCATTACTTCAACCGTGCTTTCGGCATCGGGGGTAAGAGGTCTGAACTTGTTGACCACAAGAAGCATATCGTAATTGTTTTCTTCCTTGAGAAGCGGAGCGTATCTGCCGAGGGCGAGAGCGCCTCTGTCATCTCCGCCTACGTCGATTACGGCTTTAAGTTCTTTATTATCAAAGAGCGAATAAGCCTGGGACGGCAGCGCAGGTACGTCAACGTTGGAGCCTGCATATTCGGAAGAGATAAGCTTTATTGAATGTGCTTCAAGAGTTTTTTCACTGTCCTTGGTTCTGAAATAGGGGTTGACTATGTCAAGGTCAGCTATTGCAACTTTTTCATAGTCCTCTTTGAGCTTTATTGCACAGTTTACGGCAATGTTGGTTTTACCGCTGCCGTAATGACCGCAAAAAAGAGTGATTCTTTTAAACTTCATATTAATTAAAGGGTTACAACCCAGCCGAACTTATCTTCAACGCTGCCGCACTGAATGCCTGTAACGGTATCGTAAAGCTTCTGGCTGATTTCACCGATGTTGCCACCGTTAATGGTCATAACGTCATCCTTGTAGCGAAGCTTGCCAACGGGGGAGATAACTGCGGCGGTACCTGTGCCGAAGCATTCCTCAAGCTTGCCTGTTGCCTGAGCTTCAAGGAGCTCGTCAACGGAAATCTTGCGTTCTTCAACTTCGAGACCCCAGCTCTTGCAAAGCTCGATTACGGAGTTACGGGTGATGCCGGGAAGAATTGAGCCGTTGAGCATGGGAGTAACGATTTTGCCGTCAATCTTGAAGAAGATGTTCATAGCGCCTACTTCTTCAATGTACTTTCTCTCAACACCGTCAAGCCAGAGAACCTGAGAATAACCGTCATCGTGAGCCTTAACCTGAGCTGCAAGGCTTGCTGCGTAGTTGCCGCCGGTCTTTGCAAAGCCCATGCCGCCTCTTACTGCTCTTACGTAATCATCTTCAATCCAGATGCCAACGGGAGCAAGGCCGCTCTCATAGTAAGCACCGCTGGGGGAGAGGATGATTATGAAAAGATATGTTTTTGAGGGAGCAACGCCAAGGAAAGCGTCGGTAGCGATAATGAAGGGACGGATGTAAAGTGAGGTGCCGGGCTCAGAGGGGATCCAATCACGGTCAACGTCAACAACTGCACTTACGGCCTGAACGAAATCCTCAACGGGAAGCTCAGGGATGCAGAGTCTTTTGTTGGTGTCGTTGGTTCTCTTGGCATTCATATCGGGTCTGAAGAGTCTGGGAGTGCCGTCAGTGCCTCTGTAAGCCTTAAGACCTTCGAACATTTCCTGACCGTAGTGGAAAACCATACAAGCGGGGGAGAAGGAAAGATCGCCGTAAGGAACGATTCTTGCATCGTGCCAGCCCTGGCCTTCTGTGTAGTTCATAATGAACATATGGTCAGTGAAGATTTTGCCGAAGCCGAGTTTGCCTTCGGGCTTTGTCTTAGGAGCAGTTGTTTTTTCGATTCTGATATTTAACATATTTAACACCCTTTCAGTAGTTTAATTCTTTGTAAGACCGAGCTTTTGAGCGAATTCTTCTCTCATTTTATATTTGAGAATTTTGCCGGCCGCGTTTTTGGGGAAGTCTTCTACAAATTCAATGTATCGTGGAACCTTGTGCCTTGCCATATGGGACTGAATGTATTCCTTCATTTCCTCCACGGTCATATCACAGCCTTCTTTAAGGATAATGCAGGCCATGATTTCTTCGCCGTATCTCTTGTCCGGTACGCCGATGACCTGAACGTCCTGAACGTAATTGTGAGTGAA
>JAZNUP010000151.1:0-7982 GCA_045592385.1 Acutalibacteraceae bacterium
AGCCAGGGATGGCCGTATACCTTCTGAGGCAGAGGCTCACCAAGAGCCATAAGCATAATGGGCCAGTAAATTGTGTGGAACCTGATAATGTCCTTACCGATAATATGAACGTTTGCAGGCCAGTACTTCTTATAATTCTCACCGCTGCCGTCAGGATCATAGCCAAGAGCGGTAATATAGTTTGAAAGAGCATCAAGCCATACGTAAACAACGTGCTTATCATCAAAATCAACGGGAATACCCCATTTGAACGAAGTTCTTGAAACGCACAAATCCTGAAGACCGGGCTTTATGAAGTTATTGAGCATCTCTTTCTTGCGGCTTTCGGGATAAATGAAATCGGGATGTGTTTCAATATAATCTTCAAGCTGCTTCTGATACTTTGAAAGCTTGAGGAAATAACACTCCTCACTGGCATTTGTAACTTCTCTGCCGCAGTCGGGGCATTTACCGTCAACAAGCTGAGCGTTTGTGAAAAAGCTTTCACAGGGAACACAGTAAAGACCCTCATAGGAGCCCTTGTAAATATCGCCCTGCTCGTAAAGCTTTTTGAATATCTTCTGAACAGCCTTCTCATGATAATCATCGGTTGTTCTGATAAACTTATCGTAAGTTGTATTGAGCAAATCACAGATGCCTCTTATCTGAGCGGCCTCAGCATCAACAAACTGTTTGGGAGTAATGCCTGCATCCTTTGCTTTAAGCTCGATTTTCTGACCGTGTTCGTCTGTACCGGTAAGGAAGAAAACATCATAACCCTGCATTCGCTTGAATCTGGCAATAGAATCGGTGAGTACGATTTCATATGAATTGCCAATATGGGGCTTACCTGATGTGTAAGCGATTGCAGTTGTAATATAATAGGGTTTTTTGCTCATGTGTATTCCTCCTAAAGCATATTATTTTATTATTATAACACTTTTAAGGCAAATTTCAAGATAGTTGCTTAAAAAAGCGGAGGTTATGCAAAATGAAAAAATTTTTCTCGGTTCTAACGGCATTTTTAATTAGTGTGTTGTTTACTTCGTGCACCGTTCAGCAGGAAGTAAATGCCGACACTCTGACTGCAAGGATTTGCGAATCAGGCGAATATACCCCCCTCACCGCCGAAAATATTTTCAACGGCAAAGCAGGATACAGATTCGTTGAAACGGCATCGGGAAACCAGTTGATTTTGCGCTTTGAAGCAGCCGACAACACTCTTCAAGCTATTTCGGGCGCCGGGATAACGCTCTCATATGAAAGCGGAATTTCAGGCACTCAAAAGGCTGATTTCATAAACCTTTCAAAACTGATTATAGAGAATTTCACCACCGACGAAAGCGAAGAAATAGCAAAAAAACTGAATATGTCAAAAAGTGATTTTGAAAATGACAACTTCGTTTTTTGCGAAACAAAGTATTACCGTTTTTCATTCATAACAACAAAAATCGGAGCCGACTTTTTTGCACAAAGCAAAAAGACGGTCCCCGATTCATCTGTTATTCAGAGTCTGAGCGAAACTCAGCCGTTCAGAATTTCATAAGCAAGCGCAGGATTATCGGACATAATACAGTCCGCACCTATGTTTTTAAGAAGCTCCATATCCTCGGCATCATTAATAGTCCAATACTGAACAGCGATATTATTGCGGTGAGCATAGTTGATTACTCTGCTATTATCAAGGCTGATAATAAAGCTGAAGCCCATAGGAATCTGGAGTGCCTCATACTTAAAGAAGCCCTCAGAAGGTTCGATTCCGAACGCGCACATAAAGTAATAAAGAATTACTTCGGGAATTCCTGCAGAACGAAGCATATCAGGATAATTTTCATCAACATAATTTGTAACGTCCATATTGAAGGTACCGAACACAACGTTATCCAGAAGGTCTCTTTCTCTGATAATCCTGTAAAGCTCATCAGCTGCCTTAAAGCCGTTTTCACCGGAATCCTTGATTTCAATTATATAATCAAAGCTTCCGTTGCTCTCCAGATAATCAAGTACATCTTCAAGAAGAACAGCCCTCAGATCCTCGGGGATTTCATCACCCGTAAGGCCTCTGTAAGGATAGTTGCCGTCAACATCCTCAAAGTTTTCACCGAAGTTCAGTTCTCTGAGTTCGGCATAAGTTTTTGTTGAGGGAGCAACGTTTTCCTCACCGAAATGGGCAACGGCATTTGTTGTTCTGTCAAGGGTTGAATCGTGCAGAAGGATAAGCTTGCCGTCTGCAGTGATATGTAAATCAAACTCATAAATATCAACGTTGAAATCTTCACTTTCAATGCAGTTTTTGAATGCGGCAAGAGTGTTTTCGGGAGCGATATCTCCGCCTGAGCGATGAGCTGAAACCAGAGTTTTACCGTCAACGGAAATATGGGGATTTGTAATCTGAGAGTAATCAGCCTCTTTTCCTGGGAAAGCGCGGCAGATTACGCCGGCTGCCGCAAGAAGAATAGCAACCGCCAACACAATGCTGATAACTACTTTTAAAATTTTAAATAATACTTTCATAACAACCTCATAAATCAAAAATTTACGGCTGTTTCAGTATTCTGCTTGAAACAGCCGCAATAAAATCAGTTAATTTCGCTTATAAGAACAGGTCTGCCTTCAGCGGCGGACTTCTTTGCTGCAAGAGCGATAAGGATAGCGTTGAGACCGTCAGTGCCTGTTGCGGGAACGGGCTTGTCCTCAAGTACGGCGCTTACGAAGCAGAGCATTTCATCCCTGAAGGACTGCATATATCTTTCAAGGAAGAAATAGAGAGGCTTGTCAGCTACAACACCGTCTTCGCCCATATAAACAACGTTGGTGGGAGTATCGTTCGAAGCCATAGCTGCACCCTTGCTGCCGAAAACTTCAACTCTCTGGTCATAGCCGTAAGCAGCACGGCGGCTGTTATCAATAACACCGATAGCTCCGTTAGCAAACTTAAGGCTGATAACCGCCGTATCAACATCGCCCGCTTCGCCGATTGCAGGGTCAACAAGGCAGGTGGCATTGGCATAAACCTCGGTTACCTCACTGCCGGCCATAAAGCAAGCCATATCAAAATCGTGGATAGTCATATCAATGAACATACCGCCACTTACTGCTGCATATTCTGCTGAAGGCGGAGCGGGATCCCTTGAAGTAATTTTAACAATATGAACGTCACCGATTTTACCGTCGTTAACCATTGATCTGATGTTGGCAAAGTTATGGTCAAATCTGCGGTTAAAGCCTACCTGAAGCTTAACGCCTGCCTTCTTGACAGCCTCAATAACCGCTTCAACTTTTGCAGGGGTCAAATCAACGGGCTTCTCGCAGAAAATATGCTTACCTGCTGCGGCTGCCTCAATAGCTATATCAGCATGAGTATCAGTTGATGAGCATACAAGAACTGCTTCAACCTCGGGATCTGCAAGCATTTCCTTATAATCTGCGTAAACCTTGGGGATTGAAAGCTCGTCCGCAACCTTCTTGGCGTTTTCGGCAAAAACGTCTGTAATGCCGACAACACAAGCTGTAGGAACATTGTAGCAAATTGACTTGGCATGGAGGGAGCCGATTCTGCCGGCGCCGATAATGCCTACTTTAAGCTGCTCCATATTAAAAATCCTTTCTTATTAAAATTTATTAATTAATTTTAACACAGCCATTGACGAATTTCAACACAAAATGCATTATTTTTCTTTAAGATATTTTTCTCTTGTAGCAATTCCGCCCCTTATATGGCGTTGAGCCTTATTTATATCGAGAACCTTTTTGACCTGCGCATACAGTAAAGGGTCCTGTTTTTTCAGTCTTTGAGTTACATCTGTATGTACGGTAGACTTAGAAATACCGAATTTTTTCGCAGCACTCCTTACGGTAGCTCTGTTTTCAATAATATATTGAGCAATTTCAACTGCCCTTTCCTCTACAATACCCTTCAAGCGGATAACCTCCCGTGTGAGAATAACAGAAATAAAGATTACTGTTTCAAAATATGCTCTCACACGGAAAAATATTACTTGCTGAAGAAGCGTTTTTCCGTCATGGCGCAAAGCGCGTGATAAACAGGAAGAGTAAGCTCCTGTATTTTATATGTTTCTGTTTCAGGGAGTCTGATACAAACCGAACTGTCCTCACTTAACTTGCTTTCTTTTTGACCGGTTATTGCAACGCTTTTGATTCCTACGGCATTTGCCGCCGCAACAGCTTTGACCACGTTATCCGAATTACCCGAAGTACTGAGGGCTATGAGGACGTCGGGACTGTTTTTGGAATAAGCATAAACCTGCTGAGCAAAAACAGTATCAGCGCCCACGTCATTCATATAAGCAGTCATCAGCGCCGCCTGCGCGCAAAGCGAAATTGCAGGCAGACCGCCCTGAAGTGCATCTGAAATAACACTACCGTCTCTCACTGCGTTAAAGCAACTTTTTTCATTGTCATCAAGCGGTCTTTGAAGCAGGAATCCTTTCATAAGCTCACCAACGATATGGTCCGCATCAGCGGCACTTCCTCCGTTGCCGCAGGCAAGAAGCTTTCCGCCGTTCAGATAGGTTTCTTCAATTATTTTATAAGCATTCCATATATCTTCCTTAACGCACTCAAGTGACGGGTAGCGTTCAATAAGACTGTCAAGAATTCCTTTCATTTTCACTCATCCTTTCGTAGCCTGCAGCGGCAATTCCGAGAGCTGCGTAATCACCGATACTGTCACCAAGCTCTGCTGAAACAATCTCACAGCATCCGTAGGAAAGAGAAAGTGCCTCCTCTTCAAGAGCACGGTACATACTTTCTCTTAACAAATGCCCGCTTCTCTCATAAATGCTGCCTATTACTATTTTTTGAGGGTTAAGAATATCAATTATTATTGCAAGGCCTTTACCGAGCTTTTCACCGCACCTCCGGTAAATTCCCAGCGCAAACTCATCGCCATCATCAGCGGCAACGGCAAGAGATTTCGCCGTAATCTTTTCAATATCTTCAGCATTTTCAAAAAGAACAGATTTTTTGCCGGCTTCAATATATTCCGCCGCTGCCATTTGAGCAGTTCTTGCAATTCCGCCGCCGCTGCAAAAGCCCTCAAATGAACCTGCCTTCGAATAACCTACCGGGCCGTCATTCTCAATGCGCATATGGCCTACCTCGCCTGCCATATCGTTCGTTCCGCTGTAAAGCTTTCCGTCAAGAATAAGCCCGGCACCCATTCCTGTTCCGAACGTAAGGAAAACCATATTTTCGCATCCCCTGCCCGCTCCGTATTTCCACTCTGCCAGAGCGCAGGCATTGGCATCATTCTGCAAGAAAACAGGAAAACCGAAACGGCTGCCGATTATCTGAGTGACCGGCACGTCATCCCAATCCGGAAGGTTCGGAGGGCACTTGATAATTCCGTTTTTACTGTCTAACGGACCTCCGCAGCTTATACCTGCAGCAAGCACATCTGACGCTTCAACGTTATTTTCTTCAAGAATGCTTTCAACAGCACTTATTATATTTGAAATTACATATTCATAACCTCTGGGCTGCTCGGTAGCAAAGTTCTTTTTACAAATAATATTTACCGATTCGCTCTCCGCAAGTATTACCGCGCACTTTGTACCGCCTATATCAATACCTAAATAATATTTAATATCAACACCCCCGATTTTCATTCATTAAATTTAATTATAAGCCATACGCTGATACAAAACAAGCATATTTTTTGTAAACGGGATAAAATAAGCATATAACTGTGAAAGGATGTTTATTATGCTTATCACCCTTATAAGAGCAACCATAATTTATGCCATCACCATTTGTTCAGTCCGCTTTATGGGAAAAAGACAAATCGGCGAGCTTCAACCTTCAGAACTTGTAACCACCATTCTTATTTCCGAAATAGCAACCATACCCATTCAGGATAATTCACTGCCGATCATAAACTCAATTGCAGTGTTGCTTGTGATAGTAGGATTTGAAATAATCAGTTCGGTTATATGTATGAAATCATATAAATGCCGCCGTGTGCTTGACGGAAATCCCGTAGTGATTATCAGAGACGGTGTAATTGACCAGACTCAGATGAAAAGACTGCGCATAACCACTGACGATTTACTTTGTGCAATGCGGCAGAAGGATGTGTTTTGCATAGAAGATATTGCCTACGCTGTTTTTGAGACAAACGGAAAGCTGAGCATTATGACTCGCGCTGATGCAACACCCGTAACACCTGCGGATTTAAAAATAAAGGTAAAAAAAAGAAGCTTTCCCGTAACCGTTGTGTGTGACGGCTGCTTCTGCGCCGACGGTATAAAAGAAGCAGAAACAAGCGAAAAAGAAATAATGAAAAAAATCAAAAACAAAAAGCTTTTGCTTGAAAGCATACTGCTTATGACCGTTGACACTTCAGGAGAAACTCAGATTATAATAAAGGAGTAAAAATGAAAAGATTCTATATATCGTTATTGGTGATTGTTGGCGTTATGATTACAGCGGTATGGATTCATTACTCAATCGGCAGCAACACACAGGCATTAATAAGCTCACTCGACAATCTTTACGAAACAGCCTTATATGCCGATGAAGACACACTTAATGAAAAAACACAGCTTCTTGCAAATCAATGGCGCAAAAGTGAAAAATTCTTAAAATGTGTAACCTCAAACACACACATAGAAGCCGCCAAAAGATGCATTGACTTATTGCTCATTTACACCTCAGAAGCCAATCGCTCCGCATACAGGCAAGCGTGCTTTGATGCTAAAGATGCTATCGTCACCATAAAAGACAACGAAATAATCAAAAAAGAAAATATCTTTTGATATAAACTCCTCTATTCACAAATAATTTACAATCAATCACATATACAAGTGCAAGTATGCTACCCGAAAATATATACAATATATAGCATCAATTTTGACTTGTAGCACGATATATGGAAGCTTTGGAAAGGATATATATTGATTTTTACAAGGTGATATGCTAAAATATAACCACACTAAGGTGAATGAAAGAGAAAGGAGACAAGGTGATGTCAGTTGAGTTAATGGTGTGGGCAGGTCTGCTTGCTTTGTTTATTATTGTTGAAGCTTTAACCGCCCAGCTGGTTACAATCTGGTTTGCAGCAGGTTCACTTGCGGCGCTTATTGCGCATCTGTTCGGTGCAAAGCTCTGGCTCGAAATTGTACTGTTTATTGTTGTATCTGCTGTTGCTCTTATTGTCACCCGCCCGCTGGTTAAAAAATTCACGCACAGCAAGATTCAGCCTACAAATGCGGACCGATGTATCGGCTCAGAAGCTGTTGTAACCGAAGATATTAACAATATCGAAGGAACAGGCTGTGTCGTTATTGACGGTATTACCTGGTCTGCACGTTCGGAAGATGGCGAAATCATCCCAAAAGGCAAAAGAGTGGTTATCAAGGAAATCAAGGGCGTAAGGGTCGTTGTTTCCGTTGTTGCCGCTAACGTATGATTAAAAATTGACGGAGGTATTTGTTATGGTATTATTTATTGTTCTGGCTATTATAGTAGTTATTGCTCTTGCGGTACTTGTTGCAAATATCAAGGTTGTAGCTCAGTCTACCGCTTATGTTATTGAAAGACTCGGAACATACAGCACCACCTGGCAGACGGGTCTTCACATCAAAATACCTTTTATTGAAAGAATAGCAAAGCGTGTTTCCCTTAAAGAAAGAGTTGTGGATTTCCCTCCTCAGCCCGTTATCACCAAGGATAATGTTACCATGCAGATAGATACGGTCGTTTTCTTCCAGATTACCGACCCCAAGCTTTACACCTACGGTGTTGAAAATCCCATTTCAGCTATCGAAAATCTTACTGCTACTACTCTTCGTAATATCATTGGTGATCTTGACCTCGACGGCACACTTACTTCCAGAGATACTGTAAACACAAAAATGCGTGCTATTCTTGATGAAGCAACCGACCCTTGGGGAATCAAAGTTAACCGCGTTGAGCTGAAAAACATTCTGCCCCCTGCTGCTATTCAGGATGCTATGGAAAAACAGATGAAGGCCGAGCGT
>JAZNUP010000152.1:0-11622 GCA_045592385.1 Acutalibacteraceae bacterium
GTTGGAAGAATCTGCGGTAATAACAGCCGTAAACTGATTATCCTTAATCTGTTTATCAGAACCGTTTTCCTTAAGTTCTTTCTCGCCCGCAAGGGTTACTGAAATTTCATCGGGATAAGTGTAGGTATTATCAATCACAAGGCCGTTGCCGCTTGAATAAACAACCTGAGTTTTCAGTGCATTGGTGGTTTCATCAAGCGTAACGGTTACGGTAATATCAACCGTTCCCGTTTCATCAGTATAACCTACCGGAGGAACGTCCTCGGTAACAGTGAAGCTGTAAACACCAACCTTATCGAAGCTCCAGGTGCCAAGATCAAGTGTACCGCCCGCGCCTGCGTCCGCAGTCTCAGGCACACCGCTTACATTATCCAGGTCCGCACCCGATACCGCGTAAGTGAAGAATTTATCGGTAATATCACTATCAGACTTACCGCCGCCAGTAAGATTTACCTCACCTTTTATGTCAACTGAAACGGGTGAAGGAGTGGTATAGGTATTGTCAAAATGCAGTGAATCTGAGGGCGTGCCGTTTTTGGTAATCTCTGTATTGGTTATTTCAAAGGTCTGAGTCTGGTCATTGGGCTCGACGGTATAAGTGATAACGTAAGAGCCGTTATCGTAATCATAGCCTGCATTACCGCCGTTTACCTCATTAACAGCAAATGTGTATTCGCCGGGTCTTATAAATTCAATTCCTTCAATTATAAAGTTTCCGTCTTCATCAACGGCAACCGTTGCGTCATCGGGAAGATTGAAGCCTTTTTCGTTATTACCGCTGTCGGGAGTAATCTCAACAGAGAACTTGCCGTTTTCAAAACCCTTGGGAATGCCGTTTTCAGTTAAGGAAACTGTACCTTCTATATCAGGAGAAGTTACCGCAGTATAAAGTACGTTTTCAACTTCAAAATCCGAGCTTATTGAAGCGCCGTCAACGTAAACGTCACCGTAAGCAACTTCAATGCTGTAAACCTCAGGACTGCAGATCAGACCCTCGGGTGCTTCGGTTTCCTCAAGTTCATATTTATGACCTGAAGGTATTGAGCTGAATTCAACAGTACCTTCTGATGACGAGGTTGCCTCAAAGCTTGAGATAACTACATCGCCTGAACATACGGAACAATCGCTGCTATGAGTAAGAGTAAACACAGCCCCCTCAACAGGCTCCGCAAGAGAATCGACCTTACCGAAAGAAATATCAGCAAGATATCCATTGACTGACGGAACGGGGAAATCTACTGTAAGATCGGGATCGTTATCTTCAAGAAGAAGCGTTCTGTAGCTGAGAGTTGTGGTGCCGTTAGTTGAATATTCCTTTTCATCAACAAATGCGGCGGCTTCATTGGTAAGACGGATTCCGTACTTAAGATTAAAGGTACGGTAAGTTACGGAATCTTCCGTTGTCTGTGTATAACCGGATTCCCCGACGTTCCACGTAATAAAGCTTGAATATACCGCTGTATTCTCGGCATCAAGGCTGTAACTGCCGCTAAGAGCACTTTTGGTAACAGCGCCATTCTTAGAGTAAAATCCGAGGAATTCAACATTATCGCCCATAGGGTCGGTAACACTCATAGGCTCAGAAGTGGCAATAAGAGACAAAACGGTAGTAAATGCAGTTTCAAGCTGCTCATCGGTATCGCCTCTTGAAAATGCGTTGGTAACCCCTGCTCTTTCAAGATCGGGACCGCCGCCGATTTTTTTACCGAGCCAGTTAACGTAAGCAGTGGAATCCGTTGCTGAACCAACCTCATAGGTTTCGCTTGTTCTCTCAACAATAGGAGTTGAAACGTTGATATATTTCTGAATGGTCTGGCTTTCATTGCTGATATCAATGCCGATACTATAAATATCAATACCCGAACTCTTGATTGATTCTGCAAGAGTTCTTGCCTTGATTGCGGCGGTATCACTGTAACTTGTTCCGTTACAGGGAACCTGCCTTACAAAATCGTAGAACAAACCGTCAGCAGGAGCAGAGGGCACATCCGAGGGTGGATTTTTATAAGTTCTGTAAACGTCATAACCTTTTATCTCGGTTGTTGAATCCCTGCCGCTTTCAATATAAGTGGTGGGGAAACCGTCTGTAATAAGAATAATATATTTCTGCTTGGCTGAAGAGGATTTGAGCATATTGTTTGCAAGCTGAAGACCTGCTTCAATATTGGTAAACTTAACACTTTCTGATGAGGGTGCGGTAATATCGTCAATATCACTCAGAAACGTATCAAGATTTTCATCCGCATTTTCAAGGTCGAAAACAACCGAAGCGTGTGAATTAAAGGTAACCATACCGATACGGCTGTTATCGTTGATGCCTATGCCTTTACTGTACTGCTCAAGAAACGCTTTTGCAGCTTTCTTTGCTTTGCCGATTCTGTCGTTTGTATTCATGGTATTTGAAATATCCATAACCATAACAACGTCAGTCAGGGGAAGCTTCTTTTCAACAGTGAGAAGTATATCAAAATAATTTTCATCCGCTGAAGGAGAAATAATCTTGCTCACTTTGATATCATCCGCAGGCGTAGAAGCACTTCCGCCCTCGGAAATAATCTGAGCACTGTTATCCGCTGAATAGGCGGAAAAAGAACCAACAGGAATACTCAGAGCTACCAAAACCAAGCTAAGAAAAACAGCTATGGCTTTTTTCATAAAAAACATCCCTTTCAGATTCATTATTCGCTAAAAAAAATAGCAAATTTTACCTGTTTATTTTATATTATTAAATAAAACTTGTCAAGTATACAAAAAGCGCCCTCCGTTAACGGAGAGCGCCAAAAGTTAAAATTAATCAAGTGTGCCTTTAAGCACTTTGCCTGTTTTAAGGTTAAATACCAGCTCGTTCTTTTTGCCGTTGAGTTCGGTAATAACCTCAATGACCTGCGAATCAAGATACTGCGCGGAAACAATCTTTTCATCAGTCTTTTTGAAGTACTTTTTAAGAAGCTTCATCTGCTCGGCATCATAATCGCCTGCGTTATCGGAAACAAAGAGAACGTTGCCGCAAAGGTTATTGATTCTTGCAAGGAGCTTTTTCTGCTCCCAGGTGAACTTGAGATTGTTGTTTCTCAGGAAGAAAACATCAGGGTCATTCATAAATACTCTGCCGTTGAGGTGGCGGCGGAATATTGAGTTATTTATGGCACTCTGTGCGCTGAGCATTTCATTGCTTACGTGGATATGATTATAGAACTTGCCCTTATAGGTCAAATCAACGTCACAGCTGATTCGGCAAGCATCGCAAATACCGATAGCGGCACTCATAGGCACACCGCAGCCGAGGAGAAGCTTGTCACCAACGCATTCACGAAGGAACTGCATAGCCTCGCACATAATTTCGCCCCTGCTCTTACCGTATCTGGGAGTTACGCACTCACTGTAAAGGAAATCAAGCTTAACCATATCGTAGCCCCACTCATTGAGAACTACGTCGAAAACCTTTTTGATGTAAGCTCTTGCTTCTTCATTGTAGAAATCAAGTGTGTATGCACCGCCCCAGGCAATGCAACCAAGCTGAGGCTTGCCGTTTTCGCCCTTGATAAGCCAATCGGGATGCTCTTTAGCAATTCTTGAAACCTTCTGGCAGCTGAACGGAGCAATCCAGATACCTGCAAGGTAGCCTTTATCGTGGATTTTATCGGCAATGTATTTCATACCGTGGGGGAATTTATCGCAGTAATCAAGCCAGTCACCAACATAGGGCTCGTAACCGTCATCAATCTGGAAAATGGATGTTTCATCCTTTGCAAGGTCAAGACCGTCAAGGTCACGCAGAATGATTTTTTCGTCAATCTTCTGGAAATAGTTATACCAGGAGGTGTAGCCGCTCATTGCACCCTTTCTTGTGGCAGGCATAGGCATAAGTGAAAAATATGAATCAAACACTTCATCATAGGTGCCTTCAAACTCAACGATATCAAAAATCAAAAGAGGATCCTTAACAAGCTTACCCTTTACGTCTTTGCGGATTGAGAAATAACCTGAATTCATTTTTACCTTGAAATAGGTATATCCTGTCTTCGCGCACAGGGAGCCCCAGAGCTTCACGTTTTCACCGTTTCTTATGTAGGTATAGCCATGGCTGTGGAATTCACCGGGCTTCTCGGAATAGGAAACGATACGGTCATCGCTTGTTATGCTTGCATAATGCCTGAGATAAGGATGAATATGTGAAAGCTTGATAGTGGATTTCATCACCTCATCGCTTTTGAATTCCCTTGTCTTGGTCCAGGACTGATAGCCGTTTGCAAAGAAATTGTCTCCCATTTTAAACGCATAAGGAAACTCAACGTAAAAATCAACAAGCTCAAAATTCTTCTTAGGGTTGAGCACAACAATATATCTGCCGTCAGCCTCGCTGATATCGAGGGAATAAAAATCGTTCTCAGTTGCATTTGAGGTTACAACCTTGCCGTTAGACAGATACTGAATTACATACTTTTTACTCATACTTTACTCACCGTTCCTTATTTGATACTTGCATTATAACAAATAACATAAATATATTCAAGCCATAAATATAAAAGAAAAACCGGCAGTCAGAAACTGCCGGCAGTTCAAAGAACGATTTGTAAAAACACAAAGACTTATCAATTTATCAGATTATTCACAATATTGAACAACGTTACTGCCAGAACAAATACCTGCACCGCCGAAAAAGCCCTTTCAACAGCTTTATCACTGCATTTTTTATTGAGAAGCGCGCCTATAAATCCGCCTGCAACCGCTCCCACTATCATCACGGGAACAACGGATAAATCAAAATCCGAAAATCCTACTGTAAATGCAGTGGTGGCAAGCTTTGAAACCTGAGCAAAAAGAATTGTGATAAGCGAACAAACAGTAGCAATTTTTGTATCATATGAAAACAGATAGATTATAGGCGCCACGTTGACGGGGCCGCCGCCGATACCCAGAAAAGATGAAATACAGCCGAGGAAAACTCCTGCCAACAAAGAAACAGTTATTCCGTCAAGATGCCAGCCCTTTATGCGTTTTTTATTCTTCATATATAGAATAACGCACAGAATAAGCACCGCAAGGGCAATATTCTGAATAACGGTGGCAACAGAATCCGCATGGAGCGCATTCACGACAAAATCAAGCAGATGCTGCCCTGCAAATCCGCCCAGCACCGAGCCTGCCGCCAACGGGATTGCCGTTTTAAACGGAATTTTTGTTTTTGATTTCAGCTGTTTTATAACAGAAACCGCCGACATTGAAAAAACGGTGATTGATGAAATAACACCGATTGTCTGAACGTCATAATCGCCCAGAACGTCCATAAGCGGTTTTATTATAACTCCCCCACCCATACCCGTAAGCGAGCCTACAGTGGTAGCAAAAAGAGAGAGTATAAAGTAGATTACGATATGCATAAAAACCTCTTTTAAAATATTTCCCGTACAAAAACCAACATAATCTCAAAGCCTTGTACTAAAATCGCATAAAATATCATTTATCAATTTTTCGTTTTCAAAAAACACACTGTCACACTTTTTCAGAGCGTCTTCTGCTTCTGTATTGGTTTCATCCTGTTCCAACATTAAATGCGACTTATAAGCATTGTTCAGGTTCACCTTTAAAACGCACGGAAGTATTTCATTAAGCGCTGACATCTCAGCACCTATTTCGCCGTTGTTTGATGTATTATCAAAATACTGACCGTGGCCACCGTTATTCACTTCAACCGAATAAGTCATAAGCTCGTTAATCGGCGATTCTATTTCTCCGTCTGACCACAATTCCCACATTCTGTTCCAACGCTTGTTTTCTTCTGACATTTCTGTTGAACAAGCTTTTTTCTTTCGCTTAAACAAATCAAAAATCACCATATCAGCCTCCTGACACAAGCGTAATTTACCATTCAGCATCTTCCTTTAGTCTCTTTTGTTTATATTTCGGGAGCTTACTAACGACCGTTATATAACTGTGGTCTGCCATTTCAAAAATCATTTCGTCGGGGACATCATCAACCGGCAAAGTATTGAAATACGGCTGCTGAACGGGCGGGCAATGATATCCCCTTACAACAACACCGGGAAACAAGTTTCTGTAAAACTCTCCCGTCATACGGTCACAGTTAAAAGTAACAGTCAATTCACCTTGCAGGACAAACAGCTGCGCAAAAATTTTCCCCTCGACTTTAATTATATCGCTGTCGGGACCGAAAGGATGGTCAACATATGCTCCGTTTTTTGAAAGACAGTAATTGAGCAATTCTGAATATTGCATTAGAAATCACCCCTTCAATCAGATTATTTTTTCAACTCGCCAATAAACCCGAATGAATTTGACTTATTTCCATTCATTGTGGGAATTACAAATTTCTTATATTCAAGAGTTTTAAAATCAGAAAGTAATTCAAGAATATAGTCCTCTGCGTGATGACGAACCGTTGCACCGTCATAGGTTTTAAACGCTCCGTATATGCCCGTTTTCTTTTGTGCATTTTTATAAAACAACCGCCTTTTAAAACCAGAATTCAAAAGAAAATCATTAATATAAATTATACCGCCCGGCTTCAATACTTTTTTGATATTGTTTAAAAGTTTTTGTTGTGATTCGTTATCAGGAACGCAAGTGAGGACGCCGAATAATATTACCGAATCAAAGAAGTTGTTTTCAAAAGGTATCACACCGTCAGGATTAGCGACAAGATTCAATTCAGGGTACTCTCGCAAGCCTCTTTTAATCATATTTTTTGCAGAATCAACACCAGTTAAATCGGTAAAACCTGCTTCTGCTAACTCATTAAGAATTCTGCCGTAGCCACAACCTACATCAAGAATTTTGTAATCTTTTGAAACATATCTTGAAAACAACTGAACATCCAAAACTGTAGTAAAATTCTTTTCCTCTGCTACCAAGTTCCAATATTCATTTTGGTTCATAGCATCACCTCTATAAATCGGATTTTACAAATCAAAATGTTGCTTCATTAGTGCATACAAGGTTTGTTTATCATTTTCAAGCAATAAAACCTCTTTTTTCGGAGCATAGTGGTGTGAGAATTCTTCATCTATGTATGAATGGTTGTTAATTACAATTGCATTTTTGTATCGCGGTCTCACATGTAAATGTAAATGAGGGTTAGGGGTTGTTTTTTTGTAAAAGTTGTTCAGCAAACAACTCCAATTACTTAATTCTGCCCCTAACACTTCCTTGTATATGTATTCTAATCTATCTATAATTGTTTTCAATTCAATCCATTCAGATATATCAAGTTCAGAAAGGCTTCCGCAGTGTCTATTCAGCACTAAAATACATCTGCCGACATAATCCTGTGTGTCAGCTAAATAAACAGACCAATTCATAGAGTTATATAATAGCCATTCATTTTCTTTATAATCACACCATTCACACATAAATAATCACCTCAAAAATTATCAATATGCTATAGTTAACGTTCAGATTTTAACAGCGAGTAGTAACACGCATCGCAAATACCCTGATTATTCCAATCGGAACTGCGCAGAGTTCCCTCATATTTCATCCCGCATTTTTGCATTACTTTGCCCGAATACGGATTTTTCGGGTCGTGCCTTGCTTCAATGCGGTTTACATCTACTGCATCAAATAAAAAATCCATAACAGCCTTCAATGCCTCTGACATTATTCCTTTATGCCACCACGCTCTGCCAAGACAATAGCTGATTTGCATTGAAGAAACCTCTTCGTTCATACTTCCTACCGCAATAGCACCAATCGGTTCATCACCGTTTTCCTTTAAAACAATGCCCCAATGATAATATTTTTCGTTTGAGTACTGTTTCACCCAACCATCCATTATGCTTTGGCTTTCTTCTTGATTTGAATGAGTTTTCCACATCAGAAACTTTGTTACTTCCGGATCAGATGCCCAGTTTTTAAACATTGCGGCTGAATCTTCAGGCTCATATCGTCTTAAAACCAATCTGTCTGTTTCTAACCGTTGTGTTCCGCAATGCTTCATATTCGTCATTCCCTTATGTTTTTATTGATTATACCATAATCACTCTAACTTTTCAACAAATACAGACAACAACGGTTTACAAACAAAAAACACTCTTTTAATCTGTTGATTTCTATAGGCAAAAGTGTTATATTAACTATATTAAATTTGAAAGGAAGAAATCCTATGATGAACATATTAAATAAGATTATCACCCTGATTCTTGTACCCATTTATTTCTGTGTGATATCACCTACATATCCCGTTTTAGTTTTATTTAATCAGCCCAAAGAGCTTATTTCTCTTTCCGAAAACGGTGTAGGCACTGAGGATGACCCCGTATACCTCACCGCACACAGAGGTGTTCACGCTCTTGCTCCCGAAAACTCGTTGCCTTCATTTGAAGAGGCGGTAAATAACGGCTATTACTCCGCAGAATGCGATATTCAGCTTACCAAAGACAACAAGTGGGTTGTTATTCATAACGCTGAGGTTGACGGAAGATTCTGCCAGTACGGCAAAATTGCCGACCTTACTCTTGAGGAGCTCAAAACATTCAGCTACAACTGGGGCGCAAACATCTGGAAATATAAAGACTCCCGTATACCTACCCTTGAAGAATACCTCGACGTTTTTGTCGGCACTGACACAAGACCCCAGATTGAAATAGGTATCGAGAATTATGATATGCTCTACAGTATCGTTGAAGCGATAAACGAAAGAAATCTTGAGGACCAGGCTATTGTTCTCACGTATAACCTCAAGCAGCTCAAAGCAATCCACGACCTCAATCCCAATATCGAGCTGTGGTATCTGGTAGATGAAATGACTCCCGAAATCATCGCTCAGGCAAAAGAGCTTGGCGATAACGTGTGGCTTTCTGCAAGCTACGATAAGAACACAGAAGAAAATATAAAACTCGCAAAGAGCGAAGGCATCAACTTCTCACTGTTTACCGTCAACACGCTTGAGGAAGCAAAAGCTCTTTACGATATGGGTGTCAGATATATAGAAACGGATATTCTGTGCAACTAATCAATATAAAAGACCGTGCAAAGTGTAAAAGCTCTGCACGGTCTTTCTGTTTAAGAAAAAAACAAGACAGCCCGAAGACTGTCTTGTTCCTGGTGGAGATGAGGGGGATCGAACCCCTTACCTCTTGAATGCCATTCAAGCGCTCTCCCAAGTGAGCTACACCCCCATAGCAAAAGTATTAACTTTGCCTAAGTATATTATCACAAGAATTTAAAAAAATCAATACCTAATCCCAAAAAACTTTAATTGAGCAATCATAAATTTCATCCGTCTTGAAAACAGCAGTGAAAAGTGATATGATTTTTACATTAAAATACGGGAATGATGATATGAAAAAGATTCTTATTGTTTTTACGGGCGGCACAATCGGAAGCACCGTTCGGGACGGTTGGATTTCCCCCAACCAGAAATCAAAATATCTGTTGCTTGAAACCTATTCTGAACACAACAGCGGTGTGAAATTTGACACCGTTGAGCCTTACACCGTTTTAAGCGAAAATCTGAGCGCAGAACACCTTAACAAGCTTACGGACTGCGTTTACGACAACATTGGAAAATATGACGGAATTATAGTAACTCACGGCACGGATACTCTGCAGTATTCCGCCGCCGCGCTTAGCTATGCCGTAGGCTCTTCCTGCCCTCCCGTCATCCTTGTTTCAAGCAATTATCCGCTTGACGACAGCCGCGCCAACGGTCATGCAAACTTTAAAGCAGCGGTTGAATTTATCAAGGGCAGCTGCGGCAAGGGCGTATATATATCTTACAGAAACACTGACGGCAACGTTTATTTTCACAGCGGAACAAACACAATCACTCACCGCGAAATGGACGATTGTGTTTACAGCCTCGGTTTTTCAAATTTCGCAAGCTATGACGGCAATAGTATAAAAATCAACAACGAATATCCCCTGCCTGAGATTTCACCGCGCGGCAAGCTCGCACTTATTGAAAACCCGCAGATTCTTGTAATTGACTCCCACCCTGCCGACAGTTTTGATTACTGCATTGCTAAGAGTAACGCAGTAATTATCAAACCGTACCATTCAGGCACATTGAATACGGCAAACTGTAATTTCTTCAATTTCTGTGAAAAATGCCGCAAAAACGATATCCCCGTTTTTGCCGTCAATATTCCCGACGGTGTTACTTATGAAAGCTCAAAGGAATTTGAAAGTCTCGGAATTATCCCATTGAAAAGCACGGCTTTTTGCAACGCATATATGAAAATCTGGATTGATATCAGCAATAATACACAGTAACATTTAAAGATCTTTAGTTTTTTGTTATATATTTTTTAATTAAAATGAGTTTTAATCATTGTGTTTTAAAAAACATAGTGGTATAATATGCGAACAGAATTTGAACTTCCGTCCACAAATATTCAGCATAAAAGAGGTAATAACTATGCACGTTATAGTTGTAGGTCTCGGCAAGCTCGGTATTACAATGACCAAGCAGCTTATAACCGAGGGTCACAGTATTACTGTTGTTGACATCAACAATTCAAAGGTAACGTCTTTTGTTGACACATACGACGTTATGGGCGTTTGCGGCAACGGCGCCGCATGCGAAACGCTTCAGGAGGCTGAGGCCGCCAAAGCTAAGCTTATTATTGCAGTTACCCCCTCTGACGAGCTCAACATTCTTTGCTGCCTTATCGCTAAAAGAATGGGCACAGAAAACACCATTGCAAGAGTAAGAAATCCCGATTACGCAGAGCAGATGCAGTTTATGCGCAACGAGCTCGGAATCAGTATGGTTGTTAACCCTGAATTTGAAACCGCTAACGAGATTTCAAGAATAATCCGTTTCCCCTCTGCGGCAAACCTCGATTCATTTGCAAGAGGAAAAATCGAAATCGCCCGTGTTCGCATTCATTCCGACAATGCTTACTGCGATTTGCCTATTCACGAAATCCGTAAAAAATGCAAGGCAAAGGTACTTGTTTGCGCAGTTCAGCGCGATGACAAGGTCTACATCCCCTCCGGTGATTTCGTTATAAAATGCGATGACACTATCAGCATTACAGGCACAAGAACAGAGCTGTCCCATTTTATGAAGCGCAGCGGTGTTTATAAGCAGAAAATCAAAAACGTGATTATAATAGGCGGCGGAAGAATCGCCTATTACCTCGCAAAGCTTCTTTCAGACACAGGCAGAAACATCAAGCTTATTGAGCAGAGCGAAGAACGTTGCTACGAACTTTCTGCCCTTTTGCCTGACGTTACCGTAATCCACGGCGACGGTACGGATCAGGATATCCTTGACGAGCAGAATCTTGAAGGTCAGGACGCCCTTGTTTCACTTACGGGAATAGATGAGGAAAACATCATTGTTTCTATGTATGCAGAGTCAAAGGGTGTAAACAAGGTTATAACCAAGGTCAACCGCCACTCTTTCTCTCTTCTTAATGATATTGGTCTTGAAACTCTTGTTTCCCCGCAGATTGTTGCAGGTAACCTCGTTGCCCGCTACGTACGCGCACTCCAGAACTCCGCAGGAAACTCAAGAATCCAGACTCTTTACAAATTAGTTGGCGGCAAGGTTGAAGCAGCAGAATTTATTGTACCTGAGGAAAGTCGGATCGTAGCCATGTCGTTCTGTGAGCCAAGGAGTTGTTCCATGGAGTTGTCTTCCTAAGACCGCTT
>JAZNUP010000153.1:0-41216 GCA_045592385.1 Acutalibacteraceae bacterium
ACCACGGCATCGGTTTCCCGATGCCGTGGCTTTGCTTAATCTGATTCAAATCAAACTGCTGCTCTGAAATCTCTTATTTCTTCCATTACTCCTCTGAAGATATACACCACACTGTCGCCTGCATAAATAAACGCATCACGCACAGCCGTAAAATAATCCCAGGCATTCTCTGCATAGGCAATCTCTGCAAATCGCTCTCTCACCATCGCTTTAATCCAGAAAACTCTGTCACTAATGTTAAATATAAGATGAGATAAGTTTTCATCATAGCTTGCCGAAATCAAGTCACAGGGTGCAGTACCCAAAAGCTCATCATTTATAAGAATATCCAGGCATGCTTCGTCATCTTCAATATGGAAGGCGAGGCTCCAATAATACTCTCTGCCGCCCTCAAAAAGAGTAACGGTTTCACCGTTAAAGGTCTTTTTACTTCCGTCTTTATAAGTAACGGTTATTGCAGTTTCGTCCGTTGTGCCGTATTCTCCGGTATAACTGCCATCATAAAACTCTTTGCAATAGCAATTATCAAGCCCCGTAACCTCAGCGCTCTCGATATAATCCAAAACAGAATTAACGGTTATTGTCAGTTTATTGTCATATTCAAAAAAGATCTTATTGACTTCGTTTTCACCGTAACCTACTTCGTCGTCCGTTCCGAGAGTAAGCTCAGACTCTTCAAACACAAGCTTTTCCTGATTATCAAAAACTAAATCAAAATCACACCTGAGCTTGTAACAGTACATATAATCATCATAACAGTAGTCCTCGTACCAGCAATCATACAAATCGTAACCGAGGATTATATCCTTGTCAGTACCGTTTTTCAAGACAATATCCGTAACCTCTCTGCCCAGATATTTGATATTGAATTTGAGGGGTGAGTTTTCTTCAATCTCCATACCTTCAGGAAACAGATTGAACATAAACTTTTCTGTACCTGATTCAAGATTGAAAATATACCTTTCAAGGTCATTGTCCTCTAACACATCATAGGAATAATAACAGGGTTTCTCTTCATAAGTGTATTCATCATAAGTAAGGGGAACAGAGACTTCACCGGCACTGTAAGTTCCCTGGTAATAATCCATGGTTACGTAGTAATATCCGCTGTTTTCAACATTAAAATCAAAGCAGAGACTATCCTCGCTTACCGTAAAGCTGTTGTCACCAAGCTTTGCTTCGCCTGCATAATAATATTTCGCATCAAGCCACACAAAGTTTTCACCCTGCGCCGCCGCAAAAACAGAAAGAGCGGAAAATGCCATAATTACGCTGAGTAGTACACAGAAAAATGATTTGAATGTTCTCTTCACAAAAAAATACCTCCTTGAATGTAAAATTTGAGGTTTATACCATTTTTATGATAACACTTGAAAAACAAGCTGTCAATCACACAATTGTAAACAATTACATATATTTTTAACTTGAATTTTAAGTTTGACATCTTATGTAATATATTATAGAATAAACGGTGAAGAAATTAAAAGGAGTGTTCTTTATGTGTCACTGCAAATGTAACGAAAACAGCGACCTTTCAGCACTTGACGGCGTTCTGAAGGAATATGCCGGCATTAAAGGTAGCCTCATCACAATCCTTCAGAAAGCACAGGATATTTACGGTTATCTGCCCACGGACGTAATGTATCACATTGCCGAAGCCGTAGGCACAACACCGGCAGAGGTTATCGGCGTTGCCACCTTTTACACTCAGTTCAGGTTAAAGCCCGTAGGCAAGTACCTTATTATGCTTTGCCAGGGTACGGCTTGCCACGTAAACGGCTCAGAAAGAATCGAAACAGCAATTTGCGAACACCTCAGAATCAAAGACGGTGAAACAACCGATGACGGACTTTTCACTCTCAAAAACGTTGCCTGCCTCGGTTGCTGCAGCCTTTCACCCGTAATGATGATAAACGGTGAAACATACGGCAGCCTTACCCCTGATTCGGCAATAGGCGTGCTTGAAAATCTAAGAAAGGAGAGCAACGCATGAGAATAATAGTAGGCGAAGGCAGCTGCGGTATTGCCGCGGGTGCTCACAAAGTATATGAAGCCCTTGAAGCTAAAGGAATTGCCCCTCAGATTACAGGCTGTGTAGGTATGTGCTTCCTTGAGCCGATAGTTGATATTTATTCCGACAGCGGCGAGCTTATGCGCCGCCTTGTAAAAGTAAAGCCCGATGATGCCGCAGCTATCGCTGAGGCTGAAAAAACAGGAGATTTATCTCTGCTTGACAGTATTACTATCTCTGACGAGGATGCAGCTTTCCTTTCAAAGCAGACAAGAATCGCTCTTCGCAACTGCGGAGTTATCGACCCCACGGATATAAACGCTTACACCGCAAACGGCGGCTACAACGCACTCAGAAAAGTACTTGGTATGACCCCTGAAGAGGTTATTGAAGAAATTAAGATTTCAGGCCTTGCAGGAAGAGGCGGCGCAGGTTTCCCCACGTGGTTCAAATGGAATGCAGCGCGCCAGTCTGTTTCCGACACTAAGTATCTTATCTGCAACGCTGACGAAGGCGACCCCGGTGCTTTTATGGACAGAGCCGTTATTGAAAGCGACCCCCACAATCTTATTGAAGGTATGCTTATAGGCGCTTATTCAATAGGTGCAAGCGAAGCGGTAGTATACGTAAGAGCTGAATATCCCCTTGCAATCGTACGCCTGCAGGAAGCTATTGCTCAGGCAGAAAAAGCTGGATATCTCGGCGAAAATATCCTCGGCAGCAATTTCTCCTGCAAGATGAGAATCAAGGCAGGTGCCGGCGCATTTGTATGCGGCGAAGAAACCGCTCTTATAGAATCCCTTGAAGGCAAAAGAGGTATGCCCCGTCTCAAGCCCCCCTTCCCTGCCCAGAAAGGATATAACGACGAGCCCTCAAACATCAACAACGTTGAAACCTTTGCAAACGTTGCGTGGATTATCAACAACGGCGGTAAAGCCTTTGCAGCTATGGGTACAGAAAACAGCAAAGGTACAAAAGTATTTGCCCTCACGGGTAAAATCCGCAGAGGCGGTCTTGTTGAAGTACCTATGGGTATGACTATTAAAGATATCATCTACGATATCGGCGGCGGTATCCGCGGCGGCAGAGAGTGCAAAGCCGTTCAGCTCGGCGGACCCTCCGGCGGATGTATTCCGTCAGATAAATTCGACACTCTTATTGATTATAAAGAACTTGCTGCAACGGGCGCAATTATGGGCTCGGGCGGTATGGTTGTTATGGACGACACTACCTGTATGGTAGGAATGGCAAAATTCTTCCTCGACTTTACAGCTAAAGAATCCTGCGGCAAGTGCGTTCATTGCAGAATAGGCACAAAGAGGCTGCTTGAGATTCTTGACTCAATCACAAAGGGCAACGGCCTCCCCGGCGATATTGAACTGCTCACCGAACTGTGCGAAGCAGTTAAGGACGGCGCTCTTTGCGGTCTCGGTCAGACTGCTCCCAACCCCGTTCTTTCAACTATAAGATATTTCCGTGACGAATACGAAGCGCATATAAACGAGAAGAGATGCCCCACAGGCGAATGTGCGGATCTTGTTACGTATTCCATTGATGCAGACAAGTGCCGCGGTTGTACTCTCTGCGCTAAAAAATGCCCCGTAAACGCTATAAGCGGCAGCGTTAAAACTCCCCACGTTATTGACAGCGAAAAGTGCATAAAGTGCGGTCAGTGCGAGGCTGTTTGCCGTTTTGATGCCGTAATTAAGAGGTGAGTGTATGGAAAAAATTAAAATTACAATAAATTCAACAGAGTGTATTGCCGATAAGGGTAAGACAATTCTTGAAATAGCAAAAGAAAACGGTATTGAAATCCCCACTCTTTGCCACCACGAAAACGTAAAGCTCTACGGAGCCTGCGGAATCTGCCTTGTTGAAGGCAAAAATATGCCCAAGCTTATGCGCGCCTGCTCTACCGTTGCGGCTGACGGTATGGAGCTTTATACCGACTCTGAAAGAGTTAAAAAAGTACGCGCCGTAGCTCTTGAGCTCCTTATGAGTGACCATGAAGGCGATTGCAAAGGTCCCTGCACTCTTAACTGCCCTGCAGGCACAGACTGCCAGGGTTACGTAAAGCAGATAGCTATGGGTAACGACAGAGAAGCCGTCAAAATCATCAAGGATAAGCTTCCTCTTCCCGCATCAATAGGCAGAGTATGCCCTCATCCCTGCGAAACCGCCTGCAGAAGAACAAAGGTTGAAGAGCCGATTTCCATCGCTTTCCTTAAATACTTTGCAGCAGACAGAGTTCTTGCAGATAATCCCTACATCCCCGAAGCCGCTCCTGCAAGCGGTAAAACCGTTGCAATAGTCGGCGGCGGACCTGCGGGTCTTACCGCGGCATATTACCTTGCACTTAAAGGTCACGGTGTAACGGTTTATGATGCTATGCCCAAAATGGGCGGTATGCTCCGCTACGGCATCCCCGAATACCGTCTACCCAAAAAGGTTCTTGATGCAGAAATTGCCGAAATTGAATCCGTTGGCGTAAAGCTTGTAAACAACGTTAAAATAGGCAAAGATATCACGCTTGACGAACTGCGCAAGCAAAACGGCGCCGTACTTGTTGCCATTGGTGCTTGGAAAAATACAGGTCTTCGCTGCAAGGGCGAAGAGCTCGAAGGAGTTATGGGCGGCATTGATTTCCTTCGCCGCGTAGCTCTCGGCGAAAAGGTTGATATCGGCAAAAACGTAGCAGTTGTAGGCGGCGGCAACACCGCAATGGATGCCTGCCGCACGGCGGTACGTCTCGGAGCTGAAAACGTATACGTAATTTACCGCAGAACAAGGGATGAAATGCCTGCGGAAAAAATTGAAATAAGCGAAGCTATGGAGGAAGGCGTAAACTTCAAATTCCTCACAAATCCTGCCGAAATTCTTGGCGAAAACGGCAGAGTCAACGCAGTAAAGCTCCAGATTATGGAGCTCGGCGAGCCCGATGCCAGCGGCAGACGCTCCCCCGTACCCGTTGAAGGCAAGTTTGAAACAATCGCTCTTGACAGTGTTATCTGCGCTATCGGTCAGAAGGTAAACGTTGCAGGCTTTGAAGAGCTTGAGCTTAACCCCTGGGGTATCATTTCAAGCGATGAAAGATATTTCACCACTTCCCTTGAGGGCGTTTTCGCAGTAGGCGATGCCACAAACAAGGGCGCTTCAATCGCTATTGATGCTATCGGCGAAGCAAACAAAGCCGCAAACGTTATTGACGGATACCTCTACGGTCTCGATACTCCCTACACCGCTCCCGTGCTTTCAAAGCGTGAGCCTGACGATACCTTCTTTGAGCAGTTTGAGAAAGCAGAGAGAATCAAAATGCCCGTTCGTCCTGCCGAGGAAAGAAAGCACGATTTCAATGAAATCAACCTCGGCTTTGAAGAGAGTGCCGCGCGCAAGGAAGCCGCACGCTGCCTTGAATGCGGATGCCACGATTATACGGATTGCAAGCTTATAAGATACGCTGACCGTTACCGCATTGACACCTGCAAGCTTTCCGGCGAAAAGCACAAATGCTTCACCGAGCGCAAGCTTGAAATAATTGAACGCGATCAGGGCAAGTGCATACTCTGCAACCTCTGCGTCAGAATCTGCCGCGAGGATGCAAAGCAGGGCATTATAGGACTTGTAGGCAGAGGCTTCGGCACGGTTATCCGCCCCGAATTCAACAAGCCTGAAACAATCAGCGTCTGCAAGGATTGCCTCAAGTGCGTCAACGCCTGCCCCACAGGAGCGTTGAAGATTTTAAATCAGGAATAAACAGTATAAAAAAACTGAACAGGACCGTTTTTAACGGACCTGTTCAGTTTCACTTTACCCCTTTTCTTGTTTGAAAAGACACCGTGTTTTAATTATATCAAATAAAAGAAAAGGGTGTGCAAATATGCAAACTGCAGTCAACAAAGAAAACAACTTATATTTACTGGCCTTCCGCGCTCTTCCGCTGATTATACTTTTCGGTCTTCTTTTTAAATTCAAATCCTTCAATCTCTACATAGAGCTTTTCGATTTTTCTTTGGGCAGTGTCGCCTCGTTTATTACAGCGATTTCCGTCTGCTTCACAGTGCAAATCCTCTGTTCATTAAATCCGTTTCTCAGCTCCGTAAAAGAAGGAATGTTTTTCTCCTCTGTTCTTACAATAGAAATGGTACTGTTTCTGTTTTTTGCAGAAAAGCATCTCATTATTTCTGTGTTTATTCTTCTCGGCATTCTGCTGCTGACACTTATTATCAACATAAAGACATTGGATGAACAAACAAAAGATAAACAGCTTACAGTTGAGCTTCGCAAGTGGTGTGTTTCTTATTCCAATGCTTTAGTCTGCATTTTACTGTGCTTTATAATGCTCATTCCTACCGGAATAGGAATATATGAAGAATTCTTCAAGGCTCCCGTTTCATCTGAGGAAAGAGAAGAAATAAAGAATCAGTGCGACACATATCTGTTAACCTGGGACAATCTTAGTTTTGAAGAAAAAAAGGAAGCCGTTAAAGCCTTCGCAAAGGCAGAATCTGCCAATCTGGGCCTTGACGGCACGGTAAAAATCGGTGTCAATGTCACTGATATGGATGAAAGCACCTTGGGCTTTTACCGTGATAACAGAAAAACTATTTATATAAGTGAAGACCACTTAAAAAACGATGATTTAATAGATATACTCGGCACTGTTGCGCACGAAATGCATCACGCCTTTGCATACAGTGTGATAAACTCTGTTGATTATAATTCCGATTTAGTTAAAAACAGTTCGTATTTTGAAAAAGCGCGCAATTGGAAATACAATTCAGAAAACTATACTCCCGCCGCTTCAAACTATGAGGACTATTATAAGCAGGCATTGGAACGCGATGCAAGAGCATATGCAGAAGACCGACAGATAGATTACTTGGTTCGTATAGAACTGCTGTGTGAATAAAAAACACGGCAAACAAAAAAGCAAGTCTTTCGACTTGCTTTTTCCTGCGTTTATAGCTCAAATCAAAAGCATCTCTATAAATTGGATTTTATATTACTCTATTGAAAAACTCTCTGTTTTCAAATCACAATAATATCTTCCACTATCTGCATTAAATCTCAAAACACAATAGTCAGGGTCAGTAACTCCGCCTTTATAGAACATAGTGTCCCCCTTGCGCCAAATCATGTCTTTCGTCTTTTGGTCGGTTAACACTTCCATTTTACCTTTTAACATAACACCAGTGTACTTAATGAATCCCTTATGATAGAAATAAATGCTGGCATTTGGATTATTCATATACTGTTTAACTCGCATAGAAGAAGTGTTTGTTGAAAAATAAAATTGGTGCAAACCATTGATTTTTCTCGGTTTAAGCATCGCTTTTACATTAGGAAATCCATCTTCATCAACAGAACAGATAAAAGCAACTTTTTGTTTCTTGATAAATTCTGCAATTTTGTTGTTATCCATAATATCCCACCCTCAAATTCTTATTTATCGAGTTAATTATATCACGCTTAATGAGAATTTACAATCTGATGCGGTTATAATCCGTTTGCTGTAAGACAACTTCATGCATTTATACCCTACGTACATAAATGAAAAAAATCCAGGCAGTATGACTCGGATTTTTTGTGTGATTGTTAATAACGGATTTACTTTGATTTTTCTTTTGTTGTGTTTAAAGTTGACACAAGTATTCTTTTTATTTCCAGGCAATCGTCAAGCAGTGATTTGCCTTTTTGTTCTGTTATTTACTCAGATAAGATTAATAATCTTATCCAATATTCCTCAGCGGTTTCCTTGAGAGAAATTTATAATTTTGCTATAAAATCAGCTTTGGAAACACCGTAAACTGCTTCATTTGCATTTGCGCCGATACTTGTTCCTGAACGGACTATTCATTTTGAGATGATTGTTTCTTTTTTATCTTTGATTAGATATTTTCGATTGGATACTTATGTAGTTTTACAATTCGTGCGGCAAATTTTAAGGATTTATCAAGGACGATACTGTTTACAGACATCTTGTTTCCTACTTTATCAGATAATAAATAAAAGATAATATAGAATAGATAATAATACGAACAGCGCACGAAAATTCATCGTTCACTATTATCTTTTATCTATTCAATATTATCTCTTACCTTAGCCTCAAAAGAGACGCTGTTTGGCTGGGACGGCTGGATTTGAACCAGCGGATGCGGGAGTCAAAGTCCCGTGCCTTACCCCTTGGCTACGCCCCAAAATATTTGTATAAATAAAAAACGCAGGACTAAGCCTGCGCTGTTTTTTAATGGGGTGGATAATGGGATTCGAACCCATGACCTCCAGGGCCACAACCTGGCACTCTAACCAACTGAGCTATATCCACCATATGGCGCGCTTGAAGGGACTCGAACCCCTGACCCACTGCTTAGAAGGCAGTTGCTCTATCCAACTGAGCTACAAGCGCACAATGGAGCGGGTGATGGGAATCGAACCCACACAACCAGCTTGGAAGGCTGGGATTCTACCATTGAACTACACCCGCGCGTACAACGCAAGTTATTTTAGCACAAGAGGTCGCAGTTGTCAAGGCTATATTTGTAATTTTTTAATTTGTTTTTTCGGCGTTGTTCGTAAAATTCACATTTATTTAAACTATTAGCTTTTAATTTATAGTATATTATTTTATAGAAAGTGGGGTAGTGTGTTTTGCTCGGATATGTCAAGGCTTATAAACCGAATCTGAAAATGAGTGAATATGAACTGTACCGCGGAGTTTATTGCTCTTTGTGCAAAAACCTCGGCAGGCGCTACTCCCCTTTGGCTCAGCTTTTTTTGAGCTTTGATTTCACTCTGGCGGCGCTCATCACCCTCTCGCTCAGTGATAAAAAATGCCGTTTTCTTCACAGCAGATGCCCTTACAACCCTGCTAAAAAATGCCTTAACTGCGCTGACTCTTCTTCGCTTGACTCTTGCGCTGATGCTGTTATAATTACAGTATATTATAAATTACTTGACAACCTTCACGATAAAGGCATAAAAAATAAAATCCTTGCAGCGCTTGTTTTTCCCCTCGTTGCTCTGATGCACAAAAAAGCAAGGCGCCTCTCCCCCGAAACGGATTCAATCGCAAAAGCAGCAATCAAAAAACAATGTATGGCAGAAAAGGCTAACGCAGGAATTGACGAGGCTGCCGAGCCGAGCGCGCGTGCGCTTGCCGATATCTTTTCCTCAGGTCTTGAGGAAGACGAAAAGCTTATCGTTTCAACCCTCGGTTATATGGTCGGACGGTTTGTATATATCCTCGACGCGGTCGACGACCTTGAAAAGGACTTTAAATCAGGCAATTTCAATCCTTTCGCAGGTGAAATATCAGATTTTGGAAATCAGTATGAGAGGCAAGCCTTTGCCGAAAAAGCTCAGCAGATGCTCAACCTTACCCAAAGCGAGGCTGTTGCGGCTTTTGACCTGCTTGAAACAAAAAGATTAGGTTCGATAATCAGCAATATATTATATGAAGGTCTTGAGCAATCCGCCCGCGACGTGCTTGCAAAATACACGCAATCGGATTGCAAAAGCAAAAAAGAAATAAGCATTTGAAAGAGGTGTAAAAATGAAAAATCCGTATGACGTTTTAGGCATACCTCAAGGCGCTCCTATCGAGCAAGTAAAAGCCGCCTACAAAGAACTTGCAAGGAAATATCAGGATGACCGTTACTCAAACGGTCCGCTTTCCTCTGTTGCCGAAAAAAAGATGCAGGAGCTTGACGAAGCGTATGACAGTATAATTATGAACGGCTCTTCCCGTTCATCTGCTCAGACATCAGGCGGCGGATATTATCAGGCAAGCACCTCTTACGCCTCAACAGATTTTTCGGATATCCGTGCCAAAATCAAAAGCGGCAGGATTGACGATGCTCAGCTTCTTCTTGACGGAATCCCCGTATCCGAGCGCAACGCAGAATGGTATTATCTCAAAGGCAGCGTTCTTCAGAAAAGAGGATGGCTTGAAGAAGCAGCCAGAAATTTTGAAACCGCCTGCAATATGGACCCTTCAAACTCCACCTACTCCGCCGCTTTCAACTCTGTAAAAAGGGCAAGAAACGGCGGCTACAAAACAAGCTCCAACTCCCGCAAGGGTTGCAGTTCTTGCGACATCTGCTCAGGTCTTTTATGCGCAGATTGCTGCTGTGAATGCTTCGGCGGGGACATTATTCCCTGCTGTTAGGAGGAAACGCTTTGAATCAGAGTTCAAAATGCGCCATAGGCGGCATCGTTGCCGCCTTGTCGCTCGTAATACTTATTTCGGTTGCAATTATACCGTTTTTAACCTACGCACTGCCTGCGGCGGCAGGTATTCTGATAATCCCGATTGTTATTGAAATTGATAAAAAATGGGCTTTCGGAGTGTATGCAACGGTTGCAATCCTCGGCGCTCTGCTTGTACCCAACAAAGAGGTTGCCGCAATGTATATAGCCTTCTTCGGCTATTACCCCATAATCAAAGCCATATTTGAAGGTCATTTTAAAAACTGGATTGCCTGGATTTTAAAAACAGTGTCCTTTGTAGTGTCAATCGGTGCTTCATATTACGTGCTTATTGCGCTTATGGGGCTTGAAATTGATGAGATTGAAACCTACGGTCTTATCGCCGTGCCGATGCTTCTTGGTGCAGGGACAGTAGCTTTTATAATCTATGACATAGCTCTTACCAAAATCATTGAGCTCTACCTTGCAAAATGGAGAAAAATATTTAAAAGATATTTTAAATGATTCTCGAAACCTGTTGAATTTTTATACAATTAATTATATAATTAATTTTCGGAGCAAACAAACTCCTCGAAGTAAAATGTTTTGGATGTGATTATTATGGCAAGAAAAGAAAACGTTAAAATAGGTGTTATAGGTATAAGCGGCAGAGGCAGCGGTATGCTTCGTGAGCTTCTTAAGGTTGACGGAGTTACTGTACCTGCAGTTTGTGATAAATATGAAGACAGAGCCCAGAACGGCGTTGAAATAGTTAAAGAAGAAACCGGTATGGATGCCGAAATGTATCTTGATTACAAGCAGCTGCTTGCAAGAGATGACCTTGACGCTATCCTTTGCTGCACCACCTGGATTACTCACTCCAGAATTGCCATTGATGCAATGCGCGCAGGCAAGCACGTTGCAATCGAGGTTGGCGGAAGTGCAAGCGTTGAGGAATGCTGGCAGATGGTACGCACAAGCCAGGATACCGGCAAATTCTGTATGCTGCTTGAAAACTGCTGCTACGACAGAGCTGAAATGGCTCTTTTCAATATGGAAAGACAGGGCCTTTTCGGTGAGGTTGTTCACGTTCAGGGCGGCTATCAGCACGATTTGAGAGAAGAAATCAGCCTGGGCAGAGAAAACCGCCACGGCAGACTCTTCAACTTCCAGCACAGAAACGGTGAGCTTTATCCCACTCATCAGCTCGGCCCCATTTCAAAGCTTCTCTCCATTAACAGAGGCAACAGATTTGTTTCCCTTACCTCAATGGCTTCAAAGTCAAGAGGTCTTAACGAATGGATTAAGAAAAACAAGGGTGAGGATTACGACATTGCCAACTACAACTTCAACGAAGGCGATATCGTTACCACTATGATTAAGTGCGCCAACGGCGAAACAATCCTCCTCACTCACGATTGCTCTCTCCCCCGCCCCTATTCAAGAGGCTACCGCATTCAGGGCACAAAGGGTATCTATATGGAGGATGGCGACCAGCTTTACCTTGACGGTATGCCCGCTGATGACGATACTCCTTCTTGGGATCACAGCTGGAAAGATTTTGAACCCTTTATGGAGCAGTATGAGCATCCCCTTTGGCAGAAGTATTCAAGAGAAGGCATCCACGCAGGTCACGGCGGTATGGACTTCCTTGTTCTGAGCGCATTTGCTGATGCAGTAAAAGAAAATGACGGTTCATCACCCATCGACGTTTACGATACAGCTGCCTGGATGGCAATCACCTGCCTTTCAGAAGAATCCATTGCTCTCGGCAGTCAGCCCGTTGCAGTGCCTGATTTCACAAACGGAATGTGGATTGACCGCGAGCCTTACCGCAGAGGCGTTTACTGCCTTGAAGAGGTTTGCAACGATTTCTTCAAGTGTGAAAATACCGAGGAAGGAAAGGAATAAAAAATGGCTTATTACATAGGTGTTGACGGCGGCGGAACAAAAACCGCTTTTGCCCTCTTTAACGAAAACAAAGAAATGCTTGCAACCGTTACAGGCGCAGGCAGCAACCACGAGAATATTGACACTGCTTTCGTAGGCGCTTCAGCAGTTATCTGGGAAGGTCTTTGTGAACTTGTAAAGAGCGCGGGCATTACTATTGATGACGTTGATTTCACTCTTATGGGTCTTGCAGGAATTGACCACCCCTATCAGCACGATATTATGTGCGATATGCTCAAGGAAAAAGGTCTTAAGAATTTTGAGATTTTCAACGACGGATTTATCGTTGTAAAAGCAGGCTCAATCAGCGGCGCCGCTATCGGCTATAACTGCGGCACGGGCGTTTGCTGCAACGCAGTTGACTCCAAGGGCAATATGCTCCAGCTTGCAGGTCTCGGCAATTTCACCGGTGACTTCGGCGGTGGACTTTGGGTTAGGGAGCAGGCTTACAAGCTTGTTTATGATGAGCTGTTCGTTTGCGGAGAAAAGACCGCACTTACTCAGAAATTCTTTGATGAATTCGGCTTTAATTCAAGAGAAGATTTGCTTGATTTCGTTGCAAAGCTTGAGGATGAAGATGCTGACACTTATATCAGAAAAGTTGTTGGTATGCTCTTTGAAGCTGCTGAAAACGGTGACGAGCCCGCTCTCGGCGTAGTAAAGGCTACTGCAAAAAGAGGCGCTCAGTTCATTTCTTCGCTTGCAAAGCAGATGGATTTTGACGGTGACGAGGTTGAGGTTGTTCTTTCAGGCTCAATCAACGTTAAGCTCAATAATCCCACTTACGTTAAGCTTCTCAAGGAGCAGGCTGTTGAACTCAGCGGTAAAAAGCTTAACTTTATCACCCTTAATGCCCCGCCTGTTACAGGCTGCGTAAACTGGATACTTCAGGACTATGTTAAATAATAGAGGAGGAGAACTGAAATGAAAGAAATTACCGTTGCCGTAATCGGTTCAGGCAGCACCTATTGCCCTGAGCTTATTGACGGATTCCTCAAGGCTAAGGACAGCCTCAAACTCAAGAAAATCTCCTTTATGGATATTGATGAGCGCAAAAGGACAATCGTTGGTAACCTCTGCATCCGTATGCTTAAAGCTGAGGGTGTTGACTGCGAAACAGTTCTCACCGACGACCTTGACACCGCTCTTCAGGGCGCTGACTTTGTTGTTACCCAGATAAGAGTAGGCAAGCTTCCTGCCCGCCACATTGACGAAACTATTCCGCTTAAATACAACCTTATCGGTCAGGAGACCACGGGTATCGGCGGCTTCTTCAAAGCTCTTCGCACTATCCCCGTTATCAAGAATATCTGTGACCGTATTGAGGCAATCTGCCCCGATGCCTGGCTCATCAACTTCACCAATCCTTCAGGCATTATCACCGATTTCGTGCTCAACAACACAAACGTTAAGTGCATCGGCCTTTGCAACGTTCCCATTGATATGCTCGACGATACAAAGGAAATCACAGGCGACGATTCCGATATTACATACGTTGGCCTCAACCACCTGAGCTGGATTACCTCTGTTAAGGTAGGCGGCGAAGAGCAGCTTGATAAGCTCATAGAGCAGGGCTTCTCCCCCAAAGTAATGAAAAACATTCAGGATGACGGCTTCTCACTTGAAACTCTTGCTGCAATCCACGCTATCCCTTCATCGTATCTTCAGTATTATTACTGCAGAAACGCGAAGCTTGCTCACCTTCACGAGGGTGAAAAGAGCAGAGCTCAGAAGTGTATGGAGATTGAGGAAGAGCTTCTTGAAATGTACTCGGACGAAGGACTTTACGTTAAGCCTGCACTTCTTGATGAAAGAGGCGGCCACAAGTATTCACTCGTTGCTGTTTCACTTATCAACTCAATTGCAAACGATACGAACGAGGAACAGGTTGTTAACATCAAAAACGGTAACACACTGCCTTTCCTTCATCCCGATGACGTAGTTGAAATTTCCGCTAAGGTAGGCAAAAACGGCGCTGTTCCCGTACCCGTAGAGGAAATCAAGAACAGACATATAATCGGACTTATGAGCATCGTAAAAGAGTATGAGCGCTACACCGTTGAAGCTGCTAAAACCGGCTCAAACGAAGCTGCACTTAACGCACTGCTTGTTCATCCCCTTGTTGGTGACTGGGAAGCTGCCACAAAGTGCTTTGAAGAAATGAAGGAAGCTCACAAGGATTATCTGCCCCAGTTCTTTAACAAATGATTTAATTAAAAACGGAGACGCTTTATGATTGAAGCCGTCTCCGTTTTTTTGTTGAAAAAGTAAAATTTAACGCCCCTCGGATTTCTCCGAGGGGCGTAGGTTTTAATTGTTTGGATCTTCAGAATAATCAGTTCATAATAACTCTGGAGCCTTCAACGGTTTCAGCCTGGTTAATGGTTGCTTCATAGCTACCGTAAACAAGCTCAAGTGCTGCTGCGTCGGAATTATCAACAGTACCGTTGTTATCAACGTCAGCTGCAAGCATTTCAGCCTCAGTTATGTCAGAGCCTGCAACGCCGTTTGAAATAGCTGCTACTGTAATCTTGTCAACACCGTCGATTCTTGCGTCACCGTTAACATCGCCGAAGATAACAGCGGTGAAACGGAATACGGTGGAGTTAGCGGAGTCAACTGCTACGATGTAGGAGCCTGTACCGGGGCCGTAGGTAAGAGCGTGGCACTTAACGCCGTCTTCGCTAACGCCTACAACTGATACGGGGTTGTTAGCTGAGCCAGCTTCCCACTTGAGGCCTGCGCCTTCGGTAAGACCGTAGATGTAGCCGTTGAGAACACCGTTGTTAACCCATGTTTCGCCGATTTCGATAACGTTATCAACGATATCTTCGTTTACAACAAGGTCGGGAGCAAGGCGGTAAATAAGTGAGTCAAGTGCGTTCTTAAGAGAACCTGCGGTGGGGTCAACGAGAGTTTCCTGCTCGTCGATACCGGGTGTTGAATCGTAAACGTTTGTTGCAAGGTCAAGCATCTTGGAAAGAGTCTCCATAGAATCAACTGTGAAGAGCTTCTCATCTTCGGGAAGGCCGTTTTCCTGAGCAATGATGCGTCTTGCGGAGGTGATGTACTGAAGAAGTGCATAGAGGTCAGCCATCTCACCGAATTCAACAAGCTCATAGTAAGCGTTCATAAGCTCTTCACGAACGATAGTTACCATGGACTGAGTTGTTCTTGCGCTTGCCTGGCTCTGAAGAACCTGAGCTACAAGGTCCTCAGCGCACTCGTAAGCTGACTTGAATCTTGCCCAAGTCTTATCAGTGTAACGCTTAATGGTATCGCCATTTTCATCAACGGTGGTGTTGTTACCGTTGTTATAGAAGCCTTCGTACTTATCAATGAAGAACTCAAGAGGATCGGTGCAGGTATCTGTGTAGGGCTTTCTTGCGGATTCGAAGATAGCCATATAGTAGTTCATACCGTCCCAGTAATCGTTAAGGCCGTTGGAAAGCTCTTCAACTCTGGTAACGTATTCTTTCCAGCCTGATGCAATTTCTACGTCAAGTTCAGTGTTACCTGCGTCAGAGGATGAGGGAAGAACGTCGTAAGGAACGGTTCTGTTGTGCTGACCGCTTTCCTTAGTGTTCTTAATGCCGTTAGTGATGAATGCAGTTTCAATGCCGAAGAGGTTCTTAGCATCGGTGATAGCCTGGAGATTATTGAAGCCTGCTGCACCGTCGGGGAGGTTGAGGTTTGCAACCTGAACGCCGTAAGCACCTGTTGCATTATAATAGGGATAAATGCCGCCGGGGATGCCAACATTACCTGTTTCGTCAGCGAAGTATTCTTTCCATGCTGCGGTTGCTTCGGGGATTTCATACTCAACGAAGTTCTTGTATTCGTCGATGATACCCTGAGCATCTTCCATGAAGTTCTTCCAGTTGTTGTAAGTGAAGAGGGTTGAGGGGAAGTCTTCAGTATCAAGATAGAGGTAGCCCTGCTGACCGGGAATGGAGGAAGCGTAAGAGCCGATACCTCTGGAAGCAGCGTCACCTGCAGAATAAACGTTCATTGCAAGCTTGCCGGTTTCGGGGTTGTAGGAGTTAAGATAGTCATACTCAAGGCGGGTTGTAGCAACCTTATAGTAAGTCTTATTCTTAATGTAATTGTTACCTGCTGTACCGATGAAGGTCTGAGGAGTGTAGGTGCTGTTGCAGATATAATAGGTACCGGTTGAAGCAGCACCGAGGGATACTACGGGATGATAGTAGTAAACAGTGCCTTCAACGTAACCTTCGGGAAGAGTAACAGCTGAGGATTCGTTCTGAGCTGTGTAGAAAGTACCGTTGGTGGTTTCATCTACAGCTGCCTCTGCATAGTCAGCTGAGTAATAGGTCTGATTACCGTCGAAGTTAGTACCGTCAAGAGTAACCAATTCATAGGTATCGGTTCTGAGATAGTAAGTGCCCTGGGCAAAAGCATCAGCGGTACCGTCAACTTCCCAACCTGTGGTGTAATAGGTTGTTCCCTGAACGAAATCATCGGGAAGAGTTACCTGAGTAGCTGTAGCTGTGGGCTGGATGCCGGTCATTGTAACTTCAACAGTATAGTATGTGCCCTGAGTAAGAGCGTTTACATTTTCAGCTTCAATGTAAGGAGCTTCAACTGTGTTCTTTGTGCCCGAACCGTCGATGTACTTCTGAAGCATTGCAACAGAAATCTGACCGGGAGCGAGAGTACCGGAAGCGGGGTTGGAAACTGTATCACGGTACTTTGGAACATAATTTGTACTAAGAAGAAGCGGGAAGAGAGTTTCACAGATGGATACTCTGTTGTTGTAAAGGTTATTGAGGAGGTAGTAAACTACCTGGCCAAGAGTTGCAAGTTCTGTGACGTTGCCTTTGTAGCTACCGCCGCCGAAGGAGAGAAGACCGCCGATGGAGGTAACTGTAGTGTTGGTGTTGAAGGGGTTTCTTGTGGCCTGATCTGAGGGGAGAAGACAACCATTGTTACCGAATACGATGTAGAATACACGGTCGATAATTCTGAGGAGAACCTGAAGGAAGGGATCATTAAGTTCACCGGTGGGGTTAACTCTGAGAAGGCTGAGAAGCTTCTGAAGGTTAAGGTTAAGAACTGAATCAAGAAGCCAGTTGCAGATAAGGTCAAGTGCGCACTTAACAGGCTGTGAAACAGCGCCGCCGAAGGTGGATTCTACTGTTGCGGGAAGCCATGATGCGGGAATGAGTGAGAAGATAACTTCGTCAATCATAAGCCATACATCAGAAGCGTTGGGATAGTTGGTGGTGATGTTGAAGGAGTCACCGATGATGGGTGCGTATCTTGTAAGAACCCAGTCAACAAGAGTCTTGAGGAACTGCTCGAAGCCCTGCATACCGGTAGCTGTAACCTGAGTGAAGTCACAGTCAACCATACCGTCAAGGAAGAAGATACCGATTTCATAACCCATCTGGATTGCTGCAAGGGGAACGGTGTAGGTTCTGGTAACCTGAGCGCCGTCTACCTTGCACTTGGTGGAGTACTGAGTTTCAAAGGGAAGAGGCTCAACAACTTCGCCGTTGTAATCATAATAAGTGCCTTCTGCATAGTTTGCATCAAGCTGATCAAAGAAGTTTCTTTCGGGAAGAATTCTTGCGCAAAGTGAAGCAAGAGCGTAGGAGCCTACTTCAACAATGGTATCAGCCTCGGGGGGGCAATAGTAACCGTCAGTAATTGAGGAAAGAACAATCTTGATAAGCTGACCCCAAACTGCATCCTGGCTGATGTAGCCGGGCTGGCCTTCAGGGATGTTGAGCTGATCCTGAGTGTAGATTTCACTCTGAGGAAGGTCATCCATACCAAGGTTATAAACAAGGGGGATAGCAAGTCTGGAAATATCAGTAAGAAGGGACATAAAGTTATCAGTGATAGCGATACCGTTATCATCAATAACGATGAATGCGCTCATACCGCCTTCTGCAAGGAACCAGGTGAGGAGTTTGTTAATCTTTGCAATGGGATATATTGCTGCGTCGCCTTCGTATACGGGAGGCTCAACGTATGCGCCAACAAGGTCTTCAACGATACCGCAGATCATAACGAGGGTTTCGTTGTTGATATCATCGGGGTTACCCATAGGATACTCCGGAGTAGCTACGATATCACAAGCCTCAGCAATAACTTCGGTAAGCATAGGAGCAAGCATATCGCCGAGAAGAGCATCAATAAGGCTGTTAACTACGTCATAGAGGCTTGCAGTCTTAAGGTCAATTGAAATTGCAACGCCGGGAAGAAGATCACCGATGAGGAAGTTGATCATATCCTGAAGAAGAGCGTCAATATCCCAGGACTGTGCTGCAGCAGCTGCTGCGATTTCTTCATCAGTCTTACCGGCCAAGCCTGCAAGGAGTTCCCAAACAGTCTGGGTAAGGAAGGGGCCGATGTTTTCAAGCTCAGCAGGGATAACGTCAAGAGCGATTGTGCCCTCAGAGCCGAGAAGACCGAAGTCAAATGAGTCATTTACAAGGTTTGCAAGAACAATGTCATTCTCCTTAAGGAAGAGGAGAAGGTTGTAGATGCAGTTGATGTCAGCAATTGTGGCGTGACCTCTCCTTGTATAGTCTCTACAAGTGGATGCGTTAACCACAAGTCTTTCAAGGTCACCTGCAAGGTTAAGAGTCTTAGCGATACCGATGATGTTAGCGTTCCAAAGATCATAAACTGATGAAAGGAAGCCGTCATAACCCTGACCGAAAGCGATGGTTTTGTCAATAAGAATCGAATAGTTGATTCTCATATCCATACCATCATTAAGAGTGGGCAGGAGATCATCGATAAGGTCCATAACGTAAGTACCGCCCTGCTCTGCTGAGAAGTAATACATATCCGTTGTGTGACCGTTTTTAACAACAGCGAGCGGAGTTTTGTAGTCATACTTCATAGCGAAGGTGGTTACGGATGAACCCGTTGCAATCAGTACTACTGCAAGAAGCAGAGCAAGAATGCGTTTTGCTTTTTTCATAAAAGACACCTCCATTAGATTTACGCGGCCTTTCGGCCGGGTGGAGCACGCAAAATGTTAACACCACAAACACTTTGCGCATATTTTACGCTATTAATATAATTATAAGTTGTTGTGCAAAAGATGTCACATTTTTAACAGTTTGTAAATTAAATGTGAACAAATTATGAACAACAACAAAAGCGCCATAAATTACCGTTTTTAGTCCTGATTTTGCTGTTTTTTGGCAATAAATTCGACCAGTTCTGTTAAATCATTCACTGTATCAACGCCTGATTCTGCCAGCCTGCCCCAGTCCTCATGCCCTGATTTTGTGATTACACAGTGGGCAGAAACCGCATTTGCAAGCTCAAAATCGTGGAGCAAATCGCCGATTACAAGGATTTTGGGGTCACTTTTTTTCGATTTTTCAGCCAAATATTTCTGCGCACGTTCAACTTTTTCGGCTGCGAGAAAGTCACTTGCACCAAGCACGGCATCAAAATAACCGCTCACGCCATAGCTAGCCACGCCGCTGAGAAGCTGATTCTGCTCACAGGAGGAAATAATCACCTGAACACTTCCCTGAGAGGCAAAAAACTCGAGCGCGTCAACCGCACCTTTGCCTATTGAGCAATTAATCAGATGACGGGCATACCCTGCATGATACTCAGCAAGCAAACGGGGATAATCCTCCTTTTCCATATCAAACACCTGCTCATAAAAGCATCTGATAGGCGTTCCTATACATTCACGGTAACGCTCAACACCGATTGGCGGCATACCGCGCAAGGCAAGCATATCGTTTACACTGTTTAGCGAAGCGGAAATATCATCAAGCAAAGTGCCGTTCCAATCCCATATAACATAATCATAAGTAAACATATTCTATCACCCCCGACCGTGTAGTCAGAAAAGAAAATTTTACACTTGCGCCGTACATATTAATTATGTTACTATAATTATTATAAAAAGTCAAATAAAAATTAAAAGGAGTTTTTTCTCTATGGAAAATAAGAACACTTTCCAATTAATATATGACATTGTAAGAAGAATTCCGAAGGGAAAGGTTGCTACTTACGGGCAGATTGCCACCCTTGCAGGCAACCCGAGACTGGCGAGAGTGGTGGGATACGCTCTTCACGTGAATCCCGAGCCGATGATAATCCCCTGCCACAGAGTTGTAAACAGGGAGGGCTACACCTCGGGCAGCTTTGCTTTCGGCGGCAAAAACGCTCAAGGCGACCTACTGCGAAGCGAAGGGGTTGAAACTGACAACGAAGGCAGAGTTGACCTGAAAAAATATCAGTGGCGAGGTTTCTGATGCCTTTTTACATTGAATTAACAGATAAAAAAGCCGGCTCTTTGTCCCTTCTTGACAAGGGCTTATCCTCCAAGCGTGTAAACCTTTTCAGCTTTACACGCTTGGAGGATTTTTCTTCGCTTTTTTGCTAAGAATTCCCCTTAGTAATCTTTATATAATTTCACACCGGTTTAGGAAAACAGCTCTGTTTTTATCAAGCACTGATAAAAACGTTTTTTCTTTATTTATCAAGGGTTTATCCAAACGGATGAGTATTTTTCAGCCGTCATTTAAACCGCTGTACGAGTCTTTGAAATTATGGTTATCCGTGAGCAAAGCTCCCAATACAGCTCTCTCTTTATTTCGATTTGTAAAGTATAGTCACTTTACACTTTGCGCATCAAAAACTCGGTCTTTCAGCCTGTTTTTTTAACAAAACAAGAATGCTTTTTAGTTGATTTTATGCGTGCTAACAGTTACACAATTTGAGCAATATTAAATGTATTCTTTTTTTATATAAGTTATAGACATTTCTTTATGAATGTGATAATATGATTGTTAATCGGTGTCTTATATCTTTTTTCTTTCGTTGAACCGATTACATTAACATATGTGAAGGTAGTTTTTATGAATTTACAAAACACAACCAAGTTTACACTTTTCACCGAAAAGCACAAGAAGCTTGCAACTTTTTTATGTTATCTCATTCCGTTTGCAGGGCTTGGCGGATACCTGGTATCAATCATCCTTCAGGGCCGCACCGTGCCATCGGCAGGTTACTATCTTATCCACTATCTCTACACCTATGACCACGGCTTCGTTGCCCGCGGATTGGTGGGTGAAGTGCTGAGCTGGTTTTTTGACTCTATTTCTGACCAGCTTACCGAATACGTTGCTGTTTTCTTTGCTTTCCTGCTGATGATTGCAGCTTCACTGTGTATCGGCAAAGCTCTTTCCAAAACCAAAGACAACCCCGAGCATTTCTTCATTGTTGCCGCATTTTCCGTTTTAATTTGCCTTTGCCCCGCAGGATTTACTCAATATTACGTTGACGTTAAGTTGGATAAACTCACCTGGGCTCTTGCACTGTTCGGTGTTTTTCTTGCCGACAGAAAGTACGCAATATGGCTCGTTCCCGTTCTTTGCGTGATTGCAACGCTCGTAAACCCCGTTTTCCTTTTTACGAGCATGATTCTTCTTGCAATAATTCTGCTCTACAACTTTTATTCCAACCACTATTCAGTAAAAAACGGTTTAGTCTGCGCCGTTTCCTATCTTGCGATGATAGCTTTGGGTCTGTATTCCGTAGCTTCCGAAAAACAACTCGGTTTTGCAACCCCGAATGAGCTTGTTGATTTTTATTTTGCAAGATACGACGGTGTTCTGCCCGAAAGGATATACAACGCTTTCCTTACGGATTGGCTTTTCGACTACTTCAATGACGTTAAAGAAGTTGCAAAAATGTCTTTCCAGACCTATTTCCACGATTGGAACAACAGAATAGTTAGCTTGCTTGATATAGTTTTCCTCTTTATTCCCACCTACATCCTTACAAGCATCTTCTGGAGAAAATGCATCAAGGCTTCAGACAACAAGTTCCAGAAGTTCATTTTCTTCCTGTGCGCTGTCTCCCCCGTTGCGTTCATTCCGCCTTTCATCTTCTCGTGGGAATCCAGCAAGTATTTTTACAACAACCTTTTCGTTCAGATGGCTTTGGTGATTTTCTTTGTGGCACAAAGCAATCCCGCAGTTATGGGCACATTCAAAAAAGCTTTTGAATGGATTAAAAGCCACGTAATCGTTGCGGCTTGCATCGCAATTTACTTCTTATCGGTTGTCATTTTATAATGTGACTGAAAAAACAGGAGCTGAAATATGGAAAAGACTTTATCTAAAACAAAAACAAACTTCATTGTATATCTTTTGATTATACTTTTCAGGTGTATAGTATACGTTCCCGAAATGACTCTGGGAATTAACATCAACAACCTTGATATAAGCTTTGTGCCTGCAAATATCATAAACTTCGCTTCGCTTGTTTTATTCTCCGTTGTGTGCGCTTTTGTTGTATCAAAACTCACATCCGACGGCGGCGTTACAATCTTTATTGCGTTGTTGTTTTTCCTTGACCCCATTTTCAAGCACTCATTCCTCAGCCTTGCGCACACAGTAGTCCTCGCCGTTATGGCGCTCGTTATTTACTGCACCGTTACTACCGAATCCGCCATTCTCAAAAGGCTGCTTGTTATCGTTTTCTCCTGCGCTGCGGTTTTCGTTTGCCCCAACGCGGTATGGAGCTGCATTCCGCTTACAGCCTACGTATGCATTCTCTCCGATTGCAATCTCGGCAAATCTGCTGCCGTTAAAAAGAGCAAAAAAAGCATCCTGCTCACCGTTGCTTTTTACGTTATTCTGGTTGCGGTTTGCGTTGGAGCGTGGATGCTCAATAAAAATCTTACCAACGTATCAAACCTTATCCGCTCTTTTGATTTCGCAACATTATCAATCTCGCCGAGCTATCATCTCCCCCGCTTTTTAGTTGCGAATATTCCCTTTATTGCAATAACCGCAGTTTTCTTTAAAAATTACCTGAACGCAAAAGCTTCAGGCAGACGCTACGGATTTATCGTTTGCTTTGCAATCGTTTATGCGGCGATGATTGCAGGCGCTTTCGTGTTTGATTACGCAGAAAGCTTTACCTCAATCAACTTGCTTGCCGTGCTTACTCTTGCTGCAATATACTGCCTTGACAAAGAGAACGCCACAGCAGCTCTCGGTAAGATTACGGGGTGGTTCAAAGCTCACCCCTATATAACAATCTCCGCTCTTGCCGCGTGGATTATGATTACTCAGTCATTATTCCAGGAAATGCAGCAGACAATATGGAGCAAAATAATTACGACAATAGGTGAATTGGTATAATATGAACTTCACGGCTTTAACAGTTTTTGTACTTGCAAATAAGGAAACTGATTTGCTAAGGCAGACAATTTCAGATATAAAAAGCAACTGCAACGACGATGATCTTGAAAAAATCACGATAGTTGCCAAAAGCGAAACCTGCGCAAGTTATGCAGTCGCTCAGGAGCTTATGCAATCTGACAGCAAAATAGATATTTACGTGCAAAAAGCCCCCAGCGCTCAGCTTTGCGTTGCAGAGCTTCCCCCGATGGTCAAAACCTCACATTTTGTGATTATGGTGGCAGACAATGAGATGGATGCCCGTGACCTTTCCACGTTTATAAATAAAGCAAAACAGCATCCGCAGCGCATCATCTGCGCCGCCAAGTGGATGCCTGAATCAACCGTTATCGGCTACGGAGCATTCCACGCTTTTTGCAGCAAAACCATGAACAGGATTATTACCGTTCTCTTTAACCAGAAAGTTTACGATCCGTTTTCGATCTATCAGATTTACCCCGTCGAAATATACAAAAAGCTCAATTTTGATAACCCTGAAGTTTTTCTGTATGAATACACGCTCAAGCCCCTTTATGCAGGTGAAGAATACGAGGAAATCCCTACGGTATATCAAAGCCGAAAATGCGGTAAGACCAGCTTCAATTTCCGCACCCTTTGTTCGATAGCTATCAGGTTTATTCTTACCGGCATCAAAATAAGATTTGATTTATAGGAGCAAAAATGAACTTAACCAGCGACGCAATAATAGTTCTCACAGTAGGCACAGCTGCGCAAAAGAAGCTGTGCTTAAAGCTTATTGCCGAGTTGGCTCTGCCCTTCGCAAACATACAAGTGATTTCAGACGATGAAATCGGTGGCAGAATAGGTTCGGGCGGTGCAGTACTCAACGCGGTTAACCGATACTATAAAAAAAGCCAAAAGCTTATCGTGATAAACTCGGGAGGCTTTTCAAAAAGAACCCTCTGCTGTGCCGTTAAGGGAAAAGCTTTTGCGCAGTCTTTGCGTGACGGCAAACCCGTAACCCTTCTGGAGCATATAATTTCAAACACTGCACAGCTTTCAGAATCCTTCAGCAAGGGCGTGCTCATCTGCTGCAGTGACATTCTTGTAAACACCGAAGGAATCAATGCTGATTTTGAGTGTAACGTCGGCTTCGGTATGAAAAGCGATATATCCACTGCCGTAAATCACGGAGTGATGTTTGCTGACAGCAACGGCGAAATGCTTCATTTCCTTCACAAATACAACGCAGATGCTCTCAGAAAATATTCAGGCGGCAGTGAGGATTTCACTGTTGATACGGGTATGGTCTTTCTGTGTGACGCTTTTGTTGAGAAGTTTTTCACGCTCACGGAGGAACTGAATATTCTTGATTTTATAAAAGAAACCAAAACAGAGCTTAATTTCTATTCAGATATTCTGCCCTTACTCAGCAAAGAGCTAAATGCAGATGAATATTTCAAGCACGAAACCGCAAACGCAGGGCATCTTAAATTAAAAGAAATGCTTTACGGCGTACTTCGCGGTTTTAAATTAAAAATATGTGTTCCTGACGGACAAAATTTTATGCACTTCGGAACAAGCAGACAGTTAATTGATAACGTATTTTCCCTTTCGGATAAGTCGCCGTATCTTCTAATAAACAGCTATATCGGCAGCAACGTATCCATCGGCAGTAAAACAGTACTCGACTCGGCATTAATTGAGCATAATTCAAAAATCGGCTCAAATTGCATCATAAGCGATATAATGTTTAACCGTGCCGTCACTATTCCGGATTATAAATCTGTAAGCGGAATAAAAATCAACGACGGAAGCTTCGTTACCGTTATTACAGAATTGGATGAAAACCCCAAGAACAGAGTTGGCGAAGTTCAGCTGTGGGACATTCCGAGATTCTACAAAGGGAAAAGTTTTTTCGACTCGCTTGATAAATTTCTTTCAGATGCAGATGAAGAAAAATACAGTTTAAGCTACTGCACGGAAAATGCCGATTTTGATTTTTTCTACAACCACAGGCAGTATATTACCGACTTTATAAAGAGCACTCCAAACGAGGAATATCTTAAAATCCGCAAAGACCTTGTGTCAGGTTTCTTTGCCCAACGCTCTCCTCTTTCTCGGTTGCACCCCGTTACTGATTGCGTTGAGATTTCAATGCCGGTTCGCATAAATCTCTGCGGCACCTGGACGGATGCTATGCCCTACTGCACGGATAACGGCGGCGAGGTTATAAACGCGGCAGTAACCGTTGACAATACTCTGCCCATCAAAGTAACGCTCGAATGTGTAAAGGATAAAACCGTAACCTTTATAAGCGACAGTCACGAAACGGTTTTCGACTTTAACCGCAGTAATATATACGATGATTTTTCGGATTTCAATCTCCACAAAGCTGTGCTTGAAACAATCGGTATTACCGATTCAAGCCAACTCCCCTGCGGACTGCGTCTGAGCACACAGGTTTCAATAATTGATAAAGGCTCAGGGCTCGGAACAAGCAGCATTCTGCTCGCCGCTTGCTTCAAGGCTTTTTCGGATATGTTTTGCCTTGATTACTCAAACGGCAGTATTGCTCAAATGGTCTTCGTTGCAGAGCAGCTTATGAAAACAGGCGGCGGCTGGCAGGACCAGGCTGGCGGTCTTTACCCGGGGATAAAGCTTGTTTCTTCCGTCCCCGGTTTACACCAGGAATTAAACGTGAGCAGCATTGAGCTTGCTGATAATCTGCATACCGTTTTCGCTGAAAAAGCAGTGCTTCTGCCAACAGGTCAACGCCATTTCGGCAGATTTGTTGTAAACGACGTTGTAAACCGTTACCTTTACGGCAACCCTGAGGCACTCCTTGCGTACGAGGAAATGAAAGCTCTCAACCGAGCACTTGTCAGCTCGGTGAAATCTGACAATGCCGAGGTTTTTTTCCGTTGTATAAACCGCCATATGCAGCTTCTGAAAAAGGTTTCCCCCGCCGTTACAAACGAAAGAATCGATTCAATGATCAATGCCTGCACTCCTGTTGCTCAGGCAGTATCTATATGCGGCGCAGGCGCCGGAGGATACCTTCTGGTATTTCTCAAGCCGGAGGTTTCATATTCTGATTTTTTGAACTTCACAGAAAAAACGTTCCCTGAATTGAACAGCAGGGTTCTTAAACTCGAGATTTATAAGTGAACTGATTACGGTGATTTGCTATGAACAAAAAGAACATCTATCTTGTCCAGGCAGGCTGTCTGTACGGCAATACTTATTATTTACCGTATGCCGTTGGTATGCTTGCAGCTTTTGCGTTTAACGACGAACGCATAAAAGATGCCTATGAGCTTAAAAGGATTATTTACAGCCTTGAGGATGTTGACGAAAGCATCCGTAGCCTTGACAATCCCGCCTTTGTGGGCTTTTCAAATTCAATATGGAATTACAATTACAACCTTGTATACGCTCAGAAGCTCAAGGAAGCTTACCCCGATTGTGTGATTCAATTCGGCGGTCATCACGTTCCGCCCACCACACGTTACCTTGAGGACTATCCCTTCATTGATCTTCTCAGCCACCGCAAGGGTGAAGAATCCTTCAGGGATGTTTTGCTGGCCCTTATTGACGGTTCGGATTTTTCTGAAATCCCCAATATTTCATACAGATTGCCTGACGGAAAAGCCGTTCAGACCCAAGAAACAAAAATCACCATTTCCGATTATCCTTCACCCTATCTTACGGGTGTTTTTGACGATATTATAAAAGACAGCGAACACCGTTTTTCCTGCGTGCTTGAAACAAACAGAGGCTGCCCCTACAACTGCTGCTACTGCGATTGGGGTGAGCTCAACTCAAAAGTCAGGCTTTTCCCTCTGGAAAAGGTTATGGCAGAGCTTGAGTGGATGTCTGAGCATAAAATGGAGTTCGTTTACTGCGTTGACGCCAACTTCGGAATGTTTGAGCGCGATGAAATAATCGCACAGAAGCTCGTTGAATTAAAAGAAACCAACGGCTACCCGAACAGACTTCAGGTATCCTATGCAAAATGCGAGCAGGACCGTGTTTTCCGCATAAACAAAATGCTTGCCGACCACGGAATAGGTAAGGGCGCAACCCTCGCTCTTCAGAGTCTCTCCCCTGCCGTGCTCGAAAACGTCGGCAGAGCAAATATAAGCAAAGAAGAATACTCAAAGCAGATTGCGCGTTACAGAGATGCAGGCATTTCTACCTACACCGAGCTTATTCTCGGTTTACCCGGTGAAACCTATGAAACCTTCACGCACGGACTTTGTGAAATACTTGAACTCGGTCAACACAGCTCCGTAAGCGCTTACTACTGCGAGCTTCTCCCCAACTCAACCTTAAGCTCGCCTGAATATATTGAAAAATTCAAAATCAAAACCGTTTCCACCTCGCTCAATCAGTACCACTGCGAGAGTATGGACGACGTTCTCTCAGGCTTTTCAACAATAATAGTCGGCACCGAAACCCTCAGCGTGGAAGATTGGATAAGAGCAAATGAATTTTCCACCTGCGTGCAAAGTATGCACCATTTCGGCATAATGCAGTGTGCGGCAATGTACATACGCCACGAGCTTGGGATTTCCTATTACGATTTTTACTCCCGACTGTTTGAGTTCATTGAGAATGAAAGCATTTTCTGCAAAGATGTATTCAGGCAGGTTTCCTCTGTTTTACGCAATTTTGTGGACGGCAAAGGCGGTCTCACATATCAGAATGATATCTTCGGCAAAATAACCTATCCATTAGAAGAAGCGGTATTTTTGCTCTGCCTTTATCATTCCGATACCTTTTATGAAGAAATGACCTCCTTCCTCAAACGCTATGTTACTGACGAAAATATACTCAGCCAGCTTATGGCCTATCAGAAAGCGGTTGTTTTGAGACCCTGCATCAACAATTATGAGGCAGAGTATGAGTATGACTTTGCGGAGTATTTCGGCTCCATTCTCAGAAACGCCTGCACTCCACTCAAAAAAGTTGATGTGAAATACAGATTTTCAACCGTTTTTGCAACTGACGATTGGGTTGAATATGCCCGTGAAATAATATGGTACGGACGCAGAAACAGCAGAATGATGTATTCAAGTGCGCCTAACCGCATTGATAAAATCTGATTTATTTATTATCTAATGACAAAGTGTGGTGATAAACCTGAAAAACATATATATGTCACAGCCCAACTCACAATACGGCAATTCTATCTATTTCCCTTATGCTGCAGGCTCGCTTATTGCCTATTCATTCACCGATGAGCGTATCAGAAGCACCTACAATTTCAAGGGCTTTATTTATAAAAAAGAAGATGTGGAAAGTGTTGTTTCAGGTATGGAATCACCTTTTGTTGTAGGATTCTCTTGCTACATCTGGAACTACGAGTACAACAAAGCTCTGGCAAAGGCTGTCAAAAAAGCTTTCCCCAACTGTATCACCGTCTTTGGCGGACATCAGATTACAGAAAATTCCGATACATCCGAAAGCAGTTTTGCTGATTATATTCTTACAGGAGAGGGTGAAGAAAGCTTCCGCAAGCTTCTTCTTTATCTGTGCGGCAAGGAAGAAATCAGCAGCGTGCCTAATCTTATTTACCGCACCGCTGACGGATTCAAAAAAACTCCCGTAACCGATTCGCAGATTGCTGACAGAGTTTCGCCCTACGTTGCAGGATACTTTGATTCTCTTGTAAAAAGCGAAAACCTCGCGTTCTCCGCAATCCTTGAAACAAATCGAGGCTGCCCCAACAAATGCGCCTTTTGCGATTGGGGAAACATCAAATCAAAACTCAAAATGTACGATATGCAGACCGTACGGGATGAAATTGACTGGATGGCGGAGAACAAGATCGAATACTGCTATTGTGCAGATGCCAACTTCGGTCTGTTTGAAAGAGACCTGGAAATAGTGGATTATCTTATCAAAAAGCATAACGAAACGGGCTATCCCCAGAAATTCCAGGCAACCTACTCCAAAAACAACCCCGAAACAGTTTTTGACATAACTCAGAAGCTCAACAAATCGGGTATGAGCAAGGGCGCAACACTCTCTTTCCAATCAATGCACCAAAATGTGCTTGATAATATTTACCGCAAAAATATGCCCTTATCATCCTTTAAAAAGCTTATGTCGCTTTATAATCAGAACGGCATATCGGCTTATTCCGAAATAATCATCGGTCTTCCCGGCGAAACCTACGAAAGCTTCAGGGACGGTATTGAGCAATTACTGCAGGCCGGTCAGCATATGTCCATCAATTTCTTCAACTGCGAATTGCTTGTAAATTCCATTATGAATGACCCGGAATATATTAAAAAGCACTCTATAAAATATGCGCTCACCGAGTTGCATCAGTATCATATAGTACCAAAGCCTGACGAAATATCCGAAATTTCCAGAATTGTTGTTTCCACATCGTCGATGCCTGAAAATATGTGGATAAAATGCAATATTCTCTCGGTTTTCGTACGCGCGTTTCATAATCTCGGCCTGCTTCAGGCAATTGCAATTTATCTTTTCTGTGAGAACGGAATTCTTTATACAGATTTTTACTCTTCGCTTATTGAATGGGCTCAGGAAAATCCCGATACCGTTTGCGGCAGAATTTATCTTTGGCTGAAAAACAAGTATGAAGAAGTATTGCAGAACAAAGGCTCCCTTACCAGCATTGAGCCCGATTTCGGTTCTTTGACCTGGCCTCTTGATGAAGCGGCATTTTTAAAAGCCGTAAATCAGTTCGACTGCTTCTACAACGAAATAATGCCCTTTATTGCTCCGTTTTTTGACGACGATGAGCTGCTTGCAGATTTGTTGCAATATCAGAGGGCGGTTGTTAAGAATCCTTTGCACAAGCCCGATATACTGGAGTTCAACTACGACTGGTTCCCTTATTTTGACTCAGTCTACTCCAACAAATACTCCCCTCTTATCAAAAAGAATAACAAAATACGTCTTGATTCTTCCGATATCCCGTCTGACCTTGAAGAATACGCAAAAAGAGTAATCTGGTTCGGACGAAAAGGCGGTCAGAATATCATTACAAAAATCAACTATCTCAATTAACAGATTCGTGGTGAAACCTTTGGAAAAGAAAAAAATCTATTTTATTCAGCCCAACACCCTGCTTGGAAATTCCATCTATTTCCCCTACGCGGTAGGTGTGTTATCCTCCTACGTAATGCAGTTTGAGGATATAAATAAAACTCACGATGTTGCGGGTATTTTCTTCAAGGAAGACCCCGTGGATGACGTTCTGGGCTGCATAAGCAATCCGTTTTTGGTGGGATTTTCCAACTATTTCTGGAATTATAATTACAACTTAAAAATCGCTGAAGCCATAAAGAAGCTCTACCCCGAGTGTATTATTCTTTTCGGCGGTCACCAGATAGCGAGAAACACCGAATTCCTTGAGAAGTACAGCTTCATTGACCTACTGATATACGGCGAAGGAGAAATCCCTCTGCTTAACACTCTGCGTGCTTTTAATAACGGCGGAGATTTATCTCAGGTGTGCAACATCGGTTACAGAGATAAAAACGGCAATATCATAAAAAATGAAGATAAGTACGAAGGGGTTGAGGATTATCCCTCACCGTACCTTACAGGAATTTTTGATAAGCTGTGCCTTGTGCCCGAAAATATCGAATTCAACGCTCAGCTCGAAACCAACAGAGGCTGTCCCTATCACTGCTCTTTCTGCGATTGGTGCGAATACGATATACCTATGCGCAAATTCCCTCTTGAGCGCGTGAAGAAAGATCTTGAATGGATTTCAGACCACAGGATTTCTTACTGTATGTGCGTTGATTCCAACTTCGGTCTTTTTGAACGAGATGAGGAAATTGCTCAGTTTGCCGTTGATTTGAAGAACAAAAACGGCTTCCCCGATAAATTCGGCGCCTGCTTTGCCAAGGATAAAACTGACAGAATTTTCAGAATCAACAAGTTGTTTAACGACGTAGGAATGAGTAAGGGAGTTTCCCTCGCTTTTCAGAGTATGTCCGAAGAGGTACTCAAAAATATCTCACGTAAGAATATGAATAAAGACAAACTCTCCGAACAACTTGAGTTATACCATAAGGCAGATATCCCCACCTATACGGAGCTTATTCTCGGCCTGCCCGGTGAAACGCTTGAAAGCTTTTCAAAAGGAATATGCGAATTGCTCGAAAGAGGTCAGCACGATTCCATTAACGTTTTCCGCTGCGAGGTTTACCCCAACTCCACGCTTTCCGATAAAGCGTATATGGAAAAATTCGGCATTAAAACCGCTATAAACAAGCTCAATATCAACCACTGCAAAATATCCAATGCTGTTTTTGCGGGAGGACTTGAATACATCGTTGAAACCTCTACAATGACCGCTGATGAGCTTGTAAAGGCAAGTGTCTTTTCTGCCTGCATTCAGAGTATGCACTGCCACGGCCTGCTCCAGTATTTTGCAATATATCTGCATAATTCACTCGGCGTTTCCTACTACGATTTTTACGAATCACTGACAGAGCATTTTTCAAAGAGCAACGGCGTTATCGGCACAACGCTTCAGAGGATAAGCCGCTGCATAGAATCCACCTCAGAAGGTGTGGCTGACGTTTCATACATCAACCCCATATTCGGTGACATCACCTGGCCTTACGAGGAAGCTATGCTGCTTGATTATATTTACAAGCTTGACGAATTCTATGAAGAGGCTATGGATTTCATTGCTCAATACAATGTTGAGCCGCAGCTCCTAAATGACCTTCTGCTTTATCAGAAGAATATGATTGTAGTACCCGGAGTTAATAATTCCGAGCTGGATTTCCGCTATGATTGGCGCTCATACTTTGACGGTATATTCTCCAATCAGGAGCCTGAGCTTATCGAAAAGCCCTCAACATTCAGATTCTTTGCAGAAAACGTACCCGATGACTGGGAAGGTTATGCGCGCCGGATTATCTGGTACGGCAGACGAAACAAAAAGACTATAAGAAAAAACGAAGAAATCAAATAAAGTAAGGAGAGACTTGAAATGAAGAATGTATATTTTGTGCAACCGAACAATTCACTTTCAAGCTCTCTTTTTTTACCGTATGCAGTAGGTTCAATAGCCGCGTATTCATTCAGTCACGAAGAAATATGCAGTAGATTTACCCTCTGCGATTTCATCTTCACCAAAGACCCCGTTGAAGAAGCAGTTAAAAGAATCAGCAATCCTTATATTGTAGGTTTCTCCTGCTATATGTGGAACGTGGAATACAACCTCTCTCTTGCCGAGGAAATAAAGAAAAAATACCCTTCAGCAATTACCGTTTTCGGCGGTCCGCAGATTCCTGACGATACCGAATATCTGAAGAATTACGGATTCATTGATATTCTTATTCACGGCGAAGGCGAAACGGCTTTTTATGAAATGCTGAAGGGCGAAGCATTGGATAAAATCGCAAACATCTCTTTCCGAAAAGGCGCGGAAATATTCAAAACACCGTCGGAGCCAATATGCGATTTAAGTCTTTTCCCCTCCCCCTACTCTTCGGGCCTGTTTGACAGTATTATTAACGACCCAAAGTATGCAGGAGTACAGTTTGACGCTATAATCGAAACTAACCGCGGTTGCCCTTTCAAGTGCATCTATTGCTGCTGGGGCGACAGAAAAGAGAGCTTCAGACTTTTTCCTTATGAAAGAATAAAAAAAGACCTTGAATGGATTGCAAAAAACAAAATAGCTTTCTGCATCTGCGCTGATTCAAACTTCGGAATAGCAGACAGAGACGAAGAAATTGCAGAATATATAGTTGAACTTAAAAAGAAATACGGTTATCCTCAGAAATTTGAAACAACCGCCGCCAAGAATAAGGATGAGCACGTTTTCAGAATCAATCAGAAACTGCACACTCAGAATCTCAACAGAGGCATTTCGGTAGCCGTACAAAGTATGTCCAAGGAAGTGCTTGAAATAATCGGCAGAAAAAATATATCTGTTGACAATCTCTCCTATCTGCTGGAAAAATACCGCAACGCAGGTATGTACACCTATACAGATATTATTCTCGGTTTGCCGGGTGAAACGTTGGAAAGCTTCTGTAACGGACTTTTTGACGTAATCGAGGCGGGTCAGCATTATTCAATCAATATAAACCGCTGTGAGTTTCTGCCAAACACTCCTATGTATTCAAAGGAGTACACACAACGCTATAAAATCAAAACAATACGCTCCTATCTGTGCCAGAACCACAGCAAGGTAGTTAATGATACGCGTTACGGCTCACGCTCAGAGTTGGTTGTGGAAACAAGCACTATGAGCCGGAGAGACTGGCGCAAGGCTATAAGGCTTTCGACCTGCGTGCAAAGCTTTCACTGCATGGGAATGCTGCGTATGATTGCCGTTTACCTGAGAAGAGCACACGGCATAACATACCACGATTTCTATATGAATCTGTTTGAATGGATTGAAAGTAAAAGCAGCTTTATTAAAAAACAGCTTGACTACGTTTGCGCAAGTATCGACACTTTTTTAGAGGGCAAAAGCAATATGTCGTTTGACGATAAACGCTTCGGCGATATCTACTGGTCGTTTGAAGAAGCTCTCTTCCTCTGCTCAGCATACGGCTGTGAAGAATTTTTTGAAGAAGCCGGCGGATATATTCTGTCACACTATCCGGATTTTTCAGCTGAGCTTTCAGACCTTTTGCTTTACCAGAAAAGCATCCTTGTTCTTCCTGCACAGAACGATAAAACCGTCCGTTTTAATTTCGACTGGCCGAAGTACTTTGAAAACATTTTTGACAAAAGCAAATTGCCGCCCGATAATCAAAGCATAACTCTGAAAATAGGCGGCAACGATATAAATTCCTGGCCGGACTATGGCCGTCTTGTAATCTGGTACGGAAAACGCGACGATAAAGGAATAAACAAAAGCATCTCTTATCTCACCTGACAAAGTCAATAACCGCAAAGCAAAGCCCTCCAGCGTAAAGCTTAACCACTTTACATTGGAGGGTTCTTTTTGTGTCTTAAACCTTATTGACCGAGAAGCTTTTTGAGCTCTATTATTTCAAGCATCTGAGCGGTAACCTTTTTCATATATTCCCTGATTTCCGCATCCTGCGCAAGAAATGCTCCTGCAAGCTTTACGTTTCTTACAAAAGCCTGGTCAAGCCTTGATTTATCAAGGATTAGCGGGCACATCGAAGCTCGCGGGTCACGCAGAATCCGTATTTTTTCCTCACCGTCTTCTTCAACAATTGCAGGAAAAAGAGGAAAAATACGGCAGGAAAGCGGTCTTTCATCGCGCTCACATTCTCCGTTGCAAACAATCATCGGATACCCGAAATTGCCTTCAGTTTTCTTTACTGTAAAGTTACCAGACTTTACAAACAATTCTTTCTCGTGAGGGAACAGCCACATTCCGCAATCAGCATTTCCTTTGCAGCATTCCGCGTTGCAGAGCTTGCCGCAGTTGTATGCACCGAGCGGAGTACGGTTACGCAGTAATCCGTAAGCCTCACGCAGGGCTTTATTTTCAATTTTCATTAAAATTCAGCAACCTTTCTATGAGCGCTACAAATGAGAAATCATAAAGCACCTCAGGAATCCGTCTGTACTGCGCAAACTCTTTTTCAACCTGCGCCACAGTTATATCCGAAGCACCCGTCACAAGCGCGAGCGCATTATTAAGCAGGCTGCTTGCCGCAAGCTGCTTATCAGCCCAACGTGAAAGCTCACGGTAAATCTTTCTTTCACCCTTCTTAATCATTTCGCAGCAAGCGCAAAGATTGCCTGCATATTCGCTGATAACCTGAATCGCCTGCTCAATTTCCCCTGCCCCGAGTTTCTGCATTGCAAGGTTTGTTTTTTGATTGAAAAGCGGCGAATTCTCCACCTTAAGGCAGGAAAACAGAAGATTGTCTGCAAAATACTCAAACAGTTCTGCCTCTTCGCCGAGTATTTCTGCAAGCGCATTCTCCCACGATTCCCTTGCATTGTAAGCTTCAGGATTCCAGAGATAATCGGCAACGGTCATAAGCGGGATTTTTGAGCATTCGCAATACTCCATACAATTGGAAATAAGACCCTGAGAATAGCGGTAAAGCCCGCTATCTCTTCCGCTGAGAAAGCCCAGATGCATTTCATGATACATCTCGGCATCGTTTACGGGGAAGTTATCCCAATAGAGCGGCTTATGGTTTGTAGAAGAAATAAAGGTAAATGCTTCAGGCACTGTAAGCTCCTGCGAGCAGATGTTTGATCCCGTCCAGAAAAGCATAATTCTTGGGTCAATTTCTCTGCCGAGCTTTGATATAAAATATTCGTTTCCCTTGCCGTGATACTGCAACGGGCAAACCGTAAGAGTAACGGATGAGTCAAGGCTCTGCAAATCGTTGTAAAGTCTGTTTGCAAGGTAAATATGAGCGTTGACGGTTTCGTAATCAAAGCGTTGTTTATCTTCTTCATAATAAAGAGTTTCGGGTATATCGTCAAGCAACAGTCCAAAGCCGCGTACCCCCGCTTTATAAAGACTCATAAGCTTCTCATACAGCGCAGAATAGTCCTCCTCGCTTGTGTAACGCATACTGAGCCCCGGGGCAATACAATAATGGAAATCAATAAAAAGCTCCTTACAAAGCCCCACAAGGCGGCTGAGAGCATCAAACTGCTCCTTCGGATAAAGCTCACGCCATTTATCCCTGTGCCAAGGGTCGTCCTTGGGAGCATAATAATAGGTGTTCATACGCTTGCGTGACATTGCAACAAGCATATCCTCGCGCTCTTCGGCACTCCACGGTTTGCCGTAAAAGCCCTCAATAAATCCTCTGCAAGAGAAAAGAGGATAATCTTCAATAACACCGAGAATTATCTCCTTTGCTTTAATCTGCTTAGAAAGGCAGAGCAGAGCGTAATAAAGGCCGTTGAGGTAAGCATATTCTATTGTGATAATTATTTTATCGCCCTCACGGCAGGAATTGATAATATACTTTTCCTTTGTAACTGTATTCGACTCAGTTATGTAGGTAAGAGCGGCATTGTTGCGTTTTACAGTGCGCAGCACAAGCTGAGCATTATCATCACATACGATTCCGAAACCGCCGAAAACCTGCTCAACAAATGCCTTTTCCTCACATTCTGCCGCAACTGCTGCGCAGCAAGCAACACTCTGCACAACCTCAAGATGACGGGGATAAGGAAAAATCATAAGCTTCTTATCTCCTTTTTATACTTTTCAAGGTAACGGTCGTTAATTTCATCACCGCCGTCAACATTACTGCTTGCAAACACCTCAGGCTCGAAACCGTCAGCTATCATATAATCAACGGCCTGAGCGGTGAGGGAATTGAGGATTGCCGCTCCTACTGCAGTGGATGTAGGAGAAACCTTTCTGCCTAAAGCGGAGATTTCAATGCAGGCATCACCGAGGCAGCCGCAGTTATCAATAACAACTTCAGCAAGTTCATAGAGCTTCTTTCCGCTCGGATGACGGGATGCGCCGCTGAGGGTGTGTTCCATATTGGTAATGACAACGGTATGAACTCCTCTTTCTTTTGCAAGAAGAGCAAAATCAATGCTTACACCGTTTCTGCCTGAATTGGAGAAGAGGAAAAGCACATCTCCTTCAGAGATTCCGTATTCGTCAAACAGAATTTCACCGTAATCTGAGAGTCTTTCAAGCTTTGTGCTTTTTGATGCAGATTCGTGAAGCATAAGTGAGGTTTCAAAAATCGGACGGATATTGACAAGACCACCGGCTCTGTAAAAGAGCTCCTCCGCAAGCATATGGGAATGACCCGTGCCGAAAGCGTATACATTCTTTGAGGTTTCAAGAGCGTCTGCCACAAGCCTTGCTGCCTGCTCTATATTGGCCGTCTGTTCTTCGGCAACACGGCTGATTAAACGCTGAACGTTATCAAGGTAATCGAGTACTTTTGACATTCTTATTCCTCCCGTTTTTAACTTATCAAAACCATTTTAAACAAATATGACGGCAAAGGCAAGTTTTTTTGCTAATATCTTTACTTTTCCTGAAAAAAATGATAGATTTATACATAAAGAATGTAAATAAAAAAAGGTGATTCTTTTGAATTTAGCAGATGTTTTACTTCTTTCTCTCGGACTCGCAATGGATGCCTTTGCCGTTTCCATATGCAAAGGACTTGCAACACAAAAACTGAATTTTAAATATGCACTTACCGTTGGTCTTTATTTCGGCGTTTTTCAGGGAATTATGCCGCTTATCGGATACCTGCTAGCCAACAGTTTTATAAGATACATTGAACGTTTCGACCACTGGATAGCCTTCATTCTTCTTGCCGCAATAGGCATAAGTATGATTGTTGAAGCCATAAAAGGCGATGAGGACAAGGCTGACAACTCGCTTAAAGTTTCAACCATGCTTGTGCTGGCTGTTGCAACGAGCATAGATGCTCTCGCCGTAGGCATTTCCATGGCGTGCGCAAAAATGGAAATTCACATTCTTGCCGCTGTTGCAATTATCGGAGTTGTCACCCTTGTCCTCTGTATGGCAGGCGTAAAAATCGGAAACGTTTTCGGAGCTAAATTCAAACGTAAATCCGAAATCGCCGGCGGTGTAATTTTAATTCTTATAGGCGCAAAAATCCTTCTTGAGCATCTCGGAATATTATAAAGGAGGTTAACATATGCCCGTGCTTCTTTATTTTCTCTCCTTCGCGACTTTGGTTTTTGCTGTTTTAACTGTTGTAATGCGCAGAAAAGGACGCTCCTTTGACGGAATGATTTTCAAGTTTCTGTCAAGCTTCGCATTTATGTCAATATCCATAGTAGGCTACGGCTACAACACGGGAATTGACCATTACTATTTCTGCCTTGTTGTCTTCGGTCTGATGTTCGGGCTTGAGGGCGACGTACTGCTCGGCATCAAAGAAATTGCACCTAAATTCAAAATGAAGCTCATTGCTATGGGCACACTTTCTTTTCTCATAGGGCATATCTTTTTCCTTGCAGCTTTCCTTCGCATCAGCTCTTTCAGCTTTATTCCGCTCATATTCGCAGTTGCGGTAGCCGCAATTTCCGCTGTTATTATGAAAGTTTTGAAATTCAAAATCAATGCTCCAATGGCGGCATTGGCAGGAGTTTACTATGCTTTCTTGTGGTACAAAGCCGCCGTGGCGCTTCAGCTTTATATTCAGACCGAAACCCTCGCCGCACTTCTGGGATTAATCGCAAGTGCACTCTTTATCATAAGCGATACCTGCCTCGCATTCCTTTATTTCACTCCCACCAAAAGCAAGAACAGACTTGTTGCCGTGGAACTTTCAACTTATTATATAGCGCAGACTTTGTTCGCGCTTACAATCGCCGTATTTTAACGGTTTTTACTCTTTATCTGCTCAATTGCCCCTTTTTCAAGGCGGGATACCTGAGCCTGAGAAATACCGATTTCTTTTGCAACCTCCATCTGTGTTTTTCCTTTGAGAAAACGCAGGTGGAGTATTCTTTTTTCCCTGTCGCTCAGTTCTTTGAGTGATTGTCGGAATAGAATTTCATCAAGCCAGCTTTCATCACTCTCATTACTGCCGAGCTGGTCCATTATATAAATTGTATCACCGCCGTCGGAATACACGGGCTCGTGCAGGGAAACGGGTTCAACTATCGCCTCAAGCGCAATCACAACCTCTTCTCTGGAGCAATCAAGCTCATCCGCAATCTCCTGCGCCGTTGGCTCCCTTTCATACTTATTCATCAGCTTTTCGCGCGCCTGCATTGCGTGGTAAGCAGTATCGCGCACCGAACGGCTGACTCTTATGGGGTTGTTATCCCTGAGGTACCGGCGGATTTCGCCGATTATCATAGGTACGGCATAGGTGCTGAATCTCACCTGAAGAGTAATATCAAAATTATCAATCGCTTTTATAAGCCCTATACACCCCACCTGAAACAGGTCGTCCGGATTTTCGCTTCTGTTTGCAAAGCGCTGAATAACACTGAGCACAAGGCGCAAATTTCCTTTTATAAGCTCCTCACGGGCAAGCCTGTCCCCCGCTCTCGTCCTTTCAAGAAGCTGCATTTTTTCGCTTTCCTTGAGCACCCTTATTTTCGACGTGTTTACGCCGCATATTTCTACTTTATTGAACTGCAAAAAATCACCCCGTCATTTATTGGTTGCAATTTAAGTATTGCCCCATAAACGACGGGTTATTTTTTATTTACGGTATAAAATTTATTTTACCATCTGAAGAATCAGCGGCTTGGGCTTTACCCCTGCGCTCTGGTTTACTAACTCTCCGTTTTTAAAAACGAGAAGCGACGGAATTGTCATAACATTGAATTCCTGCGCCAATTCAGGCTGCTCATCCACATTGATTTTTACAACCTTTATATCAGAATTCTCAGCGGCTATTTCATCAATCACGGGTGAGAGCATTCTGCACGGACCGCACCACGCTGCCCAAAAATCAACCAACACGGTTTTTTCGCTTTCGAGCACTTCTTTACGGAAACTTTCTTTACTTACTGCCAATGCTGACGACATATATATCATCCTTTCTTTGTTAAAGTTTTTCCTTTTGTGGTTTTAGTATAACACAGTAAAACCGTATAATCTGTTGCAAATGCTACATATTTGTGAAAAATTTGACTTTTTCAAAAAATTTATTGACAAATTCTTTTTTCGGTGTTATCATTTATTGCAATAAAAGGCAATGACGAAGAAGGCAGGTCTTCCGATTTTTCAGAGAGCCGGCGGGTGCTGTGAGCCGGTATTGAGGTTTACCCAAGCTATCCCTTCTGAGCCGAAGCACCCAACATCTTTATGATAAGTAGACTGCTTCCGTGTGGCCGCGTTAAGGCTTAAGGCTTGTTAGAGCCTGCAGAGGTGGCGTTATTAACGCAATTTGAGTGGTACCGCGGATTTTTAATTCGTCTCAAAGCTGAAGTGCTTTGAGGCGTTTTTTATTTTGACAGCCAAGAGGCATAAATATTATGAAAGGAGAATGCACAATGATAACTTTCAGTCAGGGTTCAGTAGAAAACAAAATCATGGAGGTTGCTCAGCGAATTATTGCACTTCGTCTGGATATGGGTTATACCCAGGCAGAAATGGCTGCAAAAATCGGTATGAGCGAGGAAGAATACTGCTACTACGAATCAGGCAGCAGAGATTTCAGCTTCACTTTTATTTACAAGCTTGCGCAGGTATGCTCAGTTGAAATTACCGATATAATGGAGGGCAGCAGCCCCAGCCTTACAGAGTATACTCTCACCAGAAAAGGCGAGGGAATGCCCATAACAAGAAGAGAGGGCTTTGTTTACAACCGCCTTGCTCCCTTCTTCAAAGGAAAAATGGCTGAGCCTTTCAGAGTTGTTATCCCCTACTCTGAGGAAGCTCTCAATCCCCCTTACCATTGCGTTTGCCATGCGGGTCAGGAAATCAACATCGTTATCCGCGGCACTCTTAAAATGATTATCGGTGACAGAACAGAAACCCTCAACGAGGGTGACTGCATCTATTTCGACTCCTCCGTACCTCATAACGAAATTGCCGTAGGCGGCGAAGAATGCGAATTTTACGCTATCGTAATCTCCCCCGACGGTTCATCCGAAATGAGCGAATATGTTGAGGAGATCAAAACTCCCAGCACCACAAACGTAGACCTTGCAAACCTCACAAATCCCGTTTATTCAAAATTCATTGAAACCACAGTTGACGAAAACGGTGTTCTTAACGGAATTTCCTTTAAGAACGACGATCAGTTCAACTTCGCTTTTGACGTTGTTGACGAGCTTGCAAAAAAATGCCCCGATAAAACCGCAATGCTCCACATCTCAAACAACGGCACAGAAAGACGCTTCACCTTCGGTGATATGAGCCGCCACTCCGCAATGACTGCCAATTACTTCAAATCCCTCGGCATCAAGAAGGGCGACAGAGTAATAAGTCGGAGGCCAAGCGGTCTTAGGAAGAC
>JAZNUP010000154.1:0-2975 GCA_045592385.1 Acutalibacteraceae bacterium
CGGCAAGACCCTTAAGATTTACGCTATGGCTAACGCTGCTGAGCTCCCCTGGGGCGAAATCGGTGTTGACGTAGTTCTTGAGTGCACAGGCTTCTACTGCTCCAAGGCAAAGTCTCAGGCTCACATTGATGCAGGCGCTAAGAAAGTTGTTATCTCTGCTCCCGCAGGCAACGACCTTCCCACAATCGTTTACAGCGTAAACGAAGATACTCTTACCGCTGATGATACCATCATCTCCGCTGCTTCCTGCACCACCAACTGCCTTGCTCCCATGGCTAAGGCTCTTAACGATTACGCTGCAATCCAGAGCGGTATCATGACTACCGTTCACGCATATACAGGCGATCAGATGATCCTTGACGGTCCTCACAGAAAGGGCGACCTTCGCCGTGCACGTGCAGGCGCTGCAAACATCGTTCCCAACTCAACAGGCGCTGCAAAGGCAATCGGCCTTGTTATCCCCGAGCACAACGGCAAGCTTATCGGCTCCGCTCAGAGAGTTCCCACCTGCACCGGTTCAACAACAATCCTTGTTGCTGTTGTTAAGGGCAAGGACATCACTGTTGACGGCATCAACGCTGCTATGAAGGCTGCTGCTTCCGCTTCCTTCGGTTACAACGAGGAGCAGTTCGTTTCCTCCGACGTTATCGGTATGCGTTACGGCTCACTCTTCGATGCTACTCAGACCATGGTTGCTAAGATTGACGACGATACCTATCAGGTACAGGTTGTTTCATGGTATGACAATGAAAACAGCTACACCAGCCAGATGGTTCGCACAATCAAGTACTTTGCAGAGCTTGCATAAGTTAACTTAACATTTAATCCTCAAACAGGGGCGGCGCAAGTCACCCCTGTTTTTGAATTCACGGAGAATTTTATGCCTACTCAAAGACTGGATAAGCTTGTATCCCTCAACTGCTCCGTTTCAAGGCGCGATGCAAGAAAGCTGATAAAGGACGGTGCCGTTAGCGTTAACGGCGCGGTTGCCCTGCGCGCAGAGCTCGCAATAGATACGGATATTGACCGTATAGAGGTGGACGGCTACGATTTTAAAATCAGGGAGCATCTTTACGTGATGCTCAACAAGCCTGAGGGAGTAATCAGCGCATCAAACGATACGAAAAAACAGACTGTGGTTGACCTTTTGCCTGACAGTCTGCGCCGTAGGAGTCTTTTCCCTGCAGGCAGGCTTGACCGTGACACAACGGGTCTTCTGATTATCACTGATGACGGTGATTTTGCTCACCGTTTGCTTTCACCCTCCCACCACGTTTACAAAACGTATGTTGCCACGCTGGATAATCCCCTGAGCGAAGCGGACGTGGCAAGGCTTGAGGGCGGAATAGAGCTTTCCGACGGTACGGTTTGCCTTCCTGCAAAGGTGAAAACCTTTGAAAAGGACGGTGAGCCCTGCGCCGAAATCAGGATAAGAGAGGGCAAATATCATCAGGTAAAGCGTATGACCGCCGCTTGCGGCAGTAAGGTTGTGAAGCTGCGCAGAGTTTCAATAGGCGCGCTGAAGCTTGATGAATCCCTCGCTGAGGGAGAAAGCCGTGAGCTTACCGATGAAGAGCTTCAACTGATTTTTAAAGATATATAAAGGATATATAATTGTTTAAACACATTTTCACCCCGTGCGGCACATAAGCTTTTTTCGGAGGTGAGAATGTGTTTGCTGTTTTATGTCCGTTTGAAGTTACAAAGGAGCGACGTTTCGGCAGGCGGCGCACAGTTGCGGAAAAAAGCAAAGCGGGAGTGCATAATCTCAGCGGTGCAATGAGGTTTTACACGGTGCCTGTGCCGCTGAAAAACGGGAGTGCGGATTGGACAAGAATTGCCGCAGTTGCAGGCGGATGCAAGGGGAGAATTCTTGCTCCGTTGCAATTTAAGGTGCCTGAGGGGTACGGATTTTGTGAATACTACAGTGCGGATTTTGCGGCGAATATGATTTTTGACAGTGCGTTAGCTTTGCTTAAATCTGCAGCCGTGCCGCCGCAGGGGCTGAGTATATCGCTTATTGACCCTGATGCGTTGCTCGCTGACAGAGTGTGCGATTTGCTTGAAGTTGCGGCAGGCGTCAAGGCGGTCACAAAAAATCCGCAGAAGTTTTTACCCTGCGCGCAGCAGGCTATGCGCGAATACGGTGCAACGCTTGTTATAAGCGGAAGGTGCGATAACTCATCTGCCGTGATATCCTATCCTTTAGTAAAACCGCCTGACGGAGTTTACGGCATTATTTCGGCAAAAGGGGTCAGCGTTAAGGGCTTCGGTGCAGATAACGTGCAGGATTTTAAAGGAGTTCTGCCGTCGGGGCTTGATACTGTCTGCTTTGCCGCCGCGTGTGCAAGGCTGTGCGCAGAGTCCCGGATGATGAAAACGGGGTTTGAATCTTTAATCTGCAACTCGCGCCACACGGATTTCAATACCGCCGCAAATTCTCTTGCACGGGCACTTGGCAAAAATATTGGCTGATATTTTAAGCTTTATTTTGGCGAAAAAGTGTGATATACTTTGTTGGGTGTTTTAAATGGTTGTAAATTCACAGGTTAAGTTAATTGAATATGATAAAAAAACAGACCTCGCCAACTGCATTACCCACGCCGTTGGAGCGGCACTTGCCGTTGCGGGGCTGATTGCGGTAATAGTTAAAACTTACGGTGCCGGCTTCAGGGACGTTTTTTCGGGGATTGTTTATTCCCTCACGCTTATCGGAGTTTACGCATCCTCCGCCGTCTATCACGGTTTGCCTGCGGGGGAGGCAAGGCGAGTGGCAAGGCTTGCAGACCATATGGCAATCCCTCTGCTTTTTGCAGGCACGGCTACGGCAACCTCGCTCAATGCTCTGTATTCCGTAAGCCCTGCGTATGGGATTACCGTCTTTTGCAGCGCCTGGTTTTGCGCCGTCTTCGGCATTGTTTCAAAGCTTTTCTTTTTTGAAAAGCTCAGGGTGCTGACAATGGTAGTGTATATGG